>CAJQNO010000147.1 GCA_905479745.1 uncultured Flavobacteriaceae bacterium | reverse complement strand
CCAGCTACTACAAAATCAAATATAGACCAGTTGACTTCCTTGGAAAATTGCATAGCTACAAATGGTATTAATAATATAAACACTACTAATAGTATTATAATTCGTAATCTTTTATTTTGTTGAGTAAACATATTTTATGAGTTAATCAAAAGATAACTATCTATCATACTTAAAATACATCCAACTACCATAAACAATATGCATAATTCCGAAACCAATAACCCACAGCCAGAATCCATAACCCGGAAGTATGGCACATATCAGCCCCAGGACGATCTCGATAAATCCTAGATATCGCACATGACCAATGCTGTACTTCGAGGCATTTATTAAAGCGAGTCCATAAAAGATGAGCATTAGAGCACCTGTTTGTCCGTATTTTTGCTGATTAAGGATAATGAGAATATAGATTCCACCCACAATTAGTGGAATAAGGAAGTTGATTACGAGTCGGCGCGAGGAGGTATCCCATACTTTTTCGCCATTTTTCCTGGCTTTTCGTGTTGTGAGATATATGGCTGTAATCACGCTTAAAAAAGCAATAAGGAAAAGATCCAGCAGTATAAGTCTAAATACTTGTCCGTCCAGAATGAGATATTCCCTCCCCGAATTGGCTACCAACCACCAGGCCACTGCTGCGCCTATCAAGGCATAAATCCCGGCGAAAATCCCGGATAACCCGCTAAGGGATATAAAACGGGAGGATCTGTTCATGAGATCCTTGATCTCACTAATGTCTTTTAAATAATCTTGTTCGCTCATTTTAAAGTACTTTGAAAAACAAAGTAAGAATAATTATACTGGATTTCCAAATAGGGCTGATGTTAAAAATTAGCCAATGTTGTTTTTCGTTCTTACATAAAGGTAATGGGCTAACTGACCGTTATCATATTTTGTTTGCCAACATATACTGAACTTTAATCAAATTAAAGATGTACCTAAAACGATCATAAAATGAATGAAAGAACTCCTGTGAGCAGTATTATGACCCGGGAAGTGGTTACGCTCAAAAACACAGATACCTTAGAGAACGCCGAACAGCAGTTTAAGGCGAAGAAAATCCGTCATATTCCTATAGTTAAAGGATCGAAAGTTATTGGGATACTAAGTTATACCGACCTTCTGCGTATTAGTTTTGCCGATGCTTTTAGTGAAGATACTCACGAGGTGGATACTTCTGTTTACACCTTATTCACCATAGAGCAGGTCATGGCAAGAAACCTGGTAAGCGTTAGTCCCAATGCCACGGTCAAGGAAGTAGCCGAAATATTTGCAGCCAGAGAATTTCACGCTTTGCCGGTTATAGATGAAGGCACCCTTGTTGGCATAGTAACTACTACAGACCTGATTAAATATCTTCTTGCTCAATACTAATACAGGAAAAACCCTGTATAAATTCAGGTTATTTCCTGTTGTCTGTGATTGGATTGATGTCGATATTTGAATTGTCTTCATTATTAGTCAAAATACTAATAGAAGATATCGACTAATCGTCATTTAATTGGGGAGTTAATACAACGATTATGTTCCTATTAAAGGTTGCCTGAGCCAGGCAACCTTTTTTTTTGTCGTTTGGATTGTTCATACAATTTTATAATTTGCAGCTATTAGAATATCAAAATAATATCGAACCTATGTCGATTCGTTCCGCTTCTACTTCGATTGGCTTTAGTCTATTGTTATTGCTTTTTATTTATCTGCCGTTGCATGGGCAGAACGATTCCATTAACAAAGAAATACCTGCCGAAATATTATTTCAACAACACAATCAATACAGTTTCACTATCTCTCCGGATGGCAAGTACTTTGCCGAAGTAGTGACCAACAATATCGAAACCGAAATTGTTGTACTTGACATCGATGGATATGTTGTTTATAATCAAATACCGGTAGGAACCCGACAAATAGAAAATTTATATTGGCTTAGTTCCAAACGCCTGCTGTACGAATCAAGAGGGGCTATCTATGCCATTGATATAGATGGAAATAATTCGAAACAGATTGTAGATAGAATGGCCGATGTGCCCGGAAAACGCCGTCGTAGTTTTTGGGATAACCTACGTATTAACAGGCTGTTGAGTACACTCCCCAGCAAAAAACATCAGGTCCTCATAGAAACTTATGACATTAATTTTCACGCTTCCATTAAGGAAGTAAACATCTTTACCGGGAAGAAATATACGGTCATCAATGGATCTTTACACGACATGAATCGATGGGTACTGGATTATTTTGGGAATGTAAGGCTGGGGATTCGGTTTAACGATGATGGTTATACATACCTGGTTCAGAATAAAAAAACCGAGAAATGGGAACAATTTTACGTGACATTAAACGGCCGCAAGTACCCTTTAAATATAAATGCCACCACCTTTCTTAACCAAAACCTAACTTTTGAAGGCTTTGGTTTCGACCCGGATATCATCTACCTTACCTCAAATATCGATTCAGATAAGCGCAAGCTTATTAGTTATAGTATTGGGAAGGAAGCTATACTGGAAGTACTCGTAGAAGATGTAAATTGCGATGTGAAGGAACCCGACGATAGTGACTTTTCATTAATATTCGACTACGTTGAGGAGAAAGTTGCCGGTGTCCGATACCAGGGGATAGTTCCTAAATATAAATGGTTGTCTCCCAAGTATAAACAATTTCACGACAAATTAAATGCTAAATACCCCAGGTATATTAACGATTTTATAGATGTGGACGCCTCGGGGAATCGATTTGTGATCCATCAGTGGAGTGATATCAATGCTGGTAATATTGGAATATATGATGTCACCGATGGATCCTACTCTGTTATGTTTCATTTCAATAAAGAATTAAACGAATTTAAACTTTCCAAGACAACTAATATTACTGCCCAGGCAGGAGACGACTATAAAATACCCTGTTATTTAAATCTCCCCATAGATTACAACAAAGATCAATCGATTCCACTGGTTGTAATACCTCATGGCGGACCCTGGGTAAGAGATTACTGGCGGCTGGATGAGTTTGCGCAATATTTTACTTCAAGAGGTTACGCAACCCTACGCGTAAATTTCCGTGGTTCCACAGGCTTCGGTAAAAAACACGTAATGGCCGGGGTGAACAGCATTGATGGGGTTATGATTAACGATATTGCCGATGCAGTGATCTACATTAAGAAAAAATACAATATCGACCCTAAAAAGGTCTTTATTTACGGACATAGTTATGGTGGTTATGCTACCTACATGAGCCTGATTAAATATCCGGAGTTGTATGCAGCTGGAGTGGCAGTATCGGCGCCTTCCGATGTTCGAGAATGGATGAAGATTCAGAAAAAAAGCGACAATACCTTCTCCTACGAATTTTGGAATATGGCTTTGGGAAACCGCAAATCCAAATATCTGGATGAAATATCTCCATTAACCTACGCCAAGAATCTCGATAAACCTGTACTTATATTTCACGGACAATACGACAGGATCATACCACTGGCGCAGGCTGAAGTTATGTCTGAAGCACTCAAGAAAAATGGTAAGGAGAGTAATTTCGAAGTACTACAGAAAGAAGGCCATTCTATCTCCGATAGTTATAGTATGAGTTATATTCTGGACGAATCTCATCAATTCTTTCAAAATCACGAAGCCAAAGAATAGTTTTGGGTAGTAAATGAATCCTGCTGAAGCGTATATTCTAAATGCTAAAGAACCCTACCGTTCTATACTACTCCATTTACAACTGGTAATAGAGTCTGTCATTCCCGAAATCCAATTACTTTATAAATTCAAGATCCCGTTTTATTATCTTAACGGGAAACAGGCATTTCTGTACCTCAATCAATCCAAGAACTACGTAGACCTGGGTTTTTGGCACGGAGCACACCTTACTAAATATGCAGACAAACTGGTATCGGATAATAGGAAACACATGAAATCCCTTCGTTATTACAAGATGGAAGACATAGATGATGAGGTTTTGATCGACCTCCTGGAAGAAGCTTATTCGTATCGAGACCTAAAATACTATAAATGATTTATCGTACTTCTAATAGCCACTAGATCTGAAAGTAATTTTTCCAGTAAGCTAAGATCCAGCATATTGGCTCCATCACTCTTCGCATTTGCAGGATCGAAATGGGTTTCGATGAAAAGTCCGTCCACCCCTGTGGCTATACCCGCGCGAGCAATGGTCGAAATCATTTCAGGGCGTCCGCCGGTTACCCCGGCTGCCTGGTTGGGTTGTTGCAGGCTGTGTGTCACGTCCAGGACCGTGGTAGCAAAAGACTTCATAGTGGGAATACCCCTGAAATCGACTACCATATCCTGGTACCCGAACATGGTCCCGCGATCTGTTACCATCACTTTTTCATTACCACAGTCGGTAACCTTTTTTACAGCATGTTTCATGCTTTCCGGACTCATAAACTGCCCTTTTTTCAGGTTAACAACTTTCCCGGTATTTGCCGCCGCTACAACAAGATCTGTTTGCCTCACAAGAAAAGCAGGAATTTGGAGTACATCCACATATTGAGCCGCAATGGCTGCATCACCACTTTCATGTATATCTGTCACCGTTGGGATATCAAATTTCTCCGAAACCTTTTTAAGGATCTCCAGGGCCTTTTCGTCCCCAATACCGGTAAAACTGTCAATTCTACTCCGATTCGCTTTTTTGTAACTCCCTTTAAAGATGTAGGGAATATTTAACCTATTCGTAATAGCAACAACCTTTTCGGCGATAAGGTAGGCCATTTCTTCACCCTCAATAGCACAGGGTCCGGCCATTAAGAAAAAGTTATTGGCTTCTGTATGTTTTATCTTCGGAATTGATTCCAGGTTCATCGAAAATTATTTTGAAATGCAAAGATAGTGAAAAGCAATTGTGAAGGTTTAATTTGCGAGAGCGTAAAGAAAATTAAAATGTGTGGATCTTATTTTTTTATGATCTTCTGAAGGTCATACAACCCGTCCACTGTAACAATTCTAATGAAATAGATTCCTTGAGGGAGCATACTAATGTCCAATTTCGCGGTATTTTCAAATCGAAGGACACTTTTACCCACCGGGTCTATGATTTCCACCGACTGAATACCTGGATCCCCGCTGATAATCAATTGATCCGCCGTGGGATTAGGATATATAGTGAATAGCCCTCTTACCCGATCTTCAACTCCAAAGATCCCAGAGTTTTTGTACCAGGCAATTTTATCGTCCGCTAAGGATGCCGAAACGATATCCAAATAGCCATCGTCGTCAAGATCAAAGGCATGTGCAGAACCAGGAAATTCTGCTTCATTAGTTATTAAATGACCCGTGGAGAACGTTCCTTCTCCATTGAGGTTCTTTTTCCAAAATATCTGATCAATAGATGGATTCCAAAGCAGAATATCCAGACTACCGTCATTATCCAGATCGTAAAAATTATACGCCCCATTCATATTCGGAATGAGTTGTAACGAACCAAAGCTTCCTTGATTATCAAGATTTTCGATCCAATACACATAAGTGCCGGTATCGTCATTGTGTGAAGTAATTACAATATCCAGTTGCGCGTCGGTATTAATATCGGCTGTCACCATATGATGGATACTTGTTAAATCCGACGAGAAAAATGGAAATTGATAAATCTCCTGCTCCGGCCCTAGGGTGGAATTGCCTAGATTCTTGTACCAAATTAATCTGGCCGGGCCGGTGTTCTCATGACTAGTCAATATATCAGAAAGGCCATCATTGTCTATATCCATCACAACTATCGGCCCTACATAGGTTAAATTATTTATAAGGACGTTTTCACCTCCAAAGTGCCCCTGTCCATCAATATGTTCAAACCAAACGATTCTATCCGTAAATGTATCAGTCATGCTTGCAATGATATCATCGTCACCGTCATTATCGAAATCTAATAGCACCATCGATGCTATATAATCAGGTTGAGTAGGAATAATGGCTTGCTCTGCACTAAAATTTCCCGCACCATCTGTGTTTTCCAACCAGGCAATTCGTCTGGGATTATTAATAAGGAATAAGAGATCTTTATCACCATCGGAATCTAGATCTATATGTTCGATCGCTAAGTAATTATTTGGAGTTACATTGATGATAACTTGAGTGTCGAAGTTACCGTTTTGATCCAATTTTGGGTACCACCTCAATTTGCCATCAATAGTCGATGCAGTTAAAATATCGGTTAACCCATCATTGTCAATGTCGAATAATAAGGCAAAATGTGGACTTTCGGTACTGGTAGAAATAACCTGCTGCGGCCCAAATTGTGCGTCAACTTCAGCCGTAATAAATATAATAGCCAGAATGGCCAAATAAATTCGCACTCTCCCCATGAACGTGACTTTACTTCATTAAAATTATACAATTAAATTTATATCTATATCTAAAAGTAAAAATCATTTTGTCTCTACTAGTTATAAATCCACTAAATAGCACTACTTTTGCGCGCTCGTAGGCGAGATGCCAACGATGTACTAATTAAGTAGTTATGAATATAAAGAATATTGCCATCATTGCACACGTAGACCACGGTAAAACAACCCTGGTGGATAAGATCATGCATCACTGTAGTCTTTTTCGTGAAAATGAAAATACCGGAGAGCTTATCCTGGACAATAACGATCTGGAACGTGAGCGTGGCATTACCATCACCTCAAAGAACGTGTCTGTAATTTACAAGGATACCAAGATCAATATTATCGATACTCCTGGTCACGCCGACTTCGGAGGAGAGGTAGAGCGGGTACTTAACATGGCAGATGGTGTTTTATTGCTTGTTGATGCCTTCGAAGGACCGATGCCGCAAACACGATTTGTACTTCAAAAAGCCATTAACCTGGGTTTAAAGCCATGTGTGGTGATCAATAAGGTGGATAAGGAGAATTGTACTCCGGAAGAAGTACATGAGGCAGTATTCGACCTGATGTTCGAACTGGGTGCGGAAGAATGGCAGCTGGATTTCCCAACTGTATACGGTTCGGCAAAACACAACTGGATGAGTGACGACTGGAAAAAGCCCAGCGATTCTATCGAACCATTATTGGAAATGGTACTCGAACATATTCCTTCCCCTAAAACCGAAGAAGGTTCCCCACAGATGCTTATCACCTCCTTGGACTATTCGTCCTTTACCGGCCGAATAGCAATTGGGCGCCTACAACGCGGCGTGCTAAAAGAAAATATGCCGGTGTCGCTGGTAAAAAGAGACGGAAGCATTGTGAAGACCAAGATAAAAGAACTTCACACCTTCGAAGGTTTGGGCCGTATAAAAGTGAGCGAAGTTCAGGCTGGAGATATTTGTGCTTTGGTGGGCCTTGAAGGTTTTGAGATAGGTGATACGGTAGCAGATGCAGAAATGCCGGAAGGCCTGGCGACAATTGCTATCGACGAGCCAACCATGAGCATGCTTTTCACAATTAACGACTCTCCATTCTTTGGGAAAGACGGAAAGTATGTTACTTCAAG
>CAJQNO010000146.1 GCA_905479745.1 uncultured Flavobacteriaceae bacterium | reverse complement strand
TATGCTAAACTTACCCTGAAAACGTTGTATCTAAGGAATTCTTGTTACCTTTGTCTTATAAATTTCTTAAAGATGACTGCACTATTTTTACCCCTTGCAATTGGCCCATGGCAGATTGTACTTATTGTTGTGATTGTTTTACTACTCTTCGGAGGACGAAAGATCCCGGAATTAATGCGAGGACTTGGTAGCGGAATAAAGGAGTTTAAAGAGGCTGCGAAAGAAGATCCTAACGATAAGAAATTAGAGGAATAATTTTCCTTCTACAAGATATTAAAAAGCCGGTCTGTAAGTAATTTAGACCGGCTTTTTTTATTCGAACTTCAGGGATCTTAAAATGGCTTCCAGCTCGAACTGAAGATCCCGCTTACCGGTAGCCGGTGCATATACAAATCCCTCTATGATAAGATATCGGTTGTTTACCGAATCCCGCACAGCATAATTTATAAATGGGCCTCCCATAAATTGGGTTTTTACTTCCCATATTCCCTTGGTTTCATAGGCAAAGTGACCGTCTATATTTGTCTTAAATATATATGGGGCATATGCAGCTTCGGTGATAAATCGGCCACCTTCCTCCACAGGCATATAATCACCTCCAATAGAATCCCTGATCTTTATAATATCTGCTACACTAGTACTGTCACTTCGTATTAGGCCAAGTGGTACCTCATAAACTATAATGTTCGTTTCTCCCGATTTTAATGCCTTTCGGTACCAGATAAAATCCTCATTGGCCAGGGCTGTACGGTAGGCCGAAGGCACCCGTAAACTCACCCCGAAATGTTTCTTGAGGGAGTCTGTTTTCTTTAGGGAGATCTTAATTCTTCTTTGTTTTTCTTTTATTTCCGAAGCCTTAAATGCAGTGATGATCTGTTGATAGTTCTTCTCTAGTAATCTCTTGATATCTTCAGCATCTTTCCCAACGATAAAAGCTCCTGTTTGCGGCTTGGCGTATGGATTTGTTTTGATAGCTACCCCGGTGGAATCGCCTATGGAAACATGCAGGAAGGTGCGATATTTTCTGGCGAAATCCGTATAGGTGGAAGGAGGCATCTGGTTCATGGAAAACAACGGCTCATCCTGTGGAAGTCCATCTACAGGCGCAGCAAAGTAGTTTCGTATTTCTTCTCCCACTTCACCATTCCATAGGTCGTTTTCAATAATCACCTGAAGGGTGTTGATGTTACCCAGTGATTTTAACAAATAGCCATTCTGATTTGCGGAATTCTCGCAAGAAGACAATGCAAGAATAAGCCCTATAAGGGCAAATCGTAAAATTTTCATCTAAGCATGTTTGTGGGGAAATTAGCCTTTCTGAATCTTAAGTTTCATCCCCGGTTTTAATTTGTTACCGCTAATATCGTTCCATTTTCTGATATTCTCTACGGTAACTCCCGGAAATTTTTGCGAGATACTCCATAACGAATCGCCGTGCTTTACAGTGTATGTTTGTTCTCCTGTCTTAGCCTTGGTGCTTGCCGTGCTGGTTGTAGTCGACTTTTTAGGGCCTCCGCCTCTGGGATAAATAGTAAGACGTTGTCCAATACGCAGACGTGTACTTCGCAGGCCATTCCATCGCTTGATCTGGTTAACCGTAACCCCGTATTTGCTTGCTATTTTACCAAGGTAGTCGCCGCTTCGCACACGATACCGTATACGATCGGATTGCTCGAAGAATTGGGGTAGTGGTTTCTCACGCTGATTAAATTCGGCAGCAGCATAGGCATACACAGCTTCCTCATTAGCAACAAATTTACCTACCGCATCCACCGGTAAACGCAGCACATAATCTTCGTCTTTCACAACCGGGATGATCTGGTGTTTGTATGAAGGATTAAGGAAAGTAAGTTCATCCAGATCGAGATTTGTGACTTTTGCCACATGGTCTAGCCCTATCATGCTCTTAACCCGTATGGTGTCTGTAGCAATATAGGGATACTGAGGACCGCTGCTCTTAAAACCATGCTCTTCAGCATATTCGAAGATATACATGGTTGCCAGGAATGCGGGTACATAACCAGCTGTTTCCCTTGGTAAATGTTGTCTTATATTCCAGTAGTTTGTATGTCCGCCTGCCCTTCTTAGCGCTTTTGAAACGTTTCCGGGGCCCGAATTATACGCAGCCAGGGCAAGATCCCAGTCGCCAAGACTCTTTTCCAGACTTTTCAGATATTTACAGGCCGCTTCGGTAGCCATGATAGGGTCTGATCGTTCATCCACATACGAATTCACTTCCAGGCCAAATAACTTGCCGGTACTATACATAAACTGCCACAAACCTGTGGCACCTACTCTCGATTTAGCACGCGGATCCAGGGCAGATTCTACGATGGCTAGATATTTCATTTCTAATGGTAGTCCGTGCTTATCAAGTTGTTCCTCGAACATAGGAAAATAATAATCGCTCAAGGCCATTAGCTTTGCCATGGTTTTGCGGCGATTCTTTAAATATCCCCTGATAACACTTTCCAGGGATGGATTATATTCTACATTGAAAGGGGTTCTGGCGTTGAGTTCCTTAAGGCGCTGTTTTAATACCTCTGTGGGTAATTCTTCGTATTCAACCGGGCTGTAATCTTCGTTTAGGATTGCGCCATACATCTCCTCAAAACGTCCGGTGCTGTAAAGTTCCTTCAGCCATAAACTATCGATTAGTCGGGCAGATTCCATGTCGCTAAGAGCAAAAACCACCGTGTCCTTCACCTTAGTTACCACAGTATTTTCTACGAGATCACCCACTTTAACCGGAATGGTGATGGAGTCTGTTATCTGTATGGTTTTCTTCTGAAGTGAGTCCACAGATCGCCCTTCCTGGCTATAGGATAGGTAACTTCCGAAGCAAAAAAACAGCAGGAGAAATAAAGTAGGTTTCATAAAAATTGAGCGATTGGGCTGCATAAAATTTTTCTAAAAATACATAAATGAGGCGATTGGGCAAATTTTTAACACAGTCGCCATACTCTAACGAAGGGTATACAGCCTTTATTTTAACAAAGCCTCTATCCCCGGCAAGGTTTTACCTTCCAACATTTCGAGCATAGCGCCACCACCTGTTGATACATAGCTCACCTTATCGTCCATTTGAAATTTCTTTACAGCGGCTACCGAATCGCCTCCGCCCACCAATGAGAAAGCCCCATTCTGGGTCGCCTCGGCTATTGCCATTCCCAATTCAATGGTCCCTTTAGAAAATTTTTCCATTTCAAAAACCCCCACGGGGCCATTCCATAGTATAGTTTTGGAGTTTGCAATTACATCAGCAAATGCAGCATTCGTTTCCGGTCCGGCGTCCAGACCCATCCAGCCATCAGGGATTGCATTTACGGCAGCTATTTTGGTATGAGCATCATTGCTAAAACCGTCAGCAATTACTGCATCGGAAGGTAAATGGACCTTCACATTCTTTTGTTCTGCCAATCGAAGTATGTCCAGGGCAGTATCCTGCTTATCTTCCTCAACCAAAGAGCTTCCAATCTCTCCTCCCTGAGCCTTGATAAAGGTGAACGCCATTCCACCACCAATGATAAGGTGATCTATTTTATCAAGTATATTCTCTATCACGGTGATCTTCGAGGAAACCTTAGCGCCGCCAATAATTGCGGTTACCGGGGCTTCGCCAGATCTGAGTACCCTGTTGAGGTTTTCTACTTCGGAAGCGAGTAGGAGTCCGAAGCACTTCGAATTGGGAAAGAAATCTGCAATAATAGCCGTTGAGGCGTGGGCTCTATGGGCTGTGCCAAATGCATCGTTTACGTAATAATCTCCTAGTTTGGAGAGTTTTTCGGCAAATTCCCGGTCTCCCTTAGTCTCTTCTTCATAATATCGAAGGTTTTCCAATAGCAGGATCTCACCAGATTCAAGCTCGGCAACTGCCGCTTCGGCTTTCTCGCCAATACAATCCTCCACGAATTTAACCTGCACTCCTAAAATATCACTTACAGTATCGACAATATGTTTTAGTGAAAATTTATCCTCCCTGTTCTTAGGGCGGCCCAGGTGCGACATCAGGATACAACTTCCTTCGCTCTCCAGTACATTGATAATAGTGGGTTTCGCGGCTTTTATCCGGGTATCGTCTGTTACCTCCAACGCCTCGTTAAGAGGGACATTGAAATCCACACGGATTAATACTTTCTTATCTTTAAAATTGACGTCGTTTACAGTTTTCATTGGGTGAGATTAAGGACACAAATATAGTTTATTCGGGGCTTACTTTCCGAAGTAAAAAAAGTGTAGTTTTGCGTATGGAGTTCAGGGAAGTCATTGGCCACAATCATCTTAAAAACTACTTCAGAAAAACAATCGAAAACGGGCGTGTTCCGCACGCTCAGTTATTTGTGGGGAACACCGGGAGTGGTTTGCTTCCTATGGCAATCGCTTACGCCCGGGCTCTTTTATGTGCGCGATACGAAAAAGGAAGCCCGGAATACATAGCTTGTGAGAATAAGATAGCAAAACTCACACATCCCGATCTTCATTTTATATTTCCGGTCAATACCACAAATACGGTAAAAAAACACGCCGTTTCCAATCAATTTCTCGAGGAATGGCGGGAATTTGTAAAAGCCAAACCGTACGGCTCACTATTTGAGTGGCTACAACTTCTTGGTATAGAGAACAAACAGGGAACCATCAATGTAGATGAGGCATCCGAAATGATGAAAACCCTTTCCCTTAAATCCTACGAAGGTGGATATAAGATCATGATCATCTGGATGGCCGAAAAAATGAATACAGCCTGCTCTAACAAGATCCTTAAAATTGTTGAAGAGCCCCCGGAAAAAACGGTGTTGATTCTTCTTACCGAAAACGAAGAATCGCTGCTTTCTACTATTCATTCGCGTTGCCAAAAGCTTCATTTTCCATTGTTGTCTGAAGAAGATATTTCTACGCAACTAACTGATATAAAAGGAGTTGAGTTAAATTTAGCTAGGCGAATAGCACATAGATCGGGCGGCGATTACAACAAGGCGCTTCATATACTTGAGCATAACGCAGACGATCTGGAGTTCGAGAACTGGTTTGTTAGCTGGGTTCGGATGGCGTTCAAGGCCAAGGGTAATAAATCCTCAATTAGTGACCTGTTAACATGGAGCGAGCATCTGGCAGCTCAGGGGCGTGAAACACAAAAGAAGTTCCTTTCGTATTGTATAGAGGTTTTCCGCCAGGCGATGTTAAAGAATTATTCGGCAGATTCTCTGCTTTATTTCGAAGCCGTAAAAGAATCCTTCTCCCTGGATAAATTTGCCCCTTTTGTGCATCAGAATAATATATTCGAGATCATGCACGAATTGGAAGAGGCTATTTATCATATTGAAAGAAATGGTAATGCTAAGATTATTTTTAGTGATCTTTCCATTAGGCTCACGAGGCTCATTCATAAAAAAGAGCTGGCATAAGATAAATTTATCGTTAAATTGAATTGGGTAGTTTCTGTCTATATTATAGCGGGGTAAATTACAGGCTGTCAGGCCACATTTCAATCGCTCCTTCATTCTGCTCCGCTAAATTGAGAAAACGCGCTTAAAATGGCTTAAAATAGCCTTATTGATGTTTTCTGAAGTGATAGATGTGCGAAGAGTATTCTTTGGTCCTTCGGCCTCTTAGATTTGACCGCAGACCCGTGTAAATTGCGCGCAGGGAAAATGAACGTCCGTTTTTATATTTCTCTGACAGCAGACTTACATAAAACGAATCAAACAGCATAGGTTTGCATTCTATCAATTGAAAATCTTCTTTAAATATTTTCTTTACTGCTGTTTTCGAGAAATGCCACAGGTGTCTGGGTGTGTCATAGGCTGCCCAGAACTCTTTATAATAATTTGCGTCGAACGATTTAAAGTTGGGTACAGCAATTACAAGATTTCCACCCGGCTTCACACGATCTGAAATTTTACCAACAACGCTGTCTAGATCCGGGAGGTGCTCCAATACATGCCAGAGGGTAACAACATCGTATTGCTTATTTTCAACATCATCCAGAGAGGCTAACAATTCTATTCCTTTTTCACTTGCTAAATCTCTCGCTTTTTCATTGGGCTCTACTCCATCGATTTTCCATCCGTTATTCTTTGCAGCATATAAAAACGCCCCAGTCCCTGCGCCTATATCCAGTAAAGATCCTGGCTTCTTATTAATTTTTTTAATGAGCCCTGTCTTTTTCTTAAGGGAATATTTTTTAACGGTTTGATAGAGCATTGCAAGCAATCCTCTGCCGGAATCGGTGTGGGAAATATAGGCATCACTTTCGTAATACCGACTCAAATTTTCGGGTCTAGGTTGAGGCGAAGTACAAAGCATATCCATCTCCTTATCGTATAACAGGTGGAATGTTTCTCCGGTAACAAGGAAATCTTTTGTAGATAGATATTCGGTTAAATTATCTCGTTCCAAGTTTTAATTCTTTTAAACTGTTTCACGTGGAACAATTGTTCAACGGCCCATATAAATTAATAATACTGAAATATCATTGGGAGAGACTCCGCTTATTCTACTGGCTTGCGACACCGTAGCCGGTTGTATGGCCTTCAGCTTTTCCATAGCCTCATACGAAAGAGATTTAAGTTTGGTATAATCGAAATTGGCCGGTATCTTAATCCCCTCAAGTCTATTTAGTTTGTCGGCGTTGTTTTTCTCTTTTTCAATGTATCCTGCATACTTTATCTGAATCTCTGCTTGTTGAAGCACTTCTGTGTCCAGGTTATTTTCTGAAATATATTCTGAAACCGCCTTAATTTTCTTCATGTCTTCCATGTCCATCTCAGGTCGAGAAAACAGTTTGAACATCTTATCGCTTTGCTTCACCTCAGCCGAATTATTAGCCTTCAACAGCGGATTTGCCTCTTCAGGGCTAACACTGGTTTCTTTAAAAAAGCGCACGAATGCATCAGAACGCTCTTTCTTCTTTTCCATGGTCCTCATCCGTTCTTCAGAAGCGAGCCCCAATTCGAAAGAGCGAGGTGTAAGTCTGAAATCTGCATTATCCTGTCTTAACAAGGTTCGGTATTCTGCACGTGACGTAAACATTCTATAAGGCTCTTCTGTGCCTTTTGTGATCAAATCGTCTATTAAAACCCCAATATAGGCCTCGTTTCGCTGCAAGATAAAAGGATCCTTCTCTTTCACTTTTAAATGCGCATTCATGCCCGCCATCAATCCTTGAGAGGCTGCTTCTTCGTAACCGGTAGTTCCATTGATCTGTCCAGCGAAGAATAATCCTTCTACGAGTTTCGTCTCCAGGGTGTGTTTAAGTTGTGTGGGTGGAAAGTAATCGTATTCTATCGCATATCCCGGTCTAAAGAATTTTACGTTTTCAAATCCGTCACATTCTTTTAACGCTTTAAACTGTACATCCTCCGGCAGGGAGGTGGAAAATCCATTTACATAATACTCTACCGTATTCCACCCTTCAGGTTCTACAAATAATTGATGTCTATCCTTATCGGCAAATCTGTTGATCTTGTCTTCTATCGACGGACAGTACCTGGGGCCAATACTTTTAATTCTTCCATTGAACATAGGTGATCTGTCAAAGCCTTCCCTTAATAGATCATGTACTTTTTCGGAAGTATAGGACATATGGCAAGCAAGCTGTTCTTTAAGCGGTTGGGTGATGTCCAGGTATGAAAATTTCTGTGGGTCCTCATCGCCTGGCTGAATGATCATTTTAGAAAAATCTAGTGATCTGCCATCTACTCTTGGAGGTGTTCCGGTTTTCATTCTACCGGCATCAAACCCAAGCTCAACAAGATCCTTGGTAATTCCTGTTGCCGCTTTCTCTCCGGCACGTCCACCACCAAATTGCTTTTCACCTATATGTATCAGTCCATTTAAAAAGGTGCCATTGGTAAGAACAACTGTTTTAGATCTTATTTCCAATCCAAGGGATGTCTTAACTCCAACTATTCTATTATTCTCCACCAACAAACCAGACACCATTTCCTGGTAAAAGTCCAAATTTGGTGTTTGTTCTAGCATCAATCTCCACATTTCGGAAAAGCGCATTCTATCACTCTGTACCCTTGGGCTCCACATGGCTGGTCCTTTCGATTTATTCAGCATCTTAAACTGAATAGCGGTTCGGTCTGAAATGATCCCACTATATCCACCCAGCGCATCGATCTCTCTAACAATCTGACCTTTTGCAATTCCACCCATAGCAGGGTTGCATGACATTTGACCAATATTCTGCAGATTCATAGTGATCAATAAGGTGTTAGAGCCCATATTGGCCGCCGCAGCTGCTGCTTCAGATCCGGCGTGCCCAGCCCCAACTACTATAACATCATATTCCTTTTCAAACATCTTTATTCTTTGTTCCACGTGGAACATTATAATTTCTAAAAAATAGTGTGCAAAGATAGTTAAATAACTATTTATCAGGGAGTTAAAGACTTAAAAACCTGAATATCAAGCCCCTAGACAAAATTACGAGAACGTAGCGCTTCGTTTTCCTTTTTACGCATCATAGTTTCCTCCTGTGAAGTTTTATCCTTGTAACCACACAAATGCAGGATTCCATGAATAATAACACGATGTATTTCGTCTGTGAATGAAACATTGAAATTGGTGGCATTTTCCGCTACTCTATCAGTAGAAATGTAGATCTCTCCATGAAGTTCTTTTCCTAATGAATAATCGAAGCTAATAATATCGGTATAGGTGTCGTGATCTAAATACTTCCGATTAAGATCCAATAAGAACTCATCGCCACAAAAAACAAATGTTATATCTCCTTCTTCGCAGCCTTCTGATGTGATCACAGAACTAATCCAGATAGCAATATCCTTCTCGTTCGATAAGGAAAAATCATTTTCAGAATAAAAACTAACCATTATTCTTCTTAAAATATGTCTGTACTTTTTCCTTAAACTCCGGTTTGAGCGGGAGTGCTTCCCGGTTAAGGATCTCGGTAGTGTTGAAGTACTTTTTAATTTCCTCAGGGCTAAGGCGAAGTGTGTTCTGGTACTTCGTCCTGTTAGTCTCAGATTCTCTTCGGCTTTCCTGTCCCTGTTCAAAATCTGCTTCATCGAGTTTTAGCAATTCATACTGTAGATTCAACATTTGTTGCAGGGTTCTTTGATTAAAGCCCTTGTCCAACAGTTGTTGCTCAACACCTTCCATTTTTCGCAAGATATCGCCCCCTTTTCCCTTTAATCCTTCCTTGCTTAATCTATCTTCCAATTGCTGTCTAAGCTGCTGCTGCTCTTTATAAATTTCGTACAATAAACCGTTCATGTCCTCATTATCACCTTCACCGCCTTCACCGTCACTGTCTCCATTACCGCCGCCGTTATTTCCTCCTTTGCCATCGCCGGATTTTCCTCCTTCACCACCCTGTTCACCTTCGCCTTTTCCATCATTTCCTTCCTTCCCACTTTCACCATTCTCACCTTTCCCTTCACCGCCTTCTTCGCCTTCTCCTTCTCCAGCTTTGCCGGGTTTTTGCCCCATTCCCTGTTGCATCTGTTCAGACAAGCTTTTTTGTTTTTTTATAATGTCCGGGAGCTGAAATCCCTGTCCCTGACCTTGCCCCTGTCCTTGGCCTTGCCCCTGCCCCTGACCTTGTCCCTGGCCCTGCATCATCATCTGATTTTGCATTGTATTTAGCAGATCGCTTAGCAAATTCGCTAACTCGTTTGCCCCGGTAACACTGTATTGCTGGTTGGATATACCTTGCCGCATCTGGTTCTCGGCCAGGCGCTCCAATGCTTTATCGATATTGTACTGCACCTCGGTGATAGACTGGTTAATAACTTCACTTATTAATGGCTGCCGTAGAGATAAGGCGAACAAACTATCATCTATATGCTGGAAGTTCAGCTTTAGATCATTTTGTACATTTAATTTTTTGCCGAAAACAGGATTTCCGTAATCTGTTACCTTAAATTCTTCCATCAGTGCTTCCTGTTCGAAAGAAAACACCACCAGATTATCCAAAATCTGCCGAAGCATATCTACATCCTCCGATATGGTTTGCATCTGGCCCTGCATCATTTGTGCCTGCATTTGCTGCCCCATCTGCTTCATCTTTTGTCCGGCCTTTTTCTGACTCGGTTTCGCGCCTTGCTGATCTTGTTTCTGAAGGCTTTCGGTGGCTTTTTGCTGTTCCTCGTCCACTTTCTTTTCGCCCAACTTGTCCTGCGGAATATCCATGGGTGATTTTAAGCCCTCATTTTCCTTTTGCAGCTCCTCCATTTCCTTCTTATACTCATCGAACTTTTCATTGAGTTCTTCCTGGGCTTCCTTGGTATTTTCCTCTTCCCGCTTATCTGCCAGCTTTTCTTGTTCCTCCCCTAATTTGTAGATCTCTTCGGCTAATTTTTCCGCCTTTTTTGTAACGTAATAGCGCTTGGTTAGCTCCAGCAATTGCTCCAGGTTCTTTTCCTGATTCTTGTTTTGCTTCGCCAGCTTTTCCAGCTTTTCTGTAAGTTCTTCCTTCTCGATCTTTTCCTGTAGTCGCTCCAGTTCGTCTAGTAGCTTCTCGTTCTCTTTCAAACGTTCTTCATTCTCGTCAAGTCTTTTTTCCAGCTGCTCTTTAAAGGGATCCTTTTCTTCATTCTCCGGCTGAAAATTCTCAAGATTCTCTTTCATTTCCTTAGAGAAATTCTTCATCATTTCCTCCTGCTGCTGTTGCCGTTTTATAAAGTTTTCAAGCTTTTTCTTATCGTTCCAGTTGAGTTCTTTTTTTTCTTTCTGAATCTTACTTAGCTCCTCCAGTGTTTTGTCCTGCTGCTTGAGCTCGTCCAGCGTTTTATTGAGATCCTTTATAGTATTTTCCTGGTTCTGAAGTTGTTCGTTCTCAGCCTCGTCTTTTGTTAATTTCCGAAAGGAAAAAACTCCACTCTTACTAGACTTAAAATTATGTATGGCGTCATTGTCAAAAACCTCAAAATAATATTCGTAGGCAACCCCATCATCCAGGAGTAACTGCCCCGGAAAAGTGTAAACAAATTGGTCTACGGTGGTCTTATTAAGCGGCAAAGGAGCTGTTTGTGCTTCTTCTTCAGTTCCGATGGGGTAATACACCAGGCGAAGGCGGGTAAGACCGTAATCATCGCTTATCTGTCCCAGGAAATAAACTACCTGAGTATTGGTGGAGTCCTGCCTGGATTGTACCTCTATTTCGGGGTATTCATCCTTGATCACGCCCAGAGTAAATGAAAGATTCTCGTACTCTTTTAAGTTTTCGTTCGAGGTGGTAATAGCATAATCCAGTTTTCGATAAACTCTTTGACTCAGTTCGTATTGTTGTACGGAGTTAGAACGTTTCTCCGCATCCATTATGCTAAAATCTACAATAGTGTCCCTGGTTTTCAGGGCTACGGCCGATGTGTTCAGGGTATTCACCCGCCACAATACATTAGTGCCTTCGGGTATCGTAGCATTCCCGGTGCTCTTTAAAACCTCATCTCGTTTGCCCGTATAGGCGGGGTAATCGAGAAACATTTCAAACGCCCGCATGGAAGGGGTTTTTACCACATCTATGGTATACTCTCTGGAGATAACCTTATTTGCCTGTAGCCTGAAGTCTATGGTTTCTGCCGGCTGAAGGAAGGTATATTGAAAAAACCCGGGGGCTGTTTGTTGCAAATAGTAGGTTTCGTTATTATAACTTATACTGGCATTTTCAGGGATCACTTCACCTTCGGTCCTGATCTTTACGGTAAATGGTTTGTTCTCTATTGCTTTGAGCTCATCATTTGAAACGATAAAAGAAAAAGGGGCGGGAGGCTCGTAGGCAGTGTCGTAATTTACCACCCTTTCATAACTGCTGGAAAATATATCCTTGTCGCCTAACACACTTATTAATGTGAAAATAACTACCGGAATAGCGGCATATTTCAAATATTTGGTATTTTTCCTGAAGTCGATCGCGCTTTTAAAAGGTACCGGCTGTAACTGTGATGCTTTTTGGTCTATGCTCGCCATTAGTAATTCCGATTCCCGTTGATTTTGATTTAGCTGAATTACATTCAATAGCTTATCGCTCACCTGCGGAAAATGATTTCCAATGATCCTGGAGGCTTCTTCATGAGTGATCCCTTTCTGAAGATTAAACAATCGCGCCAGCGGAAAGGCGATAAAACGAAAGAAAAGGGCGGCTTCAACACCTACGAATAACCAAAAGAGGACCGTTCGGCCCAAAGGGTCCAGCCAAAGAAAATATTCTACCAGTAAGGTTAGCAGAAAATATAGCAAGCCTATAGCAAAGAACAGTATAGCACCCTTGATAAGTTCGTTGGTGTAATACTTTCTAATGAATTGTTCCAGCTTTTGCTGAATTATACTGAATGTGCTCATTGCGCGTGCTACCTAGAATCAGAAACTCCTAAAATACAATTTTATTCTGTTAAGGAAACCTCAAAAATCAATCCAAAAAATCTGTAGAATCACCAGCCGGAATTTTCTTCAGAAAAGACAACCAATTCTAAATCCCGATAATTTTAGCGATGCGTTCTGGAATTGCTGTGGAAATGCATCCATAGATTGTATCTTTGCAGGCAAATTCGGAAAATATAATGGCTCAGAAAGTACGTGTGCGTTTTGCTCCCAGTCCAACAGGACCTCTTCATATTGGTGGTGTAAGAACTGCTTTATTCAATTATTTGTTTGCTAAAAAACATCAGGGGGATTTTATTCTTCGCATTGAAGATACAGATCAGGGTCGGTTTGTCGATGGTGCAGAAGATTATATAGTAGATTCGTTACAATGGCTGCAAATTCCTTTTGACGAAGGCCCCGGGACAAACAGCGCATACGGACCCTATCGACAAAGTGAACGCAAGCACCTGTACCTCGATTACGCCAACCAACTTATCGACGAAGGCAAGGCCTATTATGCTTTCGACACTTCAGAAGAGCTCAACAGCCACAGAAAAGACCATGAAGCCAAAGGGAAAACCTTCATATATAACTGGCATAATAGGGAAAAACTTAATAATTCCCTGTCCCTTACTTCAGAAGAAACCCAAAAGAAAATAGCATCGGGAGAGCCCTACGTGATTAGATTTAAATCTCCCAAAGATGAGGAGTTGCATCTCAATGATATCATCAGGGGCAACATCACTATAGATACCAACACCCTGGACGACAAGGTGCTGTTTAAAAGTGATGGTATGCCTACGTATCATTTGGCCAATATCGTAGACGACCATCTTATGGACATCAGTCACGTGATTCGTGGAGAAGAGTGGTTGCCGTCTTTGGCTTTACATCAAATGCTTTACGATGCCTTTGGCTGGAAAGCCCCTCAATTTGCTCATCTCCCCTTAATCATGAAGCCTGTTGGAAAAGGTAAACTAAGTAAGCGCGACGGTGAGAAACTGGGTTTTCCGGTTTTCCCACTGGAATGGAAGCCGGAATCTGGAGAAGCTTTCTCTGGGTATAGAGAAGAGGGCTACCTGCCGGAAGCCGTAGTAAATATGCTGGCGTTATTGGGATGGAATCCGGGCACAGAGCAGGAGATCTTTAGCTTAAATGAATTAGTGGAAGCTTTTGACCTTGAGAGGGTGCATAAGGGAGGTGCGAAATTCGATCCTGAGAAAACAAAATGGTTTCAGCATCATTACCTGCAGCAAATGGATGAGGGTGTTCTAACAGCACAATTTATAGAGCAGGTGCTGCGCCCGAAAGAGATTGCCGCTGAAAGATTGGATGAATTATATGTTAAGGAGGTTGTGTCACTTATAAAGGAACGCGCAACTTTTGTTGGGGATCTTTGGGAGCAGGGCAGCTTCTTTTTTGAAGCACCTTCAGGCTACGATGAAAAAGCATCGAAAAAAGCATTTAAGGAGGAAAGTCCTGAGATTTTAACGAAAGTAACAGAGCAGCTGGAAGAGATTCAGGATTTTTCTGCCTCGAACATTTCAGAAAAAATAAAAGGGTGGATAAGCGATAATGAGATTGGATTTGGGAAAGTAATGATGCCCTTACGACTTGCTTTGGTTGGTGAGATGAAAGGCCCTGATGTGTTCGATATAATTGCTGTTCTGGGGAAAATAGAAAGCGTGATAAGGATTAAAGCCGCTATAGCTTTTATGGCTTAGAAATAGAAAACAAGGCCAAAGATAAGAGTGCTGCTATTTCCTTTAAAGTCTGTTTTCGGAAGCCCTTTATCGTTTAGGTTTTTAAGCATATTAGTAACTCCATACTGGTATTGTCCCCACAGCCTGAAACTCTCAAGCCCAACAGTAAGACCGCCCATTACCCGAAAATTTACTTTAGAGATATCTTCGATCTGGTTGGCTCTTAAAATAAGATCATCGTTGTCCAGTATATAGTTTCCGTAGGTGTCTTCGTCTTTTAGCTTAAGCTTTCCGTTTACATTGAGCACCGGTCCAAATTCCAGGCTTAGGTGGTGTTTCACTATGTTGAAGCTTCCCAGAAAATTAATCTGAACGGCCTGAAGGCTGTAGTCCAGATATTCTTCGATTGGCTGTGGATTAATTCCTCCGGCACTTACCGCGAGAACCTCAATATTATTACTAAAAAAATTGATCCCGTAAATAAGATCGAAAGCCTCGTAAAAGGAACCTCGTGTTGTAAATCCGCCCATAAAGCCTTCACCGCGGCGAGTGGTGAGGTCTGTGGTGTTGATGTCGAACATTGTCATTCCGGCCTGAAGGCCGAGCCTGTTATAGCTGTCGAAATTTCGTTGAGCGTGAATATTTAATGTGAAAAGAATCGTGAAAGTAACGAAAGTGAGGTTTTTTAGACTCATAAGCGGGATATCAAATTTGGGCAGTAAAAGTAGCTTTTAATTCGTATCTTCAACGGTGTTTTTAATTTAATATTTCAATTAATATGGGTGGTTTTTATATATTCTTGATTCCGTTAGGGATCTTTTTATTCTTTCTGTTGCTCTCCTCTTTTTTTATTGTGAAACAACAAACAGCAGCATTAATAGAAAATTTTGGTAGGTTTAGCAGCATTCGTAATTCTGGCTTGCAGTTCAAGATCCCGATCGTACAACGTATTGCGGGGCGTGTGAATTTAAAAATTCAACAACTGGACGTCATGGTAGAGACAAAGACCAAGGACGATGTATTTGTGAAGTTGAAGATCTCTGTGCAGTTCCAGGTTATAAAAGAAAAGGTATACGACGCTTTTTATAAACTACAGAATCCTCACGACCAGATCACATCCTATGTGTTCGATGTGGTTCGGGCCGAAGTGCCTAAAATGAAATTAGACGATGTGTTCGAGCGCAAGGACGACATCGCAATAGCTGTTAAGCAGGAGCTAAACGATGCCATGATCAATTACGGGTACGACATTATCAAGACCCTGGTAACCGACATAGATCCGGATGTGCAGGTGAAAGCCGCTATGAACCGAATTAACGCAGCCGAACGTGAGAAAGTCGCTGCCGAATATGAAGCCGAAGCCGAACGGATAAAGATCGTTGCCAAGGCACGTGCAGAGGCAGAAAGTAAAAGATTACAGGGGCAGGGAATTGCAGACCAGCGTCGTGAGATCGCCCGTGGATTGGAGGAAAGTGTGGATGTGCTCAATAATGTTGGGATAAACTCCCAGGAAGCATCGGCCCTGATCGTGGTAACTCAGCATTACGATACCTTGCAATCGATTGGAGAGGAAACCAACACTAATCTTATCCTGCTGCCTAATTCACCTCAGGCAGGAAGCAATATGCTAAACGATATGATCGCTTCCTTCGTTGCGAGCAATCAAATAGGCGAAGAGATGAGAAAACGAAACGAGTCCGATCCAAAGATGGGTAATCCAAAAAGAATGAGGAAAAAACCTCCTTCTTCAGGTGATCCCGAAGTTGGATTTTAATATTTACAACCCCGTTAATTCGGGGTTTTTTTATGTGTATTGTGCTGCAGTCAGGGAATTTCAATAGTTCCTAAAGACAATTTTACCTTCTTTTCATGAAAACAGATCAAGACAGGGGATTCGGGCTTGTAAAGGCCTAAATAAATTCTACCTTCACAATCTGCGTCGTAGAACCCTCAGCTTCTAGCCCCCCTCATAAACAAACTACTTATGAAAAATTTCAAACTTTATGCTGCCCTTTTATTTGGCATACTATTAATGGGGCAAGCCCATGCTAAGAATAATCCATGCAACCTCGGTGAAAAATCAACTTGTGTGATTGTAGAGACAGTCATTAATGACAGCCCTGGAAAGGATTATGATTTTTCCAGTTTAAAACCTGGTGAAACGGCTGATATTCCCGGATATGACGGTAATGGTAAAAAATTTATGTACCGTGTTACCAAAACCTCAAACGGAATTGATGTTGCGGTGTATACCAATTCGTTGAAAAACATCGATCCTAGTACCGAAATAGCCTTTAAAGGTCCAAATGGAGAAATTAGCTCTACCACAGTTGGACAAGTTTCGGCTCAACGTTGCGGCTGGATATGTGTACTAGCGCATGTCTTTTGTGTGAAGATACATTTAGGCCCTCCCGGAAATACCTGGGAATGGGATTGTGATACTACAAGTCAGAACTAAGCACATAGTCCGTTTCGATATGTCTTTAATTAGAAAAATAAGAGAAAGTATAATAACAAAATGGATTGTTTTGTATTATACTTTCTTTTTTATCCTGGGAAGTTATCTATTGCTTCAACTCCTTCTCACTACGCTGCAGTTCTTTTTCTTTGGGGACCCGAACCAGTCTGTCACCATTCAGGGGTTTTACGTTCACATTGACGATGTTCCTTATCAGATCTGGGATCTGCCTCAGTTTCATATAGCAATGATAGTGAGTGCTATTACGATCCTGGCGTTAATCTATTTCGTACTTCGGCTAACGATCAAATCGGGGGTGTTTTCATATTTGGGGTTTGTGCCCATTAGAAGAAAAGACCTAATCTGGTTTCTTTATAGCTTTTTAATTCTAATAGGTGGAATACTACTAAGAGAATCCGCTACCAACACTTCCAGTATACTAATAACCGCAAATGGAATGGCCGAAAAGATCCTGCTCATACTTGGGTTGGGTATATTCGGGCCCTTGCTTGAAGAGGTGATGTATCGTGGTTACTTACTCGGCAGAATGGACCAGATTTTAGCTAATAAACATAGATGGATAACGGTAGTGGTAACAGCCGTTCTTTTCTCCGCATTTCATTTTCAATATAATGTGTTCGAACTCTTATATATCTTCGGAATAGGAGTATTTTTAGCTATGATGCGATTCAAGACCGGCTCTATTTGGTTCCCGATCGTCTTCCATGTGGCCGGAAACTTATACGCTGTGTTCAGGTTGATGCTATGACCCTGTATCCAGCTTTGCCCAGGAATCTCTTAAGGGAACAGTTCGGTTATATACGAGATGTTCAGCAGTAGAATCCGCGTCAACAGTAAAATACCCTAGCCGCTGAAATTGCACTTTATCCTCTACCGTAAAGTCTTTTAAAGCCGGCTCCCCATAAGCCTCAACCACTTCAAGGGAATTAGGGTTTATAAATTCCATAAAGTCCTTATCCTTATGAGTGTCTGGCGATGGATCTGTAAATAGTCTGTCGTATAGACGCACTTCTATTGGTAATGCGTGGGCAACAGAAACCCAATGTAGCGTTCCCTTTACCTTTCTCATGGAGGCTTCGCTTCCGCTACCGCTCTTACTATCCGGGTCGTAGCTACAATGTATCTCGGTGATATTGCCGTCGGCATCTTTTACCACGCTTTCTCCCATTATAATATAGGCATTCTTTAAGCGTACTTCCTTGCCCAGCGTAAGCCTGAAGAACTTTCGGTTAGCTTCTTCTTTAAAATCTTCCCGCTCAATGTACAGTTCCCTTGAAAATGGGATCTTACGGGTTCCTGCGCTGTCATCTTCAGGATTATTCTCTGCATCCAACCATTCGGTCTTGCCCTCAGGATAGTTTGTGATAATAAGCTTTACCGGGTTCAGTACAGCCATTACACGAGTTGCTTTTTTGTTGAGGTCCTCGCGTACATTGAATTCGAGATGGGAAACATCGATGAGGTTCTCCCGTTTACCAACGCCTATGCTTTCGGCAAAATTCCGGATAGATTCGGGTGTATAGCCTCGCCTTCTCAAGCCGGAAATCGTTGGCATCCTCGGGTCGTCCCAACCATTTACTACACCTTCTTCAACTAACCTGGCCAACTTTCGCTTGCTTACAACTGTATGGCTTAGGTTCCTTCTGGCAAATTCACGCTGTTTTGGTCTTAATTTATTCGATGCGTGTACCTGGTCCAGGAACCAGTCGTATAATTCGCGATGAGGGAGAAATTCCAGGGTACAAAAAGAATGTGAGACTTGTTCTATATAATCGCTTTCACCATGTGTCCAGTCGTACATTGGAAATATCTTCCAGTCTGTCCCGGTACGATGATGATGCTTATGAAGTACCCGATACATTACAGGATCACGCATCAGCATATTTCCTGAAGCCATATCGATCTTAGCGCGCAGCACATGCTCACCCTCACCTACTTCTCCATTCTTCATTTTCTCGAAAAGCTCCAGGCTTTCTTCTACAGGCCGATTTCTGTACGGGCTCTCCTTGCCGGGCTCGTTGGGTGTCCCTTTTTGCCTGGCTATTTCTTCAGAAGTCTGAGAATCAACATAAGCCTTTCCTTCTTTTATGAATTGTACTGCCCAGTCGTACAACTGTTGAAAATAATCTGAAGCGTATCGCTCTTCTGCCCATTCGTAACCCAGCCAATTGATATCGCGTTTGATAGCGTCTACGTATTCCTGTTCTTCCTTTGCCGGGTTGGTATCGTCGAAACGCAAATTCACCGGGGCTTTATATTTTTCGCCAAGGCCAAAGTTTAAACAAATGGCAGAGGCATGCCCAATATGCAGATAGCCATTGGGTTCGGGAGGAAAACGAAAGCGCAGCGAATTGGGAGAATATCCGGATTCCAGGTCATTTTCTATAATATGCTCAATAAAATTGAGTGGTTCTTCTTTAGACATATATTATTCTTTCAGCTTCTGAAAATTTCGATGAAGTTCCTGGTTATAAATCTTTTTCATCCAGGAAGGTGATTCTTCAAACAACAGGCAAAGGTAAAAAAAGTATCTTTGCCGAAAGCAATTTTAGATGAGTAGCATCAGATTAAAAAACATCCGCATTTTTACCAATCATGGCTGCCTTACCGAGGAGGAAAAAATTGGTAGTGATTACCTTGTAAACCTAACTGTGAAGGCAGATCTTTCGAAGGCTGCCGTTAGTGATCATCTAAAAGATACTGTCGATTATGTGCACCTAAACCGCATAGTAAAAGAACAAATGGCGATACGGTCTAAATTGCTTGAGCATGTAGGGCAGCGTATTATCGATACTATATTTACGGAACTTCCAAAAGTGCACTACGTTAAAGTGAGGGTTTCAAAAGTAAACCCTCCTATTGGTGGTGATGTTGCTGAGGTTAGTGTGAGTATGTCTTCGAAGCGGTAAATTAACTTTTAAGTCCGTTTTTTAAAGTTAATCTTTTATATTTGCCATCTGTAAAAGGCATCGTGGCCGAGTGGCTAGGCAGAGGTCTGCAAAACCTTGTACAGCGGTTCGAATCCGCTCGATGCCTCAAAACCCTTCCTGTTTTCGGGAGGGGTTTTATTATTCTACAGGATTCTCCATAGGGCTCTTTACAGAAGGTATTCTATCCAACCCGCGTTGAACTTCATCGGGAAATATACCTTCCACTAAAAGCAAAACTCCAAACCCAATAATAAGAATGCTTATCCATTTCTTGGTTTTATATACAAATCGCGGGGTAAGTCTGCTCTTCAGTTTCTTGGCAAGTGAGATCTTTGCAAGATCGGTTAGGAAAAAAGTTACGAGCACTGTCGCTAGAAACAACAGCACGCCTCTGTCTGAAGAGGTAAGGGCATTAGCCATGATAATCGTGGCGATCCAGCCGGCGAGCACCCCAAAATTCACGAAATTCAGTAAAAAACCTTTTAAAAATAACCCTCCCAGGTCTTTCTTTACCTTTACTGCGTAATGCTCTCTAACTATTTTGATAAACGATTTGGCTGTACGGATGTATGATATAACGCCATAGGCGATCAGGATCACTCCTCCAAAGATTAGTAAGCCTGGGTCGTCTTTTACTTTTTCAAGGATCTTGCTTGTACCGTATAAGGCGATTAAAATAAAAATTACATCCGCGGTGATTGCGCCAAGGTCGAAAAATAATCCGGCCCTAAAGCCTTTGGTGATACTTGTTTCGATTAGGGTAAAAAATACAGGGCCCACCATAAAAGCAAGGATAACTCCGTAGAGGGCCGCATATAACAAACCGTCGAACATATTGTAAAAATACGAATTTGTTTAGTCTTGTCCAGCGCTAATTTTAAGGATAAAAGCCGGAAAGAAAACTATGCTTCACCGGCATAGTCTTTTCGATGACCAAGCATAAGAAAATCCAGGTGTTTTTTTACCAGATCGGCATTTTTCACTTTTACATAAACCTCGTCGCCTAACTGGTAGACATTTTTAGATTTGTTGCCAATTACCGCAAATTCATCCCTATCGAAACTGTAGTGGTCATCCTTCAGGTCTTGCAGACGTACCATTCCCTCACATTTATTTGAAATGATCTCAATATAGATTCCCCATTCGGTAACTCCAGAGATCACGCCCAGGAAGTCCTGGTCCTGATGGTCCATCATATACTTCACCTGCATATATTTGATGCTATCCCTTTCGGCCGAAGCAGCCAGGTATTCCATATTGCTGGAGTGACCACACTTCTCTTCATAAAGATCTTCTTTCACCGAGGGTTTTCTGTCCAGGTAATGCTGTAGCAACCTGTGCACCATTACATCGGGATAACGCCGTATTGGAGAGGTAAAATGAGTATAATAATCGAATGCCAAACCATAATGGCCAATGTTATTTGTGGTGTAGACCGCCTTGCTCATACTTCTTATTGCAAGTGTATCAACCAGGTTTTGCTCTTTCTTTCCCTGTACATCCTCCAGAAGTTTATTAAGAGATGCTGCGGTGCTTTGTCTGTCGCGTGTATTTATTTTATATCCAAAACGCTTTACAATATTCTCCAGTTGCGCTATCTTTTCATCGTCTGGTTCGTCATGAACCCTGTAAACAAAGGTTTTCTTTTCTCTTTGTTTTCCTATAAACTCTGCAACACTTCTATTTGCTAAGAGCATAAACTCTTCTATGAGTTTGTTAGCGTCTTTACTCTCTTTGAAGTATACGCCTTCCGGTTCGTTGTTTTCATCCAGCTTAAACTTAACTTCTACCTTATCGAACGAGATCGCTCCTTTGCGCATTCTTTTCTTTCTTAAGATCTTCGCAAGCCTATCCAACTCTAGCACAGCTTTGGCTATAGCAGGATCCACTTGGTATTTCTTGGCTGTCAATGAAATATCGGAAGGGATCTCATGTGTATCGGATCCCTGATTTTCTATGATATGTTGAGCTTCTTCGTATGCAAACCTCGCATCACTATAGGTAACCGTTCGTCCAAACCATTTCTTTACTACTTCCGCCTGCGTATTCATTTCGAAAATTGCAGAAAAGGTATATTTTTCTTCATTGGGACGTAAAGAGCATGCGTTGTTAGATAATATCTCAGGTAACATAGGAACTACCCGGTCTACCAGATATACAGAAGTGGCGCGTTCATACGCTTCATCGTCTAATACAGTTCCGGGTTTTACATAATGAGACACGTCGGCAATGTGGATCCCAATTTCGTAATTCCCGTTTTCTAAAATCTCAAATGAGAGGGCGTCATCAAAATCTTTAGCATCTTTTGGGTCGATGGTAAAGGTTAAGGTATCTCGCATATCCCTTCTCTTCTTTATTTCTTCTGCTTGTATGTTGGTATCAAGTGAATTGGCATATTTTTCAACTTCAGGTGGAAACTCATACGGAAGTCCGTATTGCGCGAGAATTGCATGAATTTCTGTTTGATGATCTCCAGGCTTACCCAGGACTTTTATCACACTTCCTACCGGAGATTCGGAATGGGCTTCCCAGCCTTCTATCTTTACAAGAACTTTGTCTCCGTTTTCGGCTTTGAGTATTTTGCTCTTCGGAACAAAAATATCGGTATACATATTGTAACCTGAAGTTTCTACAAAGGCAAACTTTTCTGAAATCTGAATAGTCCCTACAAATTCTGTTCTTTTCCTTTGTAATACTTTCGAAACCTCCCCTTCTAATTTTCCTCCTTTTCTCCGCTTAAATACATAAACCTCCACCACATCTCCGTTGAGGGCTTTATTCAGGCTTTTGTTTTTAATGAAAATATCATCGTCCAGGTCTTCAACCACTACGTATCCTTCTCCTCGGGAGGTGAGATCCATAACACCGGTATAGTAATTCACCGAAGGAGTAATTCTAAATTTACCTCGTTCTATTTCCTCAATGGTTCCTTTAGTTTGAAGTTGTTTTAACTTCTTTATTATCTGATTCCTACTACTAGGGTCGTCTACTCCCAATTTAGAGGCGAGTTGTTTATAATTAAAGGTTTGGGAATGATTTTTGCGAAGTATGTTTAGTATGCTTTCGGTAAGATTTTCTATACGTTGTTTATTTCTTCTTCTCTTCTTTCTCTTTGGCATTGTTTTTTAAGTATGCGGCAAAAGTACGCTTTATATAACAATCAGTATCAGAAATATATAAAGATTTAATACATTAGTAACAGACATATGCAAGACTTTAAAACCATAGCAATTTTTACGTATCCCAGCGAATATGCTGTACTACGATTATTACTGGAACATCATGAGATACGGCATGTATTTCAGAATGAGACCATGATAAGCGTACTTCCTTTTCACAGCAATGCTATGGGAGGTATCCTATTAAAGGTTCATCAGGATGATATCCAATTAGCCGAAGAGATCATAGAAAACCTGAATCGATCCTCAAATTTGCGAATCGTTTAACTTATTAACATATATAAGATCATATTATTTTTTTCTTTAAAATTTAAATTAAAAATGATGATGATTATAGTTTGTTAATTTAGGGTATAACTTTTTGGTTATTTATTTTGAGATTTAGTTATGGGTTTTTATTGATAGGTTGTAAACACTTTATTGTAATATTGAGCAGCTGAAAAATAAGGATTTAGAAATACTGGTTAACAATTGTGAATAATTCAATTTAACAATATATTCTTAATATTTTCTTCGGAATTAAATGTTGGAAAAATCCAATATTCACCTCATAACAGACTTATAAAATTCATTAAAAAAATTTGCTGGTTCGAAGAATTATTCCATATGAGAAACTATAATTTACCAAACAACATTTTTTCTATAAATAGAACGAACAGCTGTTAACAGTTTTATTAACCAATACACATTAAAACTCTTTATAAATTTAACCTAGGCTTGTTAAAAAGTATAGTTATGTTAAGTGATCAACCGGTTAAGAGCTATTAAGGAATTAGTATCTTTGTTAAAACTGAAACTCATTATGAAAATCGCTATTGGAAACGACCACGCCGGCACAGATTATAAGAATGCTATAGTATCTTATTTAGAATCTGAAGGCCATATTGTTAGTAATTTTGGTACAAACACTAATGATAGTGTTGATTATCCAGATTTTATTCATCCTGTAGCTCAAGCCGTCTCCGATGGAGATGTTGATATGGGAATAATTATCTGCGGAAGTGGTAACGGAGCTTCTATGACGGCGAACAAGCACCAGAAGGTTAGGTCGGCTTTATGCTGGACAAAGGAGATCAGCGCACTTGCCAGAGAGCACAACAATGCAAACATATTAAGTATCCCAGCACGATTTACCAGCCAGCCCCAAGCCGTAGATATGGTTAAGACCTTTATCGAAACTCCATTTGAAGGAGGCCGTCATCAACGAAGGGTCGATAAGATTGCCTGCGCATAATATTTTCCTATGGCTCATAATCATTCACATCATCATACCCATCACGATCACCATGATGTGAAAGGAAGGAATCTCCTTATATCCATACTGTTAAATCTTCTCATTACCATTGCCCAGGTTATAGGGGGGCTTATTTCCGGTAGCCTTTCCCTTCTTAGTGACGCGCTGCATAATTTTAGCGATGTTTTATCATTGGTTATTAGCTATATAGCCGATCGATATTCGAAAAAGAAAGCTTCGTTTAATAAAACTTTTGGATACAAACGCGCCGAAATTATTGCCGCTTTTGTCAATGCTGCCACCCTGATGATCGTTGCTGTATACCTTATTATTGAGGCGATCCAGCGCTTTTTCAACCCTCAGGAAATTGAGAGTGGTTTAGTGATCTGGCTGGCCTTCTTAGGGATTGCTGTAAATGGTTTCAGTGTTTTATTGCTTCAGAAAAGCTCTAAGGAAAATATGAACATGCGATCTGCATACCTGCATTTACTAACCGATATGTCTGCATCTGTTGCGGTTTTAATAGGCGGGCTTTTAATGAAATATTATGGTTGGTTTTGGGTAGACAGCATATTAACAGTTCTTATTGCGATCTATTTAATCGTAATGGGATACGATCTTTTACGAAATTCTTTTCGAGTGCTTATGTTGTTCACCCCTGAAGATGTAGATCTCGAAGAATTACGAACAGCGATTTCTGCCCACCCAGAGATCAAGAACGTACACCATATGCATCTGTGGCAATTAAATGAAAAAGAAAATCATCTGGAGGCGCATATAGATTTTCATCGCGATATAACACTTTCCGAATTTGATGCTATTCTAGTTGATGTTGAACACATCTTAGAAGAAGACTTCGGAATAAACCACGTGAACATCCAACCCGAATATCAGAAAGATGACCCTAAAGACATTATTGTACAGGATTAATTAATGGAGATCAGGATAAAAACATTTGATAGTTTAACCACACGGGAATTGCACGACCTGTTGCAGCTTCGAAGCGAAGTGTTTGTAGTAGAGCAAGACTGTGTATACCAGGATATTGATGGCAAGGATATTAAAGCACTTCATATTTTAGGGTATATAGACACTAAACTCGCGGCATACACACGGTGTTTCGCGCCCGGGCACTACTTTAAGGAAGCCGCTATAGGCAGGGTTGTGGTTGCCGGCGAATTCAGAAAATTTGGATATGGACATGAGATAATGAAGGAATCGATCCACGCCATCCACACGCATTACAATTCAGAAGAAATAAAACTTTCCGCTCAAACCTATTTAACTCACTTTTATGAGCAGCATGGATTTGAATCTACAGGAGAAACCTACCTTGAAGATGGCATCCCCCATATCGCAATGATAAAAAACCCGGCCTAAAATTATTAAATTTATAATTGTAGGGGGTCATTTGTAATAAATCCATAATTGTTAATAATATTGAATAAAATTTAGGGGGGTCAACTCCATAAATTGATAAGTTTACTGCTTTATTCTTTAAAAATAAGAGGGTATGGGCAGAAAACTTAATTTTATAGTATTAACAGTTTTAGTGCTGTTAAGTTTATTGTTTAGTGCAGAATACAAATTTATAGAGGGAACCGGTTCGATAGATTCGGGCGATACGGCATGGATGATCGTTGCCAGTGCTTTTGTGCTTCTCATGACCCCCGGCCTCGCATTCTTTTACGGCGGTATGGTGAGTAAAAAAAGCGTGATCTCTACCATGCTCCAAAGCTTTGTTGCCCTGGGCGTGATTAGTGTTTTATGGGTATTGGTGGGCTTCAGCCTGGCTTTTGGGGATAGTATAGGAGGCATCATAGGTAATCCATTAACCTATTTTAATTTTAAAGGGGTAAGCTTATCCCCTAACCCGGAATTTTCAGATTCTATTCCTTTTCTCATCTTCGCTTTGTTTCAATTAAAATTTGCCATAATTACGCCTGCTTTGATCACGGGAAGTTTTGCAGAAAGGATCCGCTTTAGAAGCTACATACTCTTTATGGTTTTATTTTCCATCTTCATCTATTCGCCTTTAGCGCATATGACCTGGCATCCTGATGGTTTACTTCGTAATTGGGGCGTCTTGGATTTTGCCGGCGGGACAGTGGTCCACATGTCGGCAGGAATTGCCGCCCTGGCCGGTGCGATGTATCTGGGTAAGAGAAAGGAACGTATTGAACGACCTGCCAATATTCCGTTCGTGATCCTTGGTACCGGCCTGTTATGGTTCGGGTGGTTCGGGTTTAATTCGGGCTCTGCACTTGGTGCAAATACAGATGCAGTTATCGCTTTTGCCAATACCAACCTGGCTTCGGCCACCAGTATGATCGCCTGGATCTTTCTGGATAGGTTTCAGAATAGAAAAATGTCGTCCCTGGGCGCCTGTATTGGTGCCATAGTTGGGCTGGTCGCCATTACTCCGGCCGCCGGCTTTGTTACACTTGGCCAAAGTATATTCATAGGGTTTGTAGCTGCCCTGGTAAGTAATTTTGCAATAAGACTAAACAAACGCTCTGAAATTGACGATACTCTGGATGTATTCCCCAGCCATGGTGTGGGAGGAATTGTTGGTATGATCCTTACTGGAGTGCTGGCAAAAGATGTAGGACTAATCTATGGTGAGACCACTACTTTCATGTACCACATACTTGCCCTGGTGCTTGTTGCGATCTTCACGTTCGCAGGAAGCTGGGTGCTTTACAAAATTACAGACATGCTACTGTCTATGCGAGTTCGGGAGGATCAGGAATACAGAGGGTTAGACGCCTCACAGCATGGTGAAAATATAGACCCTTAATTATAGTTTGATAAGGGGTTTGTTCAGGTTGAGGTCGGACAGCATTTCGTTGGTAAACTTAAAATGCCCTCTGCGGGTGATAATTTTGAATCGGTGATTTTTCATTCGGCTTAGCACCTCCAAAAATCGCCATTTGGATTTCAGTAGATTTGGTTTTTCGCTTTTTAAGCCGATTTCAAAATAATGTTTAATCCCGGCTCTTTCTGCTACAATGTCGGGAGTGATCGTTTCATCACTGTTCTTTTTGTGATAGCTTTTAGGCTTTTCATAACCATCAATGTCTGCTTTGATGTTCTCGAATCCCTTTTTTTCAAGGTACGCAAGTGACAATTGCATCACCTCTTTATTGTTTTCTTTTTCTAATTGTATCATAACCAATAATATAAGAAAACCACATCACTTATGCAACTATACTTTTAACCTATGCAATTAACGCTGCATTTTCCCTACAGATCTATCAAAAGGAATCCTTAGTTGCACGGCTATATTCTCGTCGTCGCGGTGATCTGCTACATCAATTCCGTATTTTATTTTACTGGTATCGTCGTAAACAAAAGTTCCGAAGAGGCGATCCCAGAAAGAGAAAATACTACCGTAATTGCTATCTGTCCATGGCATCTGGTAATGATGATGAAATTTATGCATATTCGGAGTTACGAAGAGCAAGCACAGAACCTTGTCCAACCAACCTGGAAGGGCAATGTTAGCATGAGAGAAATAGGTGAACAAAATGGTTAGGATCCTATATAAAAAGTAGTAAGCAATAGGCATCCCCATGATCACCAACGCAAGGAGGGCAAATGTCTCTCTAATGATAAAATCGAACGGATGATGTCTTGTTCCTGTGGTTACATCCACATGCTTGTCGCTGTGATGTACAATATGAAGTCGCCACATAAACGGAACCTTATGGAGTAAATAATGGACGGTATATTGCGCAACCAGATCCAGTACCAGAATGGAAAGCAGCAGTTCTACCCATACAGGCGCATTGAATAGGTGTAAAAGTCCAAACTTCGATTCGCCCAGCCAGACAAATAACCAGGCGGTAATAACACCAAAGACAGTGTTGATCACCATTACGAGCACCAGAAGAAAGATATTTATCCTGGCGTGCTTCCATTTTTTATATTGAAATCGTACCAGGCTGTAATTGCCTTCCAAAATCCAGAAAAATGCAAGTAAGAAAACAATCCAACCAGCCTTCATCCACACAGGCATGGTTTCAAAAAAATTGAGAAAGGCCTCCACAAAATGTTATTTTAGAATTCGGTTGTATTTATTAGTGTCTTTTAAAACGGCGATCGCTTCAAGTATCTCGGGATTGTGCTTTACCTGATAGTTATATAAGCCATCACGATAAAAATAACGCTTTAGGATCTCGTCAGACAGCAACGACTTTATCTCTGCTTTCTTATCTACCAACGCCTTTTCCTTGGCCGATTCGATGGACGATATCAATTGTTTATAACTCCCCTCTATATGTTTTTTTAAATCATCGTCCTCTGAGCGTCTCAGCGCTTCAGCGAATTCTTTCTCTGTTTCGGTTTCATAGCTGAAATCGTTCTTCTTTAAAAATTGAAGAAAGTCCTGAAAATCTGAATCGGTGAACTTAAAATTCGAAGAATCTTTCATTTCGTGTTCATAATAGTACTGGGTAGCATAATCGAAGATAGCATTGTCCTTTAATAATGCGGTTGTGATAGGGCTAAATTTAGCCGTTTCCACTTCGATATCAGGAAGTATCCCACCTCCGTCGTATACCGTTCTTCCTCCTTTGGTCTTGAAGGCATTGTACTCTTTTGGGTCCAGACGTATAGGATCGCCGTTTTCATCTCGATTCCAATAATCCAGCGCCTGAATACAACGGCCACTGGGAGTATAGTATCTTGAGATAGTAACCTTTAGTTGAGTACCATAGGTTAATTTTTTGGGCCGCTGTACAAGTCCCTTACCAAAACTTCGCGCACCTACAATTACGGCACGATCCAGGTCCTGTAATCCTCCAGAAACGATCTCACTAGCAGATGCACTTCTACCATTTACCAGAACAACTAGCGGAATTTCGGTGTCTACCGGCTCATTTTGTGTGCTGTAGGTCTTATTATATTTCTCGATCACCGATTTTGTGGTTGTGATCACCTCTCCTTTAGGCACGAAAAGATTAACAATGTTTATAGCCTCGTTTAAAAGACCTCCCGGATTTCCTCTAAGGTCGAGGATGATCTTCTCTGCCCCGTCTAATTTAAGCGATTCGAGCGCCGCTTTTGTTTCACGGGTTGTGGTTCGATTAAATTTGGTAAGCACAATGTAGCCTATATTATCATCAAGCAATTTAAAGAATGGAACAGCTTTTTCTGCTACTTTTTTTCGAACCAGAGAAGTGGTTTGAGTCTTCCCCTGTCGCACATAGGTAAGTTCAACGGTCGTCCCGGCGGCCCCTTTTAAAAGTTCTCCCGCATCATCTTCGAAGTCGGACAAGTTGGTGTTTCCTATCCTTATGATCTCGTCTCCCGCTTTCAATCCGGCCTCATCTGCAGGGTAACCTTGAAAAGGCTCAACCACGATAATCTTATCGGCAAGAGTTCGAACCGAAGCCCCAATTCCTGTATAGGTGCCGGAATTTTTTATCCTGGCATCTTCAACTTCCTGTTCGTTCCAATAGATGGTATATGGATCCAGATCCTCCAGCATGCCCTTTATAGCTTTATCCATAAGGGTAGCAGGCGTTACTTCATCCACATAGTTCATATTGAGCTCTTTGAACATAGTTGTGAATATTTCAATTTGTTTGGCGACCTCGAAGAAATCATTCTTAAAACTTACTGTAGTGAAAAAAATACCGATCGCCAGGACCGAAAAGATTATCTTCTTTTTCATGATAAAAATTGTATTTAATGTATTCCGGAAGCTAAAGTATTAGTTTGTCCCAGGTAACTTTTTGAGAAGAGCGGCAATTGCTTTTTCTATTTCGCCAAAATCTCCATCACCCTTACCAATATACAAAAACAACAACGCAAAATTACCTCCTTTATTAGAGTTTAACGCCCCTTTATGCTTCCTGTAAGCCTCTCGCATTAGCCGTTTTATTCTGTTTCTGTCTACCGCCAGTTTGAACCTGCGTTTTGGAACAGAAAACGCGGCCTTGTTAAGAGAAAGATCTTCGATGGGTAAATAAATCAAACGCACAGGAAATTTACTAACCGATTTTCCTTCGGAAAATAAGGAAGCGATAATCTTTCGGCTTTTTAGTTTTTGCTGTTTCGGAAATTTAAAACGCATGGCGTAAAAGTAGTTTATTTGCAATATCCTGCAAAGCATAAAAAAACCCGCCTCTTTTGGAAGCGGGTCGTTCTCTAAGATTTTTCAGAAAAAATTAATCTATAACCATACTGTTGTTTTCCAAATCAATATCGGCCATCAACCCGCTTGGATCGATCTGAACCGATGTAACTTTTTTCCCGCCGGGGATTGATAAGTCGTATGTGGGGTAGGCCCAAGCCCAGTCCTCGGCAACTACGCGTTTTACGTTTGGATATGGGTTTTCTTTCTCAGCCCTGGCCATTTGTAGCGGGATATAATAATAGGCCGAGCTTCCGTCTGCAAAAGTTACGAACAGATCAATTGGCATTGGCATTAGGCCAATTCGTTCGAGGGTAACAACCGTCCCATCTTTATTCTGGGCTATATTCGTCACCGCATAATCGATCGTATTGGTAGTTTGCGCCCAGTCTGTGAGGTACCAATCCAGCTCGAATCCTGAAACCTTTTCAGCAACCCTGATAAAATCGTTAGGGGTAGGGTGTTTGAATGCCCATTCCTTAAAATATCGTTTTAAGGTTTTATTTAAATTCTCTTCCCCGATCACGTAGCCTAACTGAGCCAGGAAAACTGCCCCTTTACTATAGGCCGCAATGGAGTAAGAACGATTTGTCGCATATCGATCTGCGTGGGTAGACATAGGTTGTTCTGTTCCGCTGTTGGCCAGAAACCGGTATCCACGGTATGATCCTCCCCAGAGGTTTTCTTTTTCTTCATCATTTACTGCGGCTTTGGCTCTTGCCGAAATGTAAGATGTAAATCCTTCATCCATCCATTCGTGTTTACTTTCATTAGTTGCCAGAACAAATTGAAACCAGCTATGAGCCAATTCGTGAGACGTTGTACCAAACAAACTTCCGTAGCGCGCACCTCCTGTGATCAATGTACACATTCCATATTCCATTCCGCCATCACCTCCCTGGATCACGGAATATTGTTTGTAAGGATATGGTCCTATATTTTCGTTAAAATACTCCATTAATTCTGCGGTTTTCGGCTGGATCTTTTTCCAGTTTTCAACCACTGCGGGATCATTCTTATATAAAAAGTGAAGCGTCACTCCGTTAGGCCCATCCAGCGTATCATGAATGTACTCATCATCTGCGGCCCAGGTAAAATCGTGTACGTTTGGCGCCAAAAAATGCCAGGTATATTTACCATTTTTAGGCTTCATAGGCTTTAATCCCTTTGGACCGTAACCATGACCAACTTCTTCAGCATTCTGAAGGTATCCGGTACCGCCTATGGTATAATCGGCATCAATAGTGATCTTTACATCGAAATTCCCCCAGACACCGTGAAACTCCCGTCCTATATATGGATCTGCATGCCAACCTTCGAAGTCATATTCGGCAATTTTAGGATACCACTGCGTCATGGATAGAGCAACCCCATCCCTATTATTTCTGCCACTTCTCCTAATTTGAACCGGCACCTGCGCGTCCCATTCCATATAGAACGTTGTGCTTTCCCCGGGTTGAATTGGCTTGTCTAGTTTTACTTCCAGTACTGTCCCTACAACCTTATATGTTATTGGCGAACCATCCTGTGTTAGCTTTATTGGTCTTAAATATCCAATTTCGGAAGGACTGAGGCTTGAGATTCTATCACCAACTCTGGAGTCGGGATCTACAATTGTCCTGGATCTCACATCCATTTCACTTCCGGGCTGGAAAGCATTAAAATGCAAGTGATAAAAGATCCTGTCCAGTGCGTCAGGCGAATTATTAGTGTAGACTGCGGTTTGCTTCCCATTGTATTGATAAGTTTTCACGTTAACATCAATCTCCATGGAGTAGTCCACATGCTGTTGCCAATAGGCCGTATTATTTTGCCCTGTTACTGAAATATTGATCGATAACAGGAAAACAATTAATAAGTACTGCTTCATTTTCGTGACATTTTATCTGCCAGGATTAGTGCATTATACAAATTCACCATCTTTCCAGACTTAGAAACATTTCCAAAATTATCCTGATTGGAAGCATCGCCCGCCAGGATCACCGGGCTTTTTGACGTAAGACCGCTATCCATAATTATCTGCTTTACCTGAGCTGCGCTCAGCTTTGGATAATACGAACGGATTGTTGCGGCAACTCCTGCCACAGCCGGAGCGGCCATTGAGGTTCCCTGCAGATATTCGTAAGTGTTCAATGGGGTAGTAGACCAGATCTTTACTCCCGGAGCAAATACATCGACGTTTAACTTTCCGTAGTTGGAAAACCCTGCGATCATTTCACTTCCGTATTTGTAGTTTAGAGCACCAACAGTAAGCACATTATTTGCTATTTCCGGACCCGTAAGAGATTGATCGTTCGGATATACTTCGATAGAGTCTAGGTTTAATCCTTCATTTCCGGCCGCATTTACTATTAGGACATCTTTAGACGCTGCATACTTTATGGCGTCACGCACCCATTCGGGGTGTGGCGAAAAGTATTTTCCAAAACTTGTGTTGATAACCTTTGCGCCATTG
>CAJQNO010000145.1 GCA_905479745.1 uncultured Flavobacteriaceae bacterium | reverse complement strand
GCTTTAAGGAAATTAGCGAGCAAACCGGCGTTAGTATAAATACAGCACTTGGCCGAATGCGATATGCTCTAATCAACTTGAGAAAGGTGATCAACAAACACAATATTATCTTAACTAATTAATACAATAAACTCAAAATAGGTTCGTTATTAGGAAAGAATAACCTCAAAATAACGTTCTATGCAAAAAATGTACTCTGAAACTTCACGCTCGGAACGCGTGAATAAAAATAACGTTCCGAAGGATGAAACAATTAGATTTCTCCTTGACTATTCGAAGGCTTTAAGTGTTATAGATTATAATAAAATGAAGTTTGAAGCACTTCTAAACTAAACTTTGGAAAAACCCTGAAATTAACGTTTCAGGGTTTTTTTTGTCTTTTTGTTTTTTCTGAAATACTCCTCTATCACGCTTTTTCTTCCTATAGTTCTCGTAATGATATCCTTTTCCAGATCCCAACCTCTTGCCGGCGAATATTCCCTGCCATACCATATGATCTGTAGGTGTAATTTGTTCCAAAGGTCCTTCGGAAATAGCCTTTTGGCATCTTTCTCTGTCTGAACTACATTTTTCCCATTAGAAAGACCCCAGCGATACATTAGCCTGTGGATATGAGTATCTACCGGAAAAGCAGGTATATTGAAGGCCTGACTCATAACCACACTTGCTGTTTTATGTCCTACTGCAGGCAAGGCTTCCAGGTCTTCGAAACTTGCAGGCACCTTGCCACCATGTTTTTCGATAAGTATTTCTGAAAGTCCGTGAATTCCCTTGGATTTCATAGGGGAGAGCCCTACCGGTTTGATGATCTCCCGGATCTCTTCTACCGATAGTTTTACCATATCGTAGGGGTTATCGGCCACTTCGAAGAGTAAAGGGGTAATTTGGTTCACGCGCACATCTGTACTCTGTGCAGAGAGAAGAACTGCTATCAATAAAGTATAAGGATCTTTGTGGTCCAAAGGAATAGGTATTTCGGGATAAATAGTATTTAACGTATCAATAACAAATTGTACCTTTTCCTGCTTGTTCATTTTAACTAATTTAACACAAAAATAAGCTATGCAAACTTTAAAAGCAGGGGACAAGGTTCCAAATTTCACAGTAAACGACCAGGATGGAAATCCCATCTCGTTATCAGATTATCAGGGAAAGAAATTAGTGGTGTTCTTCTATCCGGCCGCGAGTACACCGGGATGTACGGCGGAGGCGTGTAACTTAAGGGATCATTATGCCGAATTACAGGCTGAAGGGTACGAATTACTGGGAGTAAGTGCCGACACCGAAAAAAAACAAAGTAATTTCAGAAATAAATTCAAATTTCCTTTTCCTTTACTGGCCGATACCAACAAAGAAGTGATTAATGCTTTTGGTGTTTGGGGCCCAAAGAAATTCATGGGTAGGGAATATGATGGGATACATCGTAAAACCTTTCTTATCAATGAGGATGGAGTAGTGGATCGGGTGATCGATAAAGTGAAGACCAAAGCACACGCAGCGCAGATATTAGAATCATAAAAAAAGCGACCGAAAAAGGTCGCTTTTTAGTTATTCGTTCTTCTCTACCAGTTGTTTGGGTTTATAGCCGAACAACTTTTGTTTCTTTATAATTTGAGCGATCCCTTTGGGAAGCATCTCATCCCACCCAGCCTCATCGTTCGCGATCATTCGGAGCACGGTTCTGGAGAAGATGTTAAGGACATTCTTATCGAAATTTGTAATATCTACCACCTTACCATTGTATTTAAAGAACTTGTATAGTTCCTTCATACGAGGGTGTACTTTCAGGTTTTCGCTATTGGTGATCGTTCCATCTTCGTTCTGCATAGGGTATAAGTATACTCGCAGATCCTTAAAGAATAGCTTTCCGAAGGCTTCAAGTATTCCTCCACTTAGGTGACGATAATATTTCTCATCGAAGATCTCGATGAGATTATTCACGCCCATGGCAAGACCCATCCTGTTTTTAGAATACTGAGAGAAATATTCTACCAGCTTATAATATTCCTTGAAATTAGAGATCAGTACGGTTTGTCCCAGGGAACAAAGTAATTCGGCCCTATCCATGAAATCCTGCTCGTCTATCTCTCCTTCAGCACGAAGGTTAGACAGCGTGATCTCGAAGATCACCTGCGTCTGATCCGGATTTACACGTGTCTCCTGTATGAACATTTCCAGGGATCGTTCGTACATGTCCATGTTCACATTGGTCACAGGCCTGAAACTTCCACGCAAGGCAAGGATATTCTTCTTGTAGAGCACCTTGGCGGGTAGGATGTTCTTCCCTTCCGGAGAGAACATTACCGCGTCTGTCATCCCGTTTTTCACCAATTGTAAACTCATAAGCCTGTTATCCACTTCTTCAAATAGCGGGCCCGAGAAGTTGATGGTGTCTATTTCCAGCTGATCCTGGTGCAGGTGGTCGTACAGATAACGTAGTAATTTCTTGGGTTCGTTATACTTGTAATAGGCACCATAGATAAGGTTGGTTCCTAATATGCCCAGGGTTTCCTGCTGTAATCTCGCGTCATTCTCTTTAAATCTGACATGCAGGATAATATCGTTGTATTTTTGATAAGGCTCGATCTGATAACGGATTCCTACCCATCCATGCCCTTTGTACCGCTTGGCAAAATCGATAGTTGCCACAGTGTTTGCGTAGGTAAAGAACATTTTATCGGGATGCTTTATACGGCTGATCCGATCTTCTATAAGATCGATCTCATGGGTAAGCATGCGTTTAAGGCGAGCTTCGGTAACATAACGGCCATCTTTCTCGTGGCCATATATGGCATCGCTGAAATCCTTGTCGTAAGCAGACATGGTTTTTGCAATGGTTCCGGAGGCACCACCGGCGCGGAAAAAATTACGAACGGTCTCCTGTCCTGCCCCTATTTCGGCAAAAGTACCGTAAATATGTTCGTTAAGATTGATCCGTAATGCCTTCTGTTTTATAGAAGGGATGTTATCAAATTCTTTATCTCCTTTTAAGATGATTTCCATAGCCAAGAAACGGAGTTATTGTCCTCTCGCAAAGGTATTAAAATAGTGATTTACGAGAAAGAATATATCGTTAATTAAACGAAAAAGCCATTATCTTTAACGAAAATGGCTAGCGGCTTCGCTGAATACTCTTAATGCCCTACATTCCTTTCAATTCGGTGATCAATTTTTGTATCACCCCCTTGGCATCACCAAAGAGCATGGAAGTCTTTTGGTTATAGAATAATTCGTTTTCAATTCCAGCGTATCCGGGCTTCATGGATCGTTTGTTCACGATGATCTGCTTTGCGTTCTCAACATCCAGGATCGGCATTCCGTAAATAGGACTGGACTTATCGTTATGAGCAGCCGGGTTTACCACATCGTTAGCCCCCACCACAAAAACCACATCGGTATTCTGGAATTCGGGATTCACATCTTCCATTTCGGCTAACTTGTTGTATTCAACATTCGTTTCGGCTAAAAGTACATTCATATGTCCGGGCATCCTTCCGGCAACCGGATGAATAGCGTATTTTACCTCAACTCCTTTGCTCTCCAGTAATTGTTCCAGCTCGTGAATGGCATGTTGGGCCTGTGCTACCGCCAGTCCATAGCCGGGAACAATTATTACCTTTTTAGAATAATTCATCAGGATGGCGACATCACTTATTGTAGTCTTTTTTATGTCTCCCTGCAATTTAGACCCAGAACCGGAGTCGCCTCCACTATCGGTATCTCCAAATCCACCAAAGATCACATTAACCAGAGATCGGTTCATGGCGGTACACATCGCAAAAGTAAGGATAGTTCCTGCCGAACCTACCAAAATTCCACCCGTTAGCATAACCATATTTCCGTACAGGAATCCTCCTAACGCTGCTGCCAGACCTGTAAATGAATTCAGTAGCGATATTACCACCGGCATATCGGCTCCTCCAATTGGGAGAACAAACAATACACCATAGGCAAGGGCACTGAAGAATAGAATATATAGGAATAACTGGCTACTGCTATGAGACCAAACCAAATAACCCGCAAAGGCAAGGATTCCAAGAAAGATAAGATTATTAAGCAGGTTATACTTTGGTAAACGCAAGGGTTTATTAAAGGTGCCATTTAATTTACCCCAGGCGATCATGCTACCACTAAAAGAAATACTCCCAATAATGATCCCGCCTAAGATTGTAATAACAGATAAAGTATTACCGTGATAATGCTCAAATTCTATAAGGCCTATAAGGGCTGCACTGGCACCACCCATACCGTTAAATAGCGATACAAGTTCCGGCATCTTGGTCATTTGTACTCTCTTCGCCTTAAGCCAGCCTAAAACGGTGCCCAGTACTATCGCAATTGCGATTAGTATATAAATAAAACCGGGAACCTCACCTTCATAGAGGAAAATGGTCCCTAATATGGCCAGGGTCATACCTGTTGCCGCAATTAGATTTCCACGCCTTGCGGTCTCGGGATGCCCTAACATCTTTAATCCCAGGATGTAGGTTACTGAGGCGATCAAATAGATAATTTCCAGGGAAAGTACGTACTCCATTATTTTTTCTTTTTAAACATTTCCAGCATCCGGTCTGTCACTACAAACCCTCCAACCACATTCAATGTTCCCAAAAGCACGGCAACAAAGCCGAGTGCCAATGCGAGCTTATTTTCGGGATCTGCTCCCAGCATTACCAGGATAGCACCTATGATCACTACCCCGTGGATAGCGTTGGCCCCAGACATCAACGGGGTGTGCAATACTGCGGGGACGTGGCCTATTACTTCAACCCCAACAAAGATCATCAGGATGACGATATAGATCATCTGGATGTTATTGGATATAAAATCTATCAGTTCGGTCATAACTTATGTTGTTTCACCGTTTTTACGGATTGTTCCATTTTGAATTATAAGAGTGGCATCGGTGATCTCTTCTTCAAGATCCCATTTAAATGCCGCGTTTTCGGTAAGATGCATTATAAAATTATACATATTCTTTCCAAAGAGCTCACTGGCGTTAGTAGATACGCTTTCTGGAGAAATGGTCGTTCCAATGATCTTTACGCCATTCTTTACAACGATCTTATTCATTTTGCTGAGGGCACAATTCCCTCCCTGAGCGGCTGCCAGATCAATGATCACAGCGCCGTTCTTCATTTGCTCCACCTGTTCTTTTGTAATAAGGACGGGCGATTTTCTTCCCGGGACCATAGCGGTGGTGATAACCAAATCTGCCTGAAACAGCGATTTATTCACTGCTTCTTTTTGTTTTCTCATGTATTCTTCGGAAGCGACCTTCGCATACACACTGGCTTCATCATCACCATTCCCTTCTACCTCAATAAATTTGGCGCCCAGAGATTCTGTCTGTTCCTTGGTTTCGGGTCTTATATCTGTGGCCTCCACGATCGCTCCCAACCGTTTTGCTGTTGCAATAGCCTGTAATCCGGCTACTCCAACACCATAGACCAGAACCCTGGCAGGAGTTATAGTACCTGCCGCAGTCATCATTAAAGGAAAAATCTTTGTCATTTCATAAGCCCCCCGTATAACCGCCTTATATCCGGCCAGATTACTCTGGGAGCTAAGCACATCCATATCCTGTGCCCTGGAGATCCTTGGCATGGCATCTAAAGAAAAAGCCGTTGCGCCGGTAGCAGCAATGGCTTTCATTAGTTCGGGATTCGATTTGTGGAAAAGCTGACTCATCAATATATGTCTCTTGTCCACTAGTTTAAGGTCCTCCTGGTCGAAGGGGTTGATCTTTAATAACAGGTCCGAATCCTTAAAGACAACACCCCGTTTCTCAATTTGGGCGCCTACTTTAACGTAATCCGAATCCTTAAAGGAAGATGTTGTACCGGCATCCTCTTCCACAATAACTTTAAAGTCCTTTTCGATGAGTTGTTTCGCAATATTAGGGGAAATCGCTACGCGTGTTTCTCCCTTTTGCGTTTCTTTTAGAATACCGATGGTCATATTTTACTGAAATTTGATATCGTGTGCTAATTTAGAATTAAATTTGTCAACAGGTTTTGATAAATATCAGTTTTTTAAAGTAAGCATTTTTATAAAAACACACAGAATATTTGCCGAAATACCAATTTCACACTACACAACCCATAAATTGTCTATGAAAATCACCTTCTTAGGTACCGGAACATCTCAGGGCATTCCCGTAATAGGAAGCGATCACCCTGTTTGTAAAAGTACCGATCCTCGGGATAAACGACTCCGGGTATCGGTAATGGTGGAATGGGATCAATATAGATATGTAATAGATTGTGGTCCCGATTTCAGGCAACAAATGCTCAGGGAAGAGGTGTCTGCCATCAATGGGATATTGCTTACCCACGAACATAGCGATCATACCGCAGGCATTGATGATATCCGCCCCTTTTACTTCAGGCAGGGAAATGTACCTTTCTTTGGATTAAAACGAGTTTTCGAGGCACTCCATGAGCGTTTTGCGTACATTTTTGAGACCGAGAACAAATATCCCGGAGCTCCTACCATAGAAGAGATAGAAATTGATAAACACAGTACTTTCGAATTGGGCGGACAAAAGGTAGTTCCGGTAGAGGTGTGGCACGCAGAGCTGTCGGTGCTAGGTTTTCGAATAGGCGACTTCACCTATCTCACCGATGTTAAAACTATTTCAGAAGAAGAAATAGAGAAAATAAAAGGTAGTAAGGTTCTCGTGCTAAATGCCCTGAGACATAAGCCACATGTTTCGCACTTAAATATTTCGGAAGCACTTGCGTTAGTAGATAAAGTCAAGCCGGAAAGTACCTATTTTACCCATATTAGTCATTTAATGGGTTTTCATGCCGAAGTGGAGCCAACACTTCCCGAGCATGTGTTCCTGGCTTACGACGGACTAAAAATTGAAATATAATAACTGTAATCGTCAACGAATTAAAAAATTGATATGAAGAAAAGAATTTTTATGTACCTCTTCTTTTTCGCTGTCCTGTTCATCTTGTTTCAGTACATGAACGAGAAAACGATTTTCGAAGCCCAGGATAAAAAAATAAATTCGCTGACCGATCAATTAGCTAAAAAGGATTCTATCATTGAATTGCTTAACGACAGGATTTCGGAGCTGGACTATTTCACCTTGCTCGGGAATGATAATGCGATGACCTATATTGAGAACCTGGGTATGGAAGCCGAAGAGGCACAGACCCTGGTAACCGAAGCGATTTACCAATCTAATTTCGGGGAAGGGCAAAATGCGCTTGTTCCAATTGAGAGTCAGGATGGTAAAATGCGAATTAATAAGGTACGGTTTTTAAACCATCGATGGATCCTGGCCGATTTTACCGATGGTACCTACTGGGGAGAGGTGCTAATCGATTATTTCTTTGATGATAAGGAACAGCTTATCCTTACTCCAATTGGCAGCACATTATATCCTAATTGATCATCTATTGCTGAGCCACTCCTTGAATTCGTAGAAATTTTGCGGAGCTACCCCGTGCCCTACAGGAAACTCACTATAGCTACAGGGGATGTTCAGTTTTTCGAAGAATGGTTTCGACTTGCGAGCCCATTCTACCGGAATAACCTGGTCTACACTACCGTGGGAGGTATAAATATTTAACCCTTTGAAGTTGTTGCTTTCGTAGCCTTCTTTTAAAATTGCCTCGTTCACGTAACCGCTAAGCCCGATCACATTTGCTACTTTTTCCGGATAACTTAAAGCTACAGCAAAACTTAGGATGGTTCCCTGACTGAAGCCTAATAACGTAATGCGTTTGGGATCCACCTTATAGGCCGAGATGATCTCATCCAAACATTTTACAACCAGTTCCCTGGATTCTACAGCCTGTTCATCATCACTAAATTTATCGTTGTTGGCATCAAAATAAATCGTGTACCAGGCATTTCCAAACGGTTGCATTTGCAGTGGAGCGCGCAGGGAGATGATGGCGTATTCCGAAGGTAATTCAGAAGAAAAAGAAAAAAGATCATTCTCATCACTGCCAAAACCGTGCAGCATGACGATAGCCGGGGGGTTGCCTTCAGCGTTTGATGAAGGCCTGTATACATGCTCTAAAGAAAGCTGTTGTTTTACCATAATAAAAAAGAAAGCCGCAAGTTACAAAACTGCGGCTGTTCTAAAGATACGATTCTCAATTATCCAATTCCTTTAAACCATTGCTGAAATTGTTCTCCTAACAACGGCACGGGTTTTTTCTCTCCCTGGATGGCACCTACCAATGCAAGAATCCAAAGTATAAATACAGCTATAAATAATATATAACCAAGAAATGGGATGTTTACAATTGCAAGAATGATATTAAGTAACCATACACATATATACAAAATCATAAGACCTAAAGATTGACGAATATGGTACGCTCCAAATTCAGTTTTTTCATTGTTATGCATAACTAGTGCGATTATCCATCCAATAAGAGATAAATAGGAAACAATACCTATAATTTTACCGTCGCTTGAAGAAGTTTCAGACATAATTAAAAATTTAAGGGTTAGTGATTTATACCTTAAATATAGGGTATCCTAATTTAAAAATGTGAACCATTGGTCGAATTTATTACTTAGATAAGGAATTCCTACTTTGCGGTTCGCAAGGGCCATGATAAATGAGAACAACCAGAATAGGGCACTTCCGTAGAAGAAGATGCTACCCAAAAAGAGAAGATACTCCTGGTAAGACATCACCACAGAAACGAAAAACATCAAGGTAAGTCCGAACATGTTTTTAATATGCCAGGTGGCAAATTCATGCGGCTCGTCCTTATTCATGGATATTGCGATCAATAATCCAACAACAGTGATGTAGGCTATTATGGCTTTCGATTTCCCCTGGGGTGTCATGCTACTTATTTAGTACCAGTTTCTTGTTTGAATAGATCCCGTAAGCTCTTCCTTTTAATTTTTTTCCCAGCATAGCTGAATTCATGGAAGTGGATCTAATATCCTTTTCAGAGAATTCGTAGTCGGGATCCGGATCGAAGAGAGTGATATTCGCCGTCGATCCTTCCTCCAATGCGGCGCTTGGTACGCCAAATCGCTCCTTCAAGGAGGTAAGCGCCTGCACGGCCAGTTCGGCACCAAAAATTGCGTTTAAAGCCCCAAAACTACTTTCCAGGCCTACGCTTCCAAACATAGCGTGATCGAATTCGGTTTTCTTATTCTCGATATCTATCGGGTCGTGATCCGATGTTACGCCATCAATAGTTCCATCCTTTAGGCCTTTGATAAGGGCTTTCCTGTCTGCCTCTGTACGTAAAGGAGGTAAAAGCTTGTAATTAGTATCGAATTCTTCAAGTTCATCGTCGGTAAGCATTAAGTTGGCCACAGCCACGCTGCAACTTACATTAAGGCCTTTCTTTTTTGCGTTTCGGATGAGCTCCACCCCGGTTTTAGTTGAGATGGTGGGAATATGTAACTTTCCACCTGTATACTCGAGCAGGTAGAGATCTCTTGTGATCTGCAATTCTTCTGCCAGGGCCGGGATTCCTTTTAAACCTAGTCTGGTGCTGTTTAGTTCTTCGTTCATTACGCCTTTGGTTGCTACCTGGGGTTCGTAGGGCAAGGATTGTACCAGGGCATTGAAATTCTGGCAATATTGCAGCGCTATCTTAAGTAAATTGGGATTTTTAACAGGGTTTTTATAGTCGCCAAATGCTACGGCCCCTTCGTTGTACATATCGTAGAGTTCGGCCAGATCTTTTCCTTCACTTTTAACCGTGAGCGCACCAACGGGAAACAGGCTAACAGGATTACCTTCCGCTTTGGCTTTAAGGAACTGCACCCCTGCTTTTGTATCGGTTACCGGATTGGTATTAGGATTAACGGCAACCTGGGTAAATCCGCTGAAGGCTGCAGTTCGGAGTCCGTTTGAGATATTTTCCCTTTCCTCATAGCCCGGTTCTCCAAAGGAAACCGAAGAATCGAACCAACCTCTGGAGATATGCAGATTGGGCAGATCTATTTCCCGTGCACCTTTCTCCTTAAGCGAGGTTGCTATTTTCTTTATTACACCCTTTTCGATGAGCACATCTCTTTTTTTGAGATGATGTTTGCCCGTGGCATCAACGATGGTAGCAGATTTAAGTAAAAGTAAACTCATAATTAATTTTTAAAGAATTTCAGCACCAGCAATTCCAGGACAAGGAAAACTACTGCAAAAATAACAAACCATTTCCAAAAGCTGTTTATGGCGTTCTCATCAGCAATGGAGTCGAACATGGATTCCACGCTGTTATAGGTTCGGGCATTTTCCCAATCATCGGCCTGTAGGTATTGTAACCTACTCTCACTGCGATCGTAATTAAAACTAATTCCTTCTATTGCCTCTTCATCCTTAACAACCTCGTAGTTACCCGAATTCCGCGGTTCATCCAGAGTCGTGATCAACACCTGGTTCGCCTTGGTCTGTTGTAGTGGGATGAAACTGGAGATACTGTCCTTTATCTGCAAGATCTCATCCTGGGACAATCTTATGGGTATTGCAAGGGTGTTTTGTTTCCTGTTTTCGTAATATAGATTGGCCAGCGGTAAACTTTGCAAGGCCATATTATAGAATGTAGGAACGATAAGAGGTGAGCTTTGAAAATTGGAGTTCCCGGTATTGATGGGAGCAGTACTTAGATAGACCTTTTCATTTTGAAGGATAAACGGTTTCCCGTCTTCAAACTTTAGTGCCGATGTCGCCTTACTCCCAGTGATGAAGTAGGAGTTTACCTTCGGATACTGGAAATTAACCACCTGTTTCTCGAATACCGAGGCGTATAACGGATGTGCAAATACGATCTGGGAGATATTCTTTTCCTGAACGGCAAGTTCAGAAAAACCACCCATCCCTACACTTTGTAACAGATTATTATAACTATTGATATCTGCATCTATTGAAGGGATTATCATCAAACTACCACCTCCATCCAGGAAAGAAGTAAGCGCGTTTGCAAGCGAAGGCGGGATGTTTTTTAATTCATTCAGGATCACAAAATTCTGATCGGGGATCATATTGTAATTGAGATTGTTGGCCTGCTGTCTCGTATAATCGAATTCCGGTTGCTCGAACAAGCGAGTTAGGAAATCTGAATTTACCTCGTTTATCGAGAGAACTTTTATCTTTTTAGGGTTATTTATGGTAAAGTACAGATTGTTGTCGTATTGTAGATTAGGATCGTTTATCTCAAGTTTTCCTTTAAATCCTGAAGGGTTCTCAATATCGAAAGTTATTGTGGTGCTTTTCGCCTCAGACATGTTGGCGGCGATCTTGGCTATAAGGGTTCCATTGTTATATAAAGAAACCGGTACAGCGGTAGGGATCTCGCCCACACCGCTTAGGCGGACATTCAACTTAGTTGTAGTTGCATTCTTGGATGCCACATAAGCCGTATCTATGGCCACATTTTGTATAGAAACAGGTTTTGGCTGAACAATTTCCAGAGTTATATCATCCGGGATATACGGGAGTGTGCCTTTAAATTGCAGATCTGATATATAAAGCAGTCGTTTTTCGGCAGTTTTAGAATTAGAGAACAATTGATCGGCTTTCAGCAGTACCTCTTCCGGACTGAGCTGGTTGGGCGTATAGGAAACCGAAAGGATCTCACCTTTAAAATCCTGTGAGCTAACATCTCTGTACGTATCTGTGTTTGTGAACCAGCTTATCCGCGAGTCTGTCCTGGATTGTTCATATAATTGCTGTAGCGCCCGTTGGAGTAGGGGCCCGTTGGCACCTTTTGCCTGCATGCTAAAGGAATTATCGATGTAAAGAACGGTTTCCTTTTCGGTGTTAAGGGCATTTACTGAAGCAGTAAAGGGTTGAGCAAATGCCAGGATAATACAGGCCAATGCGAGCAAACGGAGCATGAGGGTAAGCCATTTTTTTAACTGGGAGCTCTTTCGGGTTTCAATAGTAACTTTTTTCAGAAATGCAACATTGGTGAAGTCTACCTTCTGAAAGCGCCGCAATTGAAATAAATGAATGAAAACAGGGATGAGCAGTAAGAAGAGTGCGTAAAGTACTTCGGGGTGTTTAAACTGCATTCCGATAAATATTTGTCAAAGATATAAAATGCATTGAATAATCGGGTATATCCCCCCTGTTAAGATGATGCTAATTTCCCTTGATTGAAAAATGAAAACTGGTTCCTTCGCCTAATTGAGATTCAACACTAATAGTGCCGCCAAGCTTTTCCACTAATTTCTTTACCGTGGATAAGCCAATCCCATTGCCTTTCTTACCCTGTCTGTCCAGGTTTCCAACGGTAGAAAATAGTTCGAATATACTGTCCATTTTATCGGCCGGGATACCTATTCCGTTATCCGTGATGGTGAAATGGTAGTAGCCATCCACTTTTTCACAGTTAATATTTATAACAATTATATCCTTATCGTTATATTTCAGACTGTTCCCGATCAGGTTGAGAAAGATCTGCTCAAGGGCGGCTCGGTTGCAGCTTAGTTCGAAGCTTATTTCGGGGAAATTGATCTCACATTGATTATCGATGTTGAGCAATTCCACGATCTCTTCCAGTAGGTGGTGCAGATCGAATTCCTCTTCGAGTTGTTCGGCGATTCTATCACTTTCGTAATGGTTTAGCATCCCGGAGATATAATCGCTTAATGAAAATGCCGAATCTTTTAGATAATCCAGGTATTTCATTGCCTCCGGGTCTATCTGGGCTGCAAATTTACCTTTCAGGATATCTGCGGTGACGATCATATTGGCCAGAGGCATCTTCATATCATGAGAAACCCTACCCGCAAATTCTTTAAGGTCGTCGTTCTTCGCTTTTAATTCTTCCTGAATCTCATGCAATTCACTATTTCGCTTATTAAGCTCGATGAGCATTACTACTTGTTTGGCCAGGACCTTCAAGGCTTTTATTTGTTTTTCTGAAATCTGGTTTGGCTTATGGTCGATCACACAGAGGGTACCAAGCGCATAGCCGTTAGAATCCAAAAGGCAGAAACCCGCATAAAATCGAATAGGATTTTTGTTGGACATTACGTAAGGGTGATCGGTAAAATCCGGATGATCCTTTAAGTTCTCCAGGATTAGGAAATGATCCTCCTCACCAATCGCATAGCTGCAAAATGATACGTTCCGGCTACTGGATGTTATTTCGAGACCGTGAGCCGATTTAAACCAAACTTCTTCTTTGTCTACAAGGGAGATGAGAGATACAGGCATATCGGTGATATGAGCTGCCAACTCTGTTATTTGGTCATATTCTTCCTCCTTTTTGGAGTAAAGGATATTGTAACTTCGCAGGGCTTCTAATCGCTCTCTTTCGTTGGAAGGAATGGCCGGGTTGATCAATGTTTCTATTCACTAATTAGGTGTAACCATTAGCAGTTGCAATGGCTTTAGTAAATATAACGGAAATAATTACTTATAGGGTAGAAAACGGGTTTAGAATTACCCGCGAAAAGTAAAAAAAAGCCGCAAAATGCGGCTTTTCCAAGTATACATAGTTTAAAATCGGGCATGTATTAATAACAATACTCGAATGTCATTGCCCAGCTGTTCCCACCAATAGGCACTCCTGCGCCCCATGCGGTTTCTTCATCACCGGTTACTGTATTTACTACAACAGCGTGTGCTGCCACATAAACACATTCACCTTCCGATATTTCGGGCCCAACGTATTCCACGTTTACTGTTCCCGCAGGGTGGTTGTCTTTGTAAGGGAAGTGTCCAATTTTAGGATTTCCACTTCCAGTAGTTGGTAATTGGTTTAGATCACCAACATACAAATGTGTTTCAACGATCTCCCAGTCATTTTCGGATGTGTATGATACTACAACATTGTCGTCAACCACCTCCACATTCACAATACCTGAATAGATATGTTGCCCCGCCATAAGATCGGTCTGGTACGAACTACTGGTTGGATCTGGTGTTGTTCCACCACCAATTTCAATAATAAGATTAGAAGAGTTATTTACAGGATATTCTTCGTTTTCGGGACTACAAGCAGTAAGTAGCACCAGGGATACAAGTACAAAAGTAATTTTGAGTTTCATGTTGTTGTTTTTTTGGATTGGGACGAAATATAGGAAAATACCTACTTAAAAAACAAAAGAAACAAGATAAAAGTTATAAAAAATCGATGAAATGCATATAATTACTTAAAATTGAAGAAAAATATGTTAAAATTTCTCAAAAACTCCCAAGCCAAAAAGAGCGAAATCATACTTCACCGGATCCTGGGGATCAAGCCTACGAATTGCAACATCCAATTCATTTAAAGCTTTTGCATCATTTTGTTTCCGCTGAAGTAATTTAAGCTTTCGGGCTACATTCCCCGAATGAACATCAAGTGGGCAGGAGAGCTGTGAGGGTTTGAGGGTTTTCCACAAGCCGAAATCCACGCCGGTATCTCCGGGACGGACCATCCATCGAAGGAACATATTAATTCTTTTAGCAGCAGAATTCTTCATTGGGTCACTAATATGCTTCTCAGTGCGAGCTAAGTGATCCAGTTCAAAGAATATTTTTCTGAATTTATGAATGGCAGGTTGCAGGGTATCCGGTTGGGCATTATTGGTGAATATTGCCTCCAGGCCCCCGTGATTTTTGTAGATGTTCTGAATGGCCTTCAGAAAATATTCCAGATCCGTTGCATTGAAGGTTCGGTGTACAAAGCTTGAGAAACGTTTGGTATCGACCTCTTCTAAATTCATGATGCAATCATACGGACTCTCATCCAGCAGAGTCATTAGTTTGGTGGCGTTGGTGATGATACTTTTGCGATTTCCCCAGGCTATGGTTGCCGTTAGAAAAGCCGCGATCTCTATATCTTCTTTTTTACTGAAACTGTGCGGAATTTGTATAGGATCACTTTCTATGAACGTTGGTTGATTGTATTGGTAGGCTTTTTCGTCCAGAAATTCTTTCAGGTCCTCTGGTTTCATTTAGCTGATAATTAATCCGTCCTGCATTACAAATTTTCGGTCGGCCATAGCCGCCAGTTCCTCGTTGTGCGTAACGATCACGAAGGTTTGTCCATTCATCACGAAGCTTGAAGAATAGATTATGTAGATTCTCGGCGCTTTCGGTATCCAGATTGCCACTGGGCTCATCGGCCAGTATGATCTGGGGATTATTGATTAGCGCTCTGGCTACAGCTACCCGCTGTTGCTCGCCACCAGACAGTTCATTAGGCTTGTGATGTCCCCTGTCCTTTAACCCGAGAAACTCCAGAAGCTCCGATGCGCGACGGCTGGCTTCGGCTCTGGGTGTCTTTTTTATAAAGGCAGGAATACATACATTTTCTAGAGCTGTGAATTCAGGCAATAGCTGATGGAACTGAAAAATGAATCCCAGAGTGGAATTTCTAAACTTTGCCAGCTCCTTCCTGCTCAAGGCCGAAATATTGGTGTTGTTTATGTTTAAACTTCCCTCGTTCGCCTTATCCAAAGTTCCCAGGATCTGTAGCAGCGTTGTTTTTCCTGCCCCGGAGGCTCCTACGATAGACACGATCTCGCCACTGGCTATCGATATATCCACTCCTTTCAAAACATGAAGGTTGTCGTAATACTTATGAATGTTCCTGGCTTCGATCATGATTTTAGTTAAAAAATTGAAGTGAATGTACAGCTTTCTCGCAATAGTTACAATTGAAAAACTTGACTAAGCCTTTTTCTTGAATAGCCCTTTCACATTGTTATAATCCACGAAATAGGTTATTCGAAGAGATACGGTATTTTGTTTAGGCTGTGCAAATAAATTATCCAGACTTTCGCCATAATCAAGGGTAGACAGTTCATCCAGGTTGAAGATCTGGTTGCGATAGAGTAGGGTAGCCTCGCTTCCTGGGGCGAAACGCCATCGGAAACTAAGATCCAGGTTCCAGATATTAAAATTTCTGTTAGGATTGTTCTCCGTGGTATCATACTCAATTTCGGAGCGACTGCCGTCCTCATTCAGAATAAAGAACACATTATCACTGTAATCGGCCGTACTCCAGAAATTCCGAAATCGGAGGTCTATCGCCTTATAAGGATCGAAATTAAAACTGGCAGTTATCTCGTTCTCTAAATTGGTGATATCCCGCTGTCCCATAAAAACATCGATACCATCGTCGTTTATATATCCAAACTGGTCTTCCCGTAGGGATACTTCAGTAGAAAAAACCAAAAGAAACCGGTCCGAAAACCGGTATCTTGGGGAAAGATCGAAAAAATAGCTTTGCTGAGGGTCGTCGAACCACGTACGATGCCCAAAATTGATGTCGTAAGCAAATTTCTTTCTATAATCTGAAGAACACCAGATATTACCACCCAAATTCGAGCTGAAGGTCACGAATTTGCCCTCAAGGCGCGGCTCAAAATAATCGTCATTTTTACTGTTAAACCCAAAATTCCCACCAAAGGCGAACCTATTTGTGGTCACGAAAAATAAATTCATGTCGAAGTTATTACCGGTTTGCACAGAGGGCTTATAGAGACGACGATGCCGGGCAGTAAAGGAAACGCTATACGAATTAAAATTGGGTGTAGGCTCGAAGATCTGGTATGAGGCGCCCACCACAAAATTATTATAGTTGTTGGTGAAATTAAGTCCGAGATCGTTTATATCCAGTTCCTTATCTGCAAAGTCGTGTCCAAATCTGTACCTGAATTTCCCCTTGATCCTGAAAAAGTCCAACTCGGTTCTAATCCCTGTGGTTCTATTATCTATCTCACTTACATTGCTCATGATCCCTCTTCCGGATAAGCGAAAATTATTTCCTTTATCTGCCAGATCGAAAACCAGTCCTGTAACGTTAGAATCCCTAAAACTTCCTTCTCTGGTAACGTTACTGTTAATAATAGACACAGACGAATTATCATTGAATTGTTGGTCCAGCACCATAATATTGTAGTTTGCCAGAGGCTCGACCAAGACGTTTCTACTGTCACCTGTAATTGTATCTTCGGCACGGGCAAAGGTTCGTTCGGTAATAGCATTCAGTATACCTACCCCTAATTTCTTCTTAGTACGGCCTGATATTTTAAGGGCATTGAGCAGGTTTACTCTTTCCGGGAATTGAGTGAAAGTTTCGTTTTCTTCCAGCTCTTCCAAGGGTCCTGAAGGTGAATTACCTATACGTCTGGAGAAGAATATATTTCCTTTATTGAATAGATCCACACCTTCTGTAAAGAATTGTCTGTTCTCGTTAAAAGTCTGTTCAAAAGGGCCTAGGTTAAGGCGAACCTTGTCGAAGGCTACCTGGCCAAAATCGGGAATTAGCGTTGCGTCCAGGGTGAAACTATCACTAAGACCGTACTTCAGATCCATACCTGCGCTGAAATTTGTGTTGGTCTCTCCGTCAAAATTAGACACTACTCCTTGGGCAAAGGGAAAGAACGTTAATCGCACCGGTGGATCTATATTCTCAATTCCCTTCACCAGCCCATTATACTGTGTTGCTTTTCCCACCGAATTTTCAATAAAATTCCAGGTATGAGTTTCATTCTTGCCAACGAGGCGGCGATAGAAGTTCACACTCCAATCCTGTACGTCCACTTCGGGGAAACGAAGCGCGTTATAAGGTATTTTAAATTCAGCGTACCAACCATTTTCATCTGTGGAAGTCTTACATTCGAACACAACATTGTATCCAAAATCGAAGTTGTTCAAACTCCTTCTAGCGTCGCCAATGGTCCCTGCACTAGTAACATAGAATCGGGTCTCATTGATTCCATCGTTGTAGGTATTAAGCGCAATAGAAAAATAGTCTGCCTGAACAAAAACCTCGTCCCTTTGGGAGAACTGTCTCAAAATATGCTGGGGATCGGGGTCGTACAGATAAGCCGCTATATAAACCGCCTTGTTGTCGTAGGCCATTTTAACTTCGGTTTTATAGGCGGGATCAACCTCACCTTCATTCCCGGGTTCGTACATATAAAAATCGCCATAGGCCGGTAATGATTGCCAGATCGCATCGTCTAATAATCCGTCAATTTTAGGAGCATTCTCAATTCGAACCGCCTCCATGGTTTTCTTCTGTTGCGGATAGGCGTAAACACATAAAAAAAGGAGTAGAATGGGAATTAAATTGCGCATGTAGGGTGGAATTCATTCAGATGGCACAAAACTACGATTTTGGTCGAATTATTACAGAAAAGTTAAATAAAATCAAGATTTTTATATCCCAATTATCAAAGTCGTATTTTTAAGACGCTATGAAAATGAAAAATGAAAAAATTGTACTCGCCGGAGGATGTTTTTGGTGCACCGAAGCTGTTTTTCAGCGTTTTGACGGGGTTTTAGAGGTGCAATCCGGTTATACCGGAGGGCATATAAAGAATCCTGCATATCGCGAAGTTTGTAGCGGACGTACCGGACATGCCGAGGGAGTGCAGATAATCTTCGATCCGGAGATCATTAGCCTTCAAACCTTGCTGGAGGTGTTTTTTGCAACCCACGATCCTACCACCTTGAACCGCCAGGGAAACGACGTAGGAACTCAATACAGAAGTGCTATCTTTTACACTTCCGAAGCACAAAAAAAAGAAGTAAATGCATTTGTGGAATTTTTGAAGAACGAGCGTATTTTCGAAAAAGAGATCGTTACCGAAATTAGTTCGCTGGAGGTGTTCTATGCGGCCGAGGTTAATCATCAGGAATATTATAACCAGAATGCGCAACAGCCATACTGTCAGTTCATAATAGCTCCTAAATTAGAGAAGATCAAAAAATTTTATTCAGATAAATTAAAAACCAATGGGGTCGTATAAAAGTTACGAAGAATATGATCAGCCGATCACAGACGAGTTAAAGCAAAATTATTCAAAGATCCTTGAAGGAATAGGGGAGGATATGGAACGGGACGGGATCGTGAAAACTCCGGAGCGCGCTGCCAAAGCAATACAATTCCTCACATCCGGGCACTGTATCGATCCTGCCGAAATACTTCAGGAAGCCATGTTCGAGGAAGAGTATCACGACATGATCGTGGTGAAGAATATAGAATTGTATTCCCTATGCGAACATCATATCTTACCTTTCTTCGGAAAAGCACATGTTGCTTATATTCCGGATGGTCGCATCGTGGGTCTGAGTAAGATACCCCGGGTGGTAGATGTATTTGCGAGAAGATTGCAGGTTCAGGAACGATTAACCCACAACATTTTAGAATGTATCAACGAGACCCTTAGGCCTAAAGGGGTGGCCGTGGTTATTGAAGCTGCCCATATGTGTATGATGATGCGGGGGGTTCAGAAACAAAACAGTGTGACCACAACCTCCGGCTTCAGGGGGCAATTTGAGAAAATTGAAACAAGAACCGAATTTATGCGACTCATAGGAACAGACTTGGCATAATTTCTGGCAGGTTTCTTGCGTTAACATCTGTATAATTTAATATCTCAAGATGAAAAAAAATAAATTCAAACTTCTGCGACAGGGAATTCTCTACGATGTTATAGGGATGAGCACGGCCTTTATTCCTGGAATTGGCCCGTTCCTTGATATCTTCTGGGCTCCTTACGCAGCAAAGAAAATGAGCGATATGTATGAGGGCAATACGGGAAAAGTGGCAGCTGCGATCGTATTCCTGGAAGAGATACTTCCATTTACCGACTTCATACCTACCTTTACCCTTATGTGGATCTACACCTTTGTGTTCGCAACAGCTCCTAAACAAACTGTGCAAACCATCGAGGTAGAGGTAAACGAATAGAAAATTAAATAAATAGAAAAAGGATCCTCCGGAACTACTGGCTCCGGAGGATTTTTTTAAATCCCAATAATAACGGTTCCGGTAATATTCCTACCCATATTCATAATTCCATCCGACTTAAGGCGTGATAGATGAGAAATATATTCTTTGTTGAAGATATTGGTTATCGCAAACCTAAGATCTACCGTTGTAGTGTTTAATTGTAAACTGGCACTAGCGCCCAGGTTCACCAAACTATATCCACCAGTTCTAAGTTCGCTGGCACTGGTCTTATCCTGATCCATCACATTAAGTAGAGTGACAAAAGCTTCCCATTGCTTAAAGAACTTATTTGCTTCAAACTCAACATTAAGCGTATTTCGGAGGCTGTTGGCCGGTATCAATGGAAGGTTCTCTCCATTGTCCATTTCGCCTGTCACAGTCTGGAAACTACTTTCAAGATGAAGCCAATCCAATGGGTGCGGGTGTAAATGCAGCCCAAATTCACCACCGTACAATTTGCTGTCGTCCTGTACGTAGTTGAAAACAAAATTGTCGTCTATCATTTCCCCGGTTGGCAAAATAAAAATAAAGTTATCTACCAGATTGTAAAAACCGTTAGCGAAGATCTCAACATGTTCGTTGCCGTATTCCAAAGAAACGTCCAATTGGAGGTTCTGTTCGTTGTCCAGGTTGGGGTTACCCACCTCATAACGGTTAGTCCCTTCATGAACTCCATTGGAAGTTAGCTCGGCAAGATTTGGCGCACGGAAACCCGAAGCCAGGTTCACACGTCCGGAAAGTTGCTTGTTGATATCAAACTTTGCACCCAGTGCAGCATTGAAACTATTGAAATCCCGTTCCAGGGCGGGAATAAATAATTCCCCTTCGGGTGTAAAGGCGGCATCACTGTCCAGCTTCCGGATATCGTACCGCAAGCCCGCCTGTAAATCGATCTTTTCCAGATGATAATGAGTGGTGCCCAGCACCCCTACATCCACAACCGTAGCGTCTGGAATGAGTATTTCCTCTCCAAAGTTCTTGTTTTTCTGAAACATCCCCTGAACACCAACGATGGTCTCGAAATTGCCCAGGTCTGGGAGATTGTATTTCACGTCGTAATTAAGGGTGTTGAGTTTCATCTGAAGAGCGGGGCCTTCTTCCGGTTCACCTTCTTCATGTTCCTCGAATTCTCGGCGATCATTAAAAATATATCCCAGTTTTACATCCAGACTGGAATTGTTGAAATAGTGATTGTTCTCCAGGCTGAGAATATGATTGTCGATCTCCTGATAGGGTTCTGCAGGTTTCTTCTCGGTGGTTTGAGCACCTAATTCTTCAGGAATCCCAATATTAGCCCGGTTATAATTATAACGGAATGTGCTTTTTACCTTGCTGCCCTGATAGCGCAGTCCTGTCTTTAGATCTGTTTCATTGAACCTCGAAT
>CAJQNO010000144.1 GCA_905479745.1 uncultured Flavobacteriaceae bacterium | reverse complement strand
ATAAATAAGGCAAGCTATTACTATGGCTGCTATAGCCGAAAAGAAAACTGCTCCTGCTGCCACATCTTTTATGTAGCCTATCTTATTGTGAAAATCGGGATGAACAAAATTCGCGATCTCCTCTGCGGCGGTATTAAGGCCTTCTATACTCATCACCAACCCTATTGCGAGGGTTTGTGCGATCCATTCGGTGGTGGAAATGTGAAAGTAGAACCCGGCGATGGTAATTACAGTTGCAACGATTAGTTGAACCTGGATACTGGCTTCATTTTTTATCAGCATCCAGGCTCCTTTAATCGCATATTTAAAGCCCAGCAGGCGTTTCCCAAGATAGGTGTCCCACATGCTATAGTGCGTTTAACGCGGCTTTGTAATCTGGTTCCTGTCCAATTTCGGGCACCTGCTCGGTATAAATAACCTTTCCAGTTTCGTCAAGTATTACAACAGCTCTTGAAAGGAGCCCGTCGAATGCACTTCCTATCGCTGTAACACCGTAATCTATCCCAAACTTTCCTGTCTTGAAATCGGATAGCATTATTACGTTATCGAGCCCTTCGGCCGCACAGAACTGTTGTTGTGTGAAAGGAAGATCTTTGGAGATGCATAATACCTTAGTGTTAACAGTTTTGGCCGCTTCGGCATTGAACCGGCGCACCGCGGCAGAGCAAACACCTGTATTAACACTTGGAAAGATATTGAGTAAGAGTTTATTACCCGAAAAATCGTTCAGGGTCTTCTCACTCATATCGGTTGCCACTAATTTAAAATCCGGTGCCTGACTTCCAACCGCGGGAAGTTCACCGATGGTTTCTGCGGGATTTCCGCCTAAAGTTATTTTTGCCATAGTTTTTTTATTGGCTATAAAAGTACATATTCAGATTTAAATATTCAGGACGAAAGCGATGAAAGGCGATGGTAGTTTCAATTCAGTAACGAAACTACCCATCCGGGTGATTGACCAGAATCAACCCAGCTTTTATATTTGGTTGAATTATATGTAAAGGTAATAAAACCAGAAGTTTAGGGATTGTTTTTGGTTTAATGAAAAGCCTTTTCATTCACTAAATATTAGCAATGAACAAATTACTTTACACCGCGTTATTACTCTGTTTATTTTCTGGGTTTGCTCAGGACATGGGATCACTTTCCCCTGAAATGCAAGACCTTATTAACCGAAATAATTCGGGATTCTTAGAATTCGATGTGCTAAAGTCTGAAAGTACTATAGGGGCGGGCATATTTGGAATGGCCGGGCAAAAGGTTCCTGTATCATTGATAGAGAGTTTTAAAAGTGATGGGGGTACAGTACTTATCATCGAGGAAGATTTTGAAGAGCGTTGTACTAATGACAAACATGCGAAAACAGGATTGAACATGTGGGTGATGTACCTGGATGAAACCAATCCATTTAACTCCTTCAAGGCGTCAAAGAAAGACAAAAAGGCCTCACTTCAAATTCGTGGGACAATGGATCGGTATGAACCTGGTCCAAATTTTTGTGAAAACCTGGAGATGGTAAAAGTGGAATCCGGTATGGGTGCAATGTCTGTTAATTTCAGTACGTATCTACATACGTCACCCCGTCAGTTTCAGGTTATGGAACAGGCAACATATCGGGGAGAAAAGATGAAGCAACTTAAAGCGGTGCAAGCGTTTTGGCGAGCCAATATCATGGGCTATCTGAAATATATGAAAGAATATAAGGCAAAACCGCATATTAGCAGAATAGGCGGCAACGGTAATCAACCACCACCGCCACCGCCACCAGCTCAAAGGGAACCAGTAAAAGCGGGTACAGAGGATGGTGATGAAGAGGGATGGTTTTCGCAACGAGATGGTTTTGCTATTGCGAAACATGCTATAGACGCCCTGTCTACCAGTATAGATGCGATCGATCTTGCAGGCAACGGTGCGAAGTTATTCGGAGCTGCTTTAAAGTACGGAGGTAGTGTTAAGAAAGCAGCATTGGATGTAGTTGCATCTGCAGCAAATCTTGCAGGCCTCGATGTGAACTCAATGAGTGAGGAGCATATCTATCAAACAATAGATATGATGGTAGCTGCTTATGCAAAGAATAATGAGAAATATGCGAAAAATGGAAATGCTGTTGCCAATGAACTGGAGCGTAAATCGAAAATACCTGTAAATGATAAACGATACTATAAAGAAGCTGTGGACACAGGTAGAATGTTATTTCAGTTAAACGATTTGTTAAATGATCTTGATGCTGCTGAAGAGGAACTAGCAGCCATAAAATATCCCGAAGGGGCTGTAAGTGGTAAAATCTACGGACCTGGTTTAAATCAGAACATTACTAGCTGGAAAATAGAAGGCCAACCGGTTATCACCGTTGCAAATTCTACGGCACTTGAAGAAAGTAAAGCGATGGCGAGTCCGCAAATGCTAAGCGAATTGAAAGATATGGGATATGATATTCCGGAAGAAATCCTGAATATGGACATTGATGCCATGATAGAGAAGGCTCAAGCCGGAGCTGATGGAAAAATAGATATCGACCTCGAGGCACCTTTGCTCAACGGTATTATGTCTACCACACATACCGTAAATGTCCAGGGAAATAAAATTCAGAACTATGTAATTATATTTGCGGTTAGCAGCCCTAATGAGTACACTACGGTAGATTGGTTAACTGCCAATACGATTTTTACAGAAGGATCTAATGATGATCCTGATAAGCCAAAACCAAAAGAGTTGTATCTGGCAGTAGATGGCAACGATTCCAATCCGGGAACAGAAGAGGCTCCGTTCGCAACTATGCAACGCGCTCTGGAAGAATCACTGCTTCACAGACAAAATAAAAAAGCAGTCACTATTTATGTAGCCGATGGAGTTTACAGACAGTCGGCCGAAGTAGACTGGACCACATCGGCAGGACTTCCACCGCTTACCGTACAAGCCACCAACAAGCACCATGCTATCTTCATAGGTTCGGAACCGGTAGACCCTTCTGTACGTTGGACTCTCAATCTAAATAAGGAAATAGGAGGGTGGACAGCTCCCTTACCTTTACATCCAGAACAATGGACATATACACCCGGTGGAAACCCTATGAGCAACCCGGCACCCGTCCTTAGTATAAACGATAAGATGCTATTTCATCTACCCTCCTTGCCACCACAAGCTAAAGGTTTTTATTCCTTAGGAACCACTCAAATTACGGTGGGTGCTCCCGAAGGAGTTGGCAATATGAACAATCTGGCCAATATAGAGATCTCAACAAGAAAGTTTGCCATTAAGATACGAGGTGGGGGGGCTATTACAATAAACGGGTTACGATTTCGGAACTATCCTTATCCGGCTCCAAATAATACTCCTGGTGTGGATCATGATGGAACTATTAGTTTATTGGGCTGTAAATTTCAGTAAAATAGACGAAGCTTGAAACTGGCTGGCTAAATTAGTTTTTTTCTGATTGCTTTAGATACAGCTTCGGCTCTATTGTGTACGTGTAATTTTTTGTAGATATTCTTAATATGCGCTTTCACGGTATTGGTTGAAACAAAGAGGTCTTCGGCGATCTTTTTGTTGTTAGCTCCACCACAGAGTTTTTCAAGTACTTCGATCTCACGTTCCGAAAGTGGTGTGGACGATCTTGGCCTGAACGAATCGATAATCTTCCTCGCTATGGACGGACTCATAGGTGCGCCGCCGTCATACACTTCACGTATACCCGAAAGGATCAATTGAGGATCATTGCTTTTAACAAGATAACCAACAGCACCACTTTGAAGGGAGTTGAAGACAGAAGTTGAATCCTCATGAACGGTTAGCATTACAATGTTAAGATCGGGTGCTAATTTAGTTAGGTGGGGTAGGGCTTCTATACCCGAGATTCCCGGCAGATCGATGTCGAGTAACAACACATCGGGTAAATTCTTACTTAAGTCATTTATCGCATTTTCTGCCGACGTGTAAGCTCCGGTCACTTTAAAACCTTCAGAATTATTGATGATCTGTGTTAGTGACGATCGAATTAACCCGTCGTCCTCTACAATACCTACGCTTATATTCGGAGATTGTGACATATTCAGAATAAATATAGTGTAAAAAACAGCTCTCGTTACTCACCCAATTGGGTAATTGGTATCTCAAGTCTTAACTCACACCCTTTTCCTGCTCGGGTTCGAATCTCAAATTCCGCATTGATCTCTTCGGCTCTTTCCTTCATGTTTTTAAGTCCGTTGCCTCCAGATGTGTTTGTGTGATCGAAGCCACAGCCGTCATCTTTTAATGAGAGTAAAAGTTTGCCCGATTCAATTTGAGCCGTAAAATTGATAAGTAAGGGATTCCCGTGCTTTATACTATTGTGAACCGACTCTTTAAGGATTAAAAGCATATGCCTACGTTGGGCCATATTTAGCTGCTCATGCTGTAATTCGGGAGAGATTTCATTGGAGTTGAATTGAACCCCGGCAAGTTCGCAAAATTTTCCAGCGAAATCGGTAAATCTAAGGAGGGTATCATAGACATTATCCTGAGTGGGATCTAAAGCCCAGATAAAGTCGCGCATTCCTGTATTAAGATCCTGTAGATTATCACTCAGTTGCCTAATCTGTTCCTGAATTTGAGGATCACCCTTGGTTTGTTGTTTCACCAGTTCGGTGATCAAGGCAATCCTGGTGATCTTTGTACCCGCTTCATCGTGGAAGTCCTTAGAGCTTCTTTTACGGAATGATTCACGCTCCTCGATCCTGGCTTTTTCAATCTCGGTAAGGAGTCTTAATTTTTCGGTGGCCCGATAGATCCGGTATTTCAGGAAAAGGTAGAATAGTGTTCCCAACATCAGCGCATAGAGCAGATAGGCGTACCAGCTCGACCAAGGTGGGGTGCTAATGTGAATCCCCAGAGAGGCGCCTTTGGTGTTCCATATATCGTTATTATTCGCGGCCTGTACATGAAAGGTGTAATCGCCTGGAGAAAGGTTCGTGAAGGTCACAGAACGTAGATCTCCTGCTTCTATCCATTCGTCCTTTAATCCCTCTAGTTTATAGCGATATTTGTTCATTTCCGGGCTTATATAACTCAGGCCCACATAATTTAGAGTGATCATATCGTGTTTCCAGGAAAGATAGATGTCATCGAGACTTGCTAATGTCTTTGGTAGGGTGAAGTTATCGGTTCGCGAAGTTGTTCTTACTGGTACCGGTTTGTTGCTCAATGAAAGATTAGTAATAACTACTTTAGGTGGGTAGTTGTTTCCACCAATACTATCAGGATTGAAAATATTTAAACCGTCCACACCACCAAATAAAAAATTACCGCTGTTGTCTTTGTAATATCCGTTCTGATTAAATTCGTTACTTTGAAGACCATGACTTATGTCGTAGGCTTTATTCACTCTGCCTGCTTGTTTGTCGAATTCAACAATTCCCTTATTGGTGGACGTCCATAAGGCGTTGTGGTCGTCTTCCAGGATTCCGTAGATTACATCATTAGGGAATCCCGCTTCTTTACTGAAATTGAGGAATAAGGAATCTTTTTCGGATGAACTGCTTTGAAGGAGTTTAAACATATCCTTTTGTAATTTGGGAATAAATTTATTCAGGCCGCCATTGGTTCCTACCCAAAGTTGGTGTTCATTATCCTCATGAAGCGAAAGCACCAGATCGTTACTTAGACTATGGTGATTGTTTGAACTGTGCTGAAAGTATAGAAATCGCTCACTCAGCGGGTCAAATAGGTTTAAACCGCCTGTGGCTGTTCCCAGCCAGACATTTCCATAACTATCTTCGAGGATGGTGAATACATAAGAATGTGCGGGTCCCGATCCGTCTTTGTTGGCAGGATATTTTTTAATAGTGTTTTTTATGGGATTATACATCCATAAACCAGCTCCACCTGTTCCCAGCCACAAATCCCCGCTCTTGGATTCCTCAATAAAATGAATGGATCGTCCTGTTGCATTCTCATTGTAGGGTACCTTTTTTTTGAACTGCAAATTAGGATCGATATGGTATAGTCCATCCGAACGGGTGCCCACCCATTTATTACCACGGCTATCCTTGTACAGACATAGTATATAGTTGGAGTGAAGATTGTTTTTCCCTTTACTTTTTCTGAAGACTTTAAACTGATTTGTATTCTTGTTATAGAGGTTTAAGCCATCCGTAGTGCCTATCCAGAATAAGCTGTCATTTTCCTGTATAAACGAATTTACGTTCTTACTACTTAAACCGGGCTTTCCGGGGATATTCCTAATATGGATAAAATCTGGATGAAGTGTTTCCAGGATATTGAGACCATTTCGCGTACCTACCCAGATAACGTTATCTTCAGACTGGAATAATGAAGTAATGTAACCATGGGTGAGGCCTTTGTTATCCTCCGGATCACTCTGGTAGATATCGCTTTTACCAGAATCTGCGTTATATCGTATAATACCGATATTTGTTCCTATGATCAACTCACGGTTATTCAGAACCAGGAGTTTTCTAAGTGATGGAAGACGGTCGTTAATGGTGATATCTGTGGATGAAAAAAGCAGACGGTCGGTTTTGAAATTCGGATCTATTTCTATCACGGCATCGGTTGTAAGCACGTAGATGAGTCCGTTTATATTTTGAATATCCGAAATATCCTCAATCTTCACTTGTTTTGTAAAGGGGCTGGATTGATAATGTTCGGCCTGTAGTGTTTGCGTGTTGAAGAAGGTTAGGCCTTCCGAACTTCTAAGCCAGAGATTACCATTATCATCTGCTTCAACGATGCCTATATAATTATCTTTTAGGTGATCATCTGTTGAATTTTCAGAAAGAAATATTTCGCTTTTGTGAGTTTCTTTGTTGAATCGAATAAGTCCCTCATTACTGCCTATCCATAAAATACCGTCTGAAGTTTCAAGTATGGAAAACAGTCGATCACTGGGAAATCCTTCTGAATTCTCCGTGTTTTTTTTAAAATATTGAATCTTACCACTATCGAGGTGTAAACAATTCAATCCTCCACCAAAAGTTGCGATCCACAGTCTGTGTTGTGAGTCTTCGTATAGATCCCAAATGTAGTTGTTGCTTATACTGTTGGGATTGGTTCGTTCTACCCGGTATTGCAGAAAATCGTAGCCATCATATCGGTTGAGTCCGTCCTGAGTACCAAACCACATAAATCCCTTACTGTCTTGAAAGACCACATTCACCGAATTTTGTGAGAGTCCGTCATCAATAGTTAAATGGTTAAAAGAAACAACCGGGATCTGGGCAAGCAGACATGGACCATAGGCTAAAAGAATAACCAAAAATTTGTTACAAAGTCTTTCCCCCATTTTTAAAACTTTATATCCTTAAAAAGGTCACTCGGTTGACGAATCCCTCACTAAAAAATATCTATGTTCGCAGCCCTGTATAATCGTAAGAACCGTAATATTAACTTACATCATTATTAGTTAGGATTTTTATTGGTAAGCTCGCGGATCTTAATCCTGAAAGCAGCAAAGATCAAGGTCATAAACGGACTTAACCAGTTAAAAACCGCATATCCAATGTAATCCAGCACAGGTACACCCAATACGCCACTCTGGTAAGCACCACAAGTATTCCATGGAACAAGAACCGAGGTCACAGTACCACTATCTTCCAATGTTCGTGAAAGGTTTTCGGGTGCCAGGCCTTTATCTTTAAACGCCTTGCTATACATCTTTCCCGGGACAACAATCGCAAGGTATTGATCTGAAGCCGTTAGATTTAAAGCGAGACAACTAAACACCGTACTGGCAAACAAGCCGAAAGTGGTGTGAAATAATGACAATAACCCCCTGCTTATACGCGCAAGAGCACCGATCGCATCCATAACTCCACCAAATACCATGGCACAAATTATTAACCAGATAGTTCCCAGCATACCGCTCATTCCCCCGGCTGAGAAAAGATCATTTAGAGCCGCGTTATCTGTGCTAACCGAGGTATCAACGGTGATTGCATTTAAAATTCCTTTATACGCATTGGTGAAATTCATGGAAGTACCGCCACCGATATTTGCGACGATATCAGGTTGGAAAATAAGTGCTGCTATAGCCCCAAATATTGTTCCTGCCAGTAAGGCGATCAACGGAGGTGTTTTTTTAATGATCATTACAATAACCAGCACCGGAACTATAAAAAGCCAGGGATTTATATTGAACGAAGCATCTATAGAACCTAAAATTGAGGCCGTGTCTGCAACACCTTTGGGTTCTAGGCCAAAACCAATAATAATAAAGACGATTAAGGTAATAACGATAGTAGGCACTGTAGTATACGTCATATATTTGATATGCGTGAATAGGTCGGTTCCTGCCATTGCAGGAGCAAGATTAGTGGTGTCGCTGAGAGGGGACATCTTATCTCCGAAATATGCCCCCGAAAGGACGGCTCCGGCAGTCATTCCCAGTGATATACCCAGAGCTTCGGCTATACCTATCAGGGCTATACCTACAGTAGCCGAGGTGGTCCAGCTGCTCCCGGTAGCAATCGATATAACAGCACAGATGATCACACAGGAGGCAAGAAATATGGTAGGATTAAGAATTTGTAAACCGTAGTAGATCATAGTAGGGATAACGCCACTTATAAGCCAGGTTCCTGCCAGGGCTCCTACCATAAGGAGTATGAGTAGTGCTCCGGTAGTAGATTTTACATTTTCGGCTACTTCCTCGACCATTCGTTTATAACTAACCTTATTAAAAGTGCCAACAATAGCAGCCACAGCGGCACCCATTAAAAGTATAAACTGGTTACTTCCACTTAAGGCATCATCGCCAAAGACGTATACATTATAAAACAACATACCAACCAGTGCAATTACAGGAATGAGAGCCTCCCAAATATTCAGCTCTATATTCTCAACAATTTTTTGGTCCTGTATTTTAATTTCTGAAATGTTTTTTTCGTCTTTCATTTATGTACATTTTTCGACTTGTAATGTTACGATTTTGTATTTGCATTGGCAAATAAGACATAAAGGGGCTTTTACCCAACGAAAAGAGGGGTTTTCCCTTTGTTGATTAAATTGATATAGTATATCTTCGTATATACCTCATATTCTTGCACTTAACTCGCTTGCTTTTAATTAAGTGTATTATGAAATCTTCAATATTCGTTTTCGTATTCTTCTTTTTTCTGAATTTGACAATTGCGCAAGTGGGAATAGGAACTGTCGCGCCCGATGCTTCTGCTGTTCTTGATATTTCGGCTAGTGATAAAGGTCTTCTTATTCCGCAGGTGTCTCTTGCCGATGTGAGTGACACCATGTTGGACGGAGTGAATACTGCCGCCACCGGCTTACTTATTTACAATACCAATGCAGGAGTTACCGGGGGTACGGGTGTTGGCTATTATTATTATAACGGAACCACTTGGGAGCGGTTGGTAACAACTGCAACCTCCACTGTAGATATCGACTGGTATGAGGAGGGGACCACCTCTGCACCAAATGATATTAATGATGATATGTATACACTTGGTAACCTCGCTATTGGAAAAAATACAGCAGATTATCCCCTTGAGGTCGACACCACTACAGATACTCGTGGAATAAATGCAAGTGTTGGCGGAACGACTAATGGTTCGATTTATGGAGGTTACTTTACTAATTCAAATACAGGCTCTGGTTCCAATTTAGGTGTTGCAGCCGAGCTTACATCAACTAGTGGTACGCAGCAGATTGGATTTTATAGCGTGTTGAATGGTGATAGCGATGGCACGAGCTATGGATTCAGAAGCTTAATGACAGGAGATGGTGATGGATTACATTACGGAATATTTAATTCCCTGTCTGGCTCAGGAACTAATGCACACTATGGAGTAAGGAATACCTTAAGTGGATCTGGTGATGGGGCAATGTTTGGAGTTGAGAATACAATGATAAATTCCGGTAATGGACTCCATTATGGCGTGAATAATAACATACAAGGGACTGGCTCAGGTACACATTACGGTATTTCCAATACTTTGTCGGGAGTTGGTACAGGTCAACAAATAGGATTGTATAATCTTTTAAGTAATTCGGGTGACGCATTTCACTATGGTTTATATAATCAGTTAACGGGAAATGGAGTCGGAACGCGTTATGGCATTCGAAACAACTTAAGTGGTAGTGGTGACGGAGTTCATTATGGTTTGGATAATGTTCTTACCGGAACCGGTACAGGCACAAAATATGGAAGTCGTAACTTAATACAAACAACCGCTGGAGGAGACCACTATGGAGTATATTCTGAAGTATTACGGTCAACAGGTACTACTTATGCCGGCTATTTCTTAGGCAATGTAGCTATAGGAACTTCTGGCGCAAATACTTACGTGCTGCCGGCTTCAAGAGGTTCGGCAAACCAACTCATTCAGTCTGACGGTATTGGTAACTTAAGCTGGGTAGATCCTTCCGCTATTTGGTCTTCAGAATGGATAGATAACGGGGGGTATTTATCTCCCGCCGATGGAAATTCGGAAGCTGTTTCTATCGGTACTGCATCCACAAGTGGAACCCTAACGGTATCGGGCGGTACCGGAAGTCCGGTGATCTCTCTAAGTGGCACCTATATAAACGCTAGCCCAATCATGAATATGTTCAATTTTACCTCTCAAAACGGGGGTATTTTAATTAACAATCAAATTAATGGAACAACTAGTTCCGGAAACCCTATATATGGAATGATTACCGACTACGGTGGACTAACCGCTAATTCCGAATCAGTTTATGGAGTTTATCATTCGTTTGGTGGCTCAGGTAGTTCTAATCGAATTGGGATGTGGAATTCATTTGGAGGGACCCACAGCGGTGCAAAATATGGAGTTTATAATTCTTTCAGTGGTGCTTCTACCGGGAGCAAGTATGGGACATACACGGATTTTAGCTCTGCGACAGATACAGATGTACGATATGGAACTTACATTGAAATGGATAACGGTAATGCTGCGAAATATGGGAGTTTTACGAATATGGGGGAGGGTAGCGGACTTAAATACGGTGCTCGAATTGAAATTCCTAATGCAGCGACAGGTTCAAATTATGGCGTGTCCTCGATAGCTTTGGGGACAAGTGGAACCCATGTCGCAATTTACGGTTCGGCTAATACTACTAATTCATCTTCTTTTGCTGGATATTTTGCGGGCAAAGTTTATACATCATATCGATTAGGAATTGGAGTTGGAACCCCGTCATTCAATCTTCAGTTAAACGCAAATTCGGCAGGAAAGCCCACCTCTAGTTCATGGACGGTAGTATCAGACGGACGACTAAAAACTAATGTTCGACCGTTCACTGATGGACTTGCACTTATCGAAAAAATAGACCCTGTATGGTTTACCTACAATGGTAAGGCCGGAATGCCAAATGAGACAGGGGTGGGTACCATTGCCCAGGAACTTCAAAAAATTGCCCCTTATATGGTAAGTAATTGGGAATATATTTCCGATGATGGAAATACTAAGAGCAACTACCTTGGAGTTGACTATGGCGCTATGGATTTTATTTTAGTAAATGCCATTAAAGAGCAACAAGCTGAAATTAAAAATCAACATGATGAAATTCAATTATTAAAATTACAAGTTCAAGAATTGAGATCTATCCTAAACGATGTTGTTACAGATGTAAATAAAGATCAGAATTAATTCGTTAAAGACACCTCTGAATACCTTAATTCAGAAACAAAAATAATTTAGCTAAAGCCACTGTTTTTGTAGGTTTTTTGGCCTTTGTTACATTAGTACAAGTTATTGTTACATGGTTGCCACATAAGTTCATGATATCAATATAGTTTTGATCTTATAAAACTATTATCATGAAAAAATTTGTATTGGGCTTTATTCTTCTTTGTTCATTCTCAATTTCATCTCAGGTTGGTATTGGCACCACCACACCCGATCCTTCTTCTTCCCTGGATATCACCTCAACAGACTCTGGCGTTTTAGTGCCACGAGTCTCTTTAAGTGATGTGACCACAACGTCCCTGGATGGAACAAATACTGCTGCCACCGGATTGCTTATCTGGAACACTAATGCAGCTGTGACAGGAGGGTCTGGAGTTGGGTTTTATTATTTCAATGGTACAAGTTGGGAACGTATTAGCACAACGGCTCCCTCCGGCGGAAGCGACAGCGATTGGTATGAAGAAGGCACGACTACCAGCCCAAACGATATAAACGACAACCAATATACACTGGGAGAAGTGGGAATTGGGTTGAATACTCCTGCGTATCCGCTGGACATCAGTAGTAGTAATTACAATCGTGGTGTAAACCTTGCGTTTTCGCGAATTTCTCCTACTACCGATATAGCCGGTATTTATTTGGAAACTAATGATGCAAATTCAGGAAATACATCCCGGGGTATTTATAACTATGTGAGAGGTTCGGCCGGCGACAAGCATGGAATCTTCAACCGTATAACGCCTACTAATAACGGGACTCATGTAGGTACGAGGAATCAGGTTAATAATTCGGCGGGCGGACAACTATACGGAGTGTACAACACCTTGAACAGCAGTTCCTCCACAGCAACCCAAACGGGTATGTATAACCAAATTGCAGTATCCGGAACTCAAAATCGCGGGATATATAATACGGTTAGCTCTGGGGTTAATTCCTGGGGGGTCAAGTCTGTAGTGTCCGGAACAGGGATACTGTACGGGATGGAGAACGATGTAAATGCAAGCGGTTCGTCCGGGGTCTATGGCACCCATAATCAACTAAGTGGAACCGGAACAGGCACTTATACAGGAACGTACAACGAGTTGGGCGGGACAAGCACAGGAGATAAAATTGGTAGTTATAACCTGGTGTCTTCTTCAGCAGCGGGGACGCACTACGGACTTTATTCTGAAGTTGAGAAAGCTGGCAGTTTTGCAGGATTCTTTGCAGGTTCTGTTGCGATAGGAACTGTTTCACCCTTCGGAACAGGAACCGCAGATCACTACATATTTCCTCCAAACAGGGGGAGCAACGGACAGCTGATGCAAACCGATGGTTCGGGTAACCTTAGTTGGGTGGATCCGGCGAGCTTGAGTGATGAGGATTGGGTGGTCGATACCTCCTCAGGGACAGTATTATACCCCACCAATACCACAGACAACGTAGCTATAGGTAAAGCCACGGCGAACGCCAGGTTGGATGTTGAACTGGATGGGTCTGGGGCAACCGCGACCTTCACACAAATAAATTCTACTGGTACAACGGGTGCGCTAACCAATATGGTAAGTGGTAATTCGGGTGCTGTAAACGCCTTTGTAAATACCCTGGATGTTGCAGGAAATGGCGCCAAATACGGAATCACCAACGAGATGAGTTCCGGAACTACCGGAGCCTCAGGAACCAAATACGGACTTTACAATATAATCGAGAGCTCGGCAGATGACACCTATGGTACCACAAATGATCTGTTTGGGTCTGGTAATGGAAATCACTTTGGCACCTATAATAATGTTAGAGGATCGGGTACCGGTAGTAAATACGGAAGTTATAACATCCTTAATACTTCGGCTAATGGCAATCTGTATGGTGTGTATTCGGAGGTGCTTCGAAGTACAGGAACCACCTATGCGGGATATTTCTTAGGGAATGTAGCGGTAGGGACCAATACCTCTAATACCTATAGTTTACCAGCGTCCAGAGGAACAAACGGACAGATCATGCAAACCGATGGTAGTGGTAATGTGAGTTGGGTCGATGTACCAGCATCTACCGATAAGGCGGCATTAAAAATAAGAACCACTTCCAATATCTCAGGTTTCAGTAATGCAGTTGAGACCAACCTGATCCTAAATAGTGTTTCTTATAATTTAGGGGGAGGATCGTATAATACTTCTACTGGCACCTATACGATACCAGCAAACGGGGTGTATGAAATCAACGCTAATTTCAATATGAATTTCGTTACTTCAACCAACAAACAAATGGTATTGTTGCTGAGAGTGTATGTGAACGGTTTTCTTGCCGATTCACAAAACCTTCAATCAGGATCGACCTACGCGTCTGGCTATACACAGAATTTTCATTATAATTTTCATCTGAACCTTAATACCAACGATCTGGTTACCTTTCGCTATTTTCCAGTATGGGGTGGAAGCACACCTGCACCGTATTTCAATTCGTCAGGTACAAATATTTCAATTTCAAGAGAGTATTAACCAATGGAAGGGTTGGCTACTTGTTTTAAGGGATAAACACCGACCTCTTTCATACATCTTCTCATGCTTCTGTAGGTCCTTTCTATGTCGTTATCCAGCCCGATTGAAAAACGGATAAGGCCATCGCTGAGTCCCATTTCCTCCTGTTCCTCTTCCGGAATTTCGGATGAAGTAGAACTTCCCGGCGCACTGAATAAGGTTTTATAAAAGCCAAGACTTACAGCAAGATATCCCAGGTTGCGTTCCTGCATAAGCTCCATAAGTTCGTTTGCTTTTTCGAGGCTACCAACATCTATGGTAAGCATACCACCATAACCATATTCCGGGTTCATAAGGCGAGTGATCAAGTCATGGCCGGGATGCGATTTCAGGCCGGGATATACTGTTTTTAAACCGTCGGCTTCAAATTTTTCTGCCAGATACATGGCATTGGCGCTATGTTGTTTCATCCGGATGTGAAGTGTGCGTAAGTTCTTTAATATGGACGCTGCCCTAAGGCTGTCCATGGAAGCCCCCATAAGCATACAGGCTCCGTCGTTCACATTTCGAAGTTCATCGATGAATTCCTGGGTACCACATATAACACCTCCCATAGTATCACTGCTGCCGTTAATAAATTTTGTAAGGCTGTGTAGTACAACATCGGCACCTAATTTTGCGGGTGAAATAGACATTGGGGAAAATGTATTATCCACCAGCAATTTTAAACCGTGCTTACGGGTAATAGTACTAAGTTCTGCTAAATCCGCAATTTCCAGTAAAGGATTGCTCACACTCTCACAATAGACCACTTTGGTATTGGGGCCTATTGCCGCCTCTACCGCCTCGGGCTTTGTAATATCCACAAAAGTGGTAGTGATGTTGTATTTAGGGGCCATATTCTTTAAAAATGCATAGGTCCCGCCGTAGATGGTTCGGCTAGCTACTATATGATCTCCAGCACTACACAATTGCATAATTGCCGGTACGATAGCTCCCATACCGGTTGCAGTAACGGTAGCCGTTTCTGTATCTTCCATGGCTGCCAGGGCTTCTCCCAGATAAAGTGTACTGGGGGAACTATGCCTGGAATACAGATAACAACCTTCGGCATTCCCCTCGAAGGTATCGAACATTTTCTTTGCTGAAAGAAATGTATAGGTAGATGAATCTGATATAGATGGATTAACACCTCCAAATTCACCAAAATACTGAAGATCCTGAATTTTATTTGCGGGTTTGAAAGACATAGTTATATAGGTTTATATTCTTGCGAAATTAAAGCTATAAGAGATAATAATCAATGATATACATCATAATTAGATAATTATACTGAATTATAATAAAAATGCCGAAAATAAATAAGACGCCTGCTGAAAAACATGTAACTTTAAGAAAAATTTTCAGTTATGGTATTGGATAAGATTGATAGGGCAATTCTGGTACACCTTCAGGAAGATGCCAAACAAACTAATAAACAGCTTTCCAATAAGCTAAGTTTATCGGTAACGGCTGTGTACGAAAGGATCAAGAAGCTGGAACGTTCCGGTGTGATAAGAAAATATGTTGCCTTGGTAGATAGAGGTAAAGTAGAGCTTGGATTTACAGTGTTCTGCCATATAAAATTAGTGCAACATGTTCACAAATCGGTTACCGATTTTGAAAGGGAAGTGGTTAAATTGAATGAGGTATTGGAGTGCTTCCATGTGAGTGGGGAGTACGATTATTTATTGAAAGTAGTTGTTCAGGACATGGATCATTTCAGAAATTTTATGGTTGAAAAACTCACCACTTTACAGCATATAGGAAGTACCCAAAGCTCCTTCACCATCAATGAAGTGAAAAATACCACCGCGCTATCGTTATAGCGATCTTAAATCGTTGGCTGTTGCATGGGAGTATTGTACCTTTGTACCTTCAAATTTCAAAAAACCGGCTTTTATGACTACTTATGATGTTGCAATTATTGGATCGGGCCCTGGCGGTTATGTGGCGGCAATTCGTTGTGCCCAGCTAGGAATGAAAACAGCCCTGGTCGAGAAATATAACACCCTTGGGGGGACCTGTCTTAACGTGGGATGTATCCCTAGCAAAGCGCTGCTGGATTCTTCTCATCATTACGAAGATGCTATGAAACACTTCGCAGAACACGGTATCGAAATTCCGGGGGAGATCAAAGTGGATTTAAAGAAGATGATCGAACGCAAGCAGGCGGTTGTTGATCAAACCACCAAAGGGATTGAGTTCCTCATGAGCAAGAATAAAGTAGATGTATACACGGGAACCGGAACTTTTAAAGATGCTACTCATGTTGTAATCGCTTCAGAAAAAGAAAACCTGGAGATCGAAGCAAAGAATATCATTATCGCCACTGGAAGTAAACCTTCCACACTTCCTTTTATTACTATCGATAAAGAACGAATCATTACGTCTACCGAAGCTCTTACACTGAAAGAGATCCCAAAACATATGGTTGTTATTGGTGGTGGTGTGATTGGTTTGGAACTGGGACAAGTCTATCGCCGCCTGGGTGCCGAAGTTTCTGTTGTGGAATACATGGACAGGATCATACCTACCATGGATGGAGCTCAAAGTAAAGAACTGATGAAGGTGATGAAAAAGCAAGGCGTGAAATTTTATGTTTCTCATAAGGTCTCTGCCGTTGAGAGGAAAAAGAATGAGGTCACGGTCACTGCTACCGATAAAAAAGGAAATGAAGTTCAATTTAAAGGAGATTATTGCCTGGTCTCGGTTGGACGTCGTCCTTATACAGACGGGCTAAAACTCGAAAATGCCGGCGTGAAGGTGAACGAACGTGGGCAAGTGGAGGTTAACGACCATTTACAGACCAATGTTTCAAATATTTATGCTATCGGTGATGTGATTAGAGGAGCCATGCTCGCACATAAGGCTGAAGAGGAAGGTGTGCTGGTAGCCGAAATTCTTGCGGGACAGAAACCCCATATCGATTACAATCTAATTCCCGGTGTTGTATATACCTGGCCTGAAGTTGCCTCGGTAGGAAAAACCGAAGAAGAGCTAAAAGAAGCTGGTGTTGCCTATAAAACCGGGCAGTTTCCAATGAGGGCACTAGGTCGCTCGAGGGCTAGTGGTGATATTGATGGATTTGTGAAAATACTGGCAGATGCCAAAACCGATGAGGTATTGGGTGTTCATATGGTAGGTGCGCGGGTAGCCGATCTCATTGCCGAAGCGGTAACCGCTATGGAATACAGGGCCAGTGCCGAAGATATAGCAAGAATGAGCCATGCGCATCCAACCTATGCAGAAGCCGTAAAGGAAGCAGCATTGGCCGCTACGGATAATAGATCGTTGCATGTATAAAACAAAAAAACCAGCCATTTTAAATGGCTGGTTTTCTCATCATTGTTCCTATTCTAAAACACGGGGGAGGATCAATGTACTTCTTATTCAATTACGTTTACAACCCAGTCCTTACTTACCGGATCGATTATCCCTCCTGAAATATTTGAAAGTCGAATCGTAACTGTATTTGCTGAGCTTACATAGCAACTCCAGGTTAATCCGTTTTCTATAGAGCCTACAGGAGAACAATTACAGGAGCTTCCGGGGGTAGCACCATTTACTGTAACTGGTAACTCGGAATGCAGTCCCGCGAACATTACAAGAAAATCGAGGGTCGCAGTTCCAGTTAATTTTTTTAATAAGATTTTTCTGTTACCATTGGGTGTGAAATAAAGGTGCGTACCATCAAATTCGAAAGTACCATCTTCTGTACTGCTCATATTCGTTCCGGCATTGAACTTTAGGGGAGCAGAATTGGCAGAAGCGGTACCGCCTTTTAGTTGTAGTACTGCTGTTGGATTATCTACGCCAATCCCTACCTTTCCACTTGCCCGAATGGTCATTTCCATTCCGTCGGCATCTGCAGAAGTATTTCCGACAGATGTTACGGAGAAATTGAATCGGCTAGCCAGATCACCACTAGAATGATCACCATCGGCAGCCGAATTTACATAAGAAACCACAGAAGATTCACCACTTCCATCCCATACGGTTCCGGCAAGGGAACCAATTACGTCACCGTCGTTTAGGAAATCTCCGGATGCGAAGGTTCCGTTTTTGGTAAAGAATATAAAGTTTGGGGCATTGGGCCTTGTTCCGTTAGATGCTATTTGTATGTCGTTATCACCGGGTAAACGTATTTCCAGGCTTTCATCCGGTTCATCGGTTCCCATCCCCATCTTACCGTTATCCAGGATCACAACATCCTGCTGATTTTCTTTAAAGGCCTGTTTTACATAGGTAAGATGTTCGCTACCTTTATTATAACCATCTACCCACTCTCCTGCAAAGTATTTCCATTCAGAAGCAGAATTATCCCAGTAATGATGCCCTTTTTTATATCCGTTATCGGGAGCGGTAAGAAAGACCATCATTCCATCCTGGGCTGCACTTGGATTAGTTGCCGGTAATTTATCCACTCGTGGTACTATCAGGCCATCGGAAATAGCGGGGGCCGATGGATTTGAAGCTTCTATATCGAATATACTTTTAGGATTGTTTGTATTCACGCCTACCTGTGCATGTAGCTGTAAAGCCATAGTCAGGCCGATCAAAAATATGATGCTTAGTTTTTTCATAAGACCCGGTTTATTCTATTACAGTTACTTTCCAACTCTTATTAGCCGGGTTTACAGAAAAGGAGTTTACATTAGACACCCTAACTTTTACGTTATTGGCAGCGCTTACATAGCAGCTCCATTGCAATCCGTTCTCTATGCTTGTATTCGGGGCGCATGAACATGCACTCCCTACTACCGCACCTGGCACAGTTACGTTTAACTCGGATGTATTACCAGAACCAATGTTCGGGAAATTGAGTGATTGTGTAGCAACCAGACCGGTCATTAATATTTTTCGTGTAGTAGATGGTGTGAAATACAAATTAGTACCATCGAATTCCATCGCGCCAGCCTCAGGGGTTGAAAGGTTGGTCCCGGATGTTAGTTTCAGAGGAGCCGAGTTAGAACTTGATGTTCCTGCTTTTAGTTCCAGTACTGCCGAAGGATCATTTAGTCCAATCCCTACATTTCCTGTACTGGCGATAACCATTTCCGGATTAGTTGAATTTAGAGAGGTGTCATTCGGACTAGTAACCGCAAACTCGATCTTTGTTGGCAGACTGCCTGAAGAATGATTTCCATCGGCTTCCATCTGTATGTTAGCAACATCGGCAGATTTACCGGTTCCTGTCCATACTTTACCAGTCATGTACCCAATGTCATCGTTGTCGTTCATGAAATCGGGCGAAGCAAAGGTTCCATTGGTAGTATAAAATACTAATTGCGGTGCATCTGGTGGAGAAGCACTGGACACCTGGATGTCGTTATCACCATCTATCTTTAGTTCCAGATTTTCTTCAAGATTACTGGTTCCCATCCCAATTTGACCGGAGTCCAGAATAACCACATCTACACCACCAGAACCAGCCTGGTTGGCGTAGATTAGGTTACCGTCATAATCTCCTCTGGATTGGGCTACAAAATCGTCTTTCCACTCATCGTTGTACGAGATCCAGTCGGTTAACGTATTATCCCAATAATAAAATCCTTTGGGGTTACCGGCACTGGCTGTCGACAGGAAAACCAACATTCCATCCTGGTCTGCGCCCGGATTGGAAGCGGGGAAGTTATCTATTCTAGGTATTAAAATACCATCGGTACTTGCGGGGGAGGTGCTGTTAGATGCCGGTATGTCCAGCATACTTTTTGGGTTAGTTGTACCAATTCCTACCTGAGCGATCATCGCCGGGCTAAAAATTAATAGTACAAATAACGAGAGCACATAAGTAGTCGTTCTCATATCGTGTTGATAATTTGGGGTTTATCAGTAACAATGATATAAAGGAATCACTAGCTAAAAAAAGAATTGTAGGAAAATACCTAAACTATTCGATAAGCTGTATTATAAACTCGATGAAAGGCATAAATGC
>CAJQNO010000143.1 GCA_905479745.1 uncultured Flavobacteriaceae bacterium | reverse complement strand
TGTATTTCTTGGTAGTGGAATAATCGATACCAGTTTAAAATACCAGGAAGATACCCATGTCGCCGAAAATGAGGTCGCCATCTTCTCCTCGACCATTTTCGCCGCAGCGGCAGTGGTAGGAATACTTATTTTGACTTTCCAGGCATTACGCGGGAAATTCGTTTTCGAATGGAAAAATGTGATCGGAGGGTTTTTTTTAGGCATTCCCAATTATTTCTCGGTATATTTTCTGGTTCATGCCCTGCGCAGCAATATTTTGGAGAGTTCAGGGATCTTCACTGTAAACAATGTTGCGATAGTAATGACCTCCACCCTTGTTGGTATATGGCTGTTCAAGGAAAAACTAATGACAAAAAACTGGTTGGGAATTTTCCTGGCTGTGGTTAGTATAGTATTTGTAACATTAAATAGTTGGTAATGGCTTCGGAAAAAGACTGGTATAATACCATAGTGGCTCCTTCGGAAGAAATACTATTTAAGGAAAAGGGGAGTAAATTCTTTGGCTACGCATTTCCCGTCACTTCCGAAGAAGATGCCAGAGAAGCAATCGAGGTTCTACAAAAACAACATTACGCTGCGAGACACCACTGCTATGCCTGGCAACTAGGAGATCGATATGAGCATTATAGGGTAAATGATGATGGAGAGCCTTCTAACAGTGCCGGAGCACCTATTTACGGACAAATTCAGGCCTTCAGCCTTACCAATGTATTGGTGGTTGTGGTGCGGTATTTCGGTGGTACCAAACTAGGTGTTGGCGGATTGATCCAGGCGTATAAAACAGCCGCGAAGATGGCCTTGGAATCTAGCCATATAGTTAAACGTACCATAAATCAATATTTTATCGTCCAATGCGATTATCCCGATATGAACACTGTAATGCGAATACTAAAATCGGAAAAATTGAAGATCGTAGATCAAAAAATGGAATTGAATTGTAGATTCAGGATTTCGGTGAGGGAAAGAGATGCCGAAACGGTGTTTCAGATCTTCAAAAATACTCACAAAGTGAACATTAAAAGAGAATAGTTATTCCTGTAATTTTTCAAGTAGATAATCGGGTGCGCGTTTCAACTTATTTGTTTGCATATCAACGAAAACCAGAGTAGTTGAAGCAGTCACCAAAAGTGCTCCCTCGGCGTTGTGTATTTCATAATCGAACTCTATTCTAACCGTAGGAAGTTTCTTCAATGTTGTGGTAATGAAAATCTCATCATCATAACGCGCCGGAAGCTTATAATCTATAACAAGCTTAATAACAGGTAGTTTGATGTTATTTTCCTCCATCCATCGGTAGGAAAATCCTAGTTCACGTAGCCATTCGGTTCGTCCTTGCTCGAGATATTGCGCGTAATTTCCATAATAGACCACACCCATCTGATCGGTCTCTCCATATCGCACTCTTAATTTTGTAATATTTTTTTTCACAAATAAAATGTCTAAAAGGGGGATATTTTTTGTAAGTTTATCTACGTAAAGGTATGCGAAAAAAAAAGTGAATATTCAATACCCTTTGTATTTTTTTTTTCATTTTTTTGTTCACATATTTGCAGTGTTAAGATAATGTTACGAATCGCTCTTTTTTCGACATTTTTCTTTCGCATAATTAACTAACTATACTTCAGCATTCACTATGAGCAAAACTGCGGAATCGGTTTGGAACAATTGTTTGTCCTTTATTGAAGATAACATCTCTTCACAAGCATACAAAACATGGTTCGAACCTATCAAAGCAGTGAAGCTTACAGACAACGCCCTTAGTATTCAGGTTCCCAGCAAATTTTTCTACGAGTGGCTGGAGGAGCATTATGTGAAATTATTGAAAGTTGCCCTTACCAAAGAATTAGGTACCAGCGCGAAATTGGTATATGTGATCAAGATGGAGAATACCTATGGTAACAAGCAACCTTTTACCGAAAAGATACCAAGTACCAATAGAAGTCAGGTTCAATCTCAGGAAGTAGATGTTCCACTAAAGAATAAAAGTCCGGAGTTAAAGAATCCGTTTGTAATTCCCGGGATCCGAAATGTAAAGATAGAATCTCAGTTAAATCCGGGTTATAACTTCGATAACTTTCTGGAGGGTGAATCGAACAGACTTGCACGCTCTGCGGGTATGGCCGTTGCAAACAAACCGGGAGGAACCTCTTTTAATCCGCTTTTGATATTTGGAGGCGTTGGTTTAGGTAAAACCCACCTGGCGCACGCGATAGGGGTTGAGATAAAAGATAAATATCCGGAGAAAACAGTTCTTTATATTTCTGCCGAAAAATTTACTCAGCAGTATATAGAGTCTGTTAAAAAGAACAACAGAAACGATTTTATACATTTCTACCAGATCATAGATGTTCTTATTGTGGACGATATTCAGCTGCTTTCAGGTAAGGCAGGAACTCAGGATGTATTCTTCCATATTTTCAATCATTTACATCAGAATGGAAAACAGGTGATCTTAACAAGTGATAAGGCACCGGTAGATATGATCGATATTGAACAGCGACTTCTGTCTCGTTTTAAATGGGGGCTTTCTGCAGAACTAAACCATCCCGATTACGATACCCGGGTGGCGATCATTAAGAATAAGCTGTATAGAGATGGGGTTGAGATGCCGGAAGATATCATAGAATTCCTGGCCAATAACATCAAGACCAACATTCGCGAACTGGAAGGTGCTATCATTTCCCTTATTGCACATTCGTCCTTCAACAAACGTGAGATCACTATCGATCTCGCCAAAAAGATCGTAGATAATTATGTGAAGCACACCAAGCGTGAGGTTTCCATTGATTATATTCAGAAGGTGGTTAGCGAATACTTTCAAATGGATGTGGATACGCTGCAATCTAAAACAAGAAAACGACACATTGTTCAGGCCAGGCAACTCGCCATGTTCTTTGCCAAGAAATTTACCAAGGCATCCTTGGCCTCTATCGGTTCCCAGATTGGTCAGCGTGATCATGCTACGGTTCTTCACGCTTGCAAGACGGTAGACAACCTTTCGAGTACCGATAAGCAATTCAGAAAGTATGTGGAAGATCTGAATAAGAAATTAACCTTATAGTACAATCCCGCCACAGCGGGATTTTTTATTCACAATGAAAACAAAAGTATTGATGGTATGCCTTGGCAATATTTGCCGATCTCCCCTCGCAGAAGGAATCTTGAAATCTAAGGTAGATCCCAATAAGGTAACTGTAGACTCTGCAGGCACCGGTGGATGGCATGTGGGCGAACAACCGGATCCCCGAAGTATAGAAGTAGCCAGGAAATACGGACTGGACATTACCTATCAACGCGGAAGAAAGTTCTCGACTTACGACTTCGAAACTTACGATCATATTTTTGTAATGGACAACTCCAACTACCGAGATGTAACCAGCCTGGCGAAAAATGAAGCCGAAATTGCGAAAGTCCAACTTATCCTGGATGAGATCTTCCCTAATGAGAATGTGGATGTCCCCGATCCGTATTACGGCGGAGCTTTCGGTTTTGAGAATGTCTACAAAATGCTGGATGAGGCCTGCGAAAAAATTGCTGCACGTCTATAACTTTTTTATTCCTGTGTATTTCGTTACTTTAGTAGTGCATCAAAAAAAATGCAGCTATGAAAAATCTTATCCCTGTCTTACTGTGTATGTTGTTGCCTTTCTACGCATCGGCACAACAAATCGAAATTGAACAATTTAACATTGGTGGTTCGTTCGACCAGCCGGTGGATCTTCAAAATGCCGGGGACGACAGACTCTTTGTTGTTGAGAAGGCCGGTATCATCAAGATCCTGAATTCAGACGGTAGCATAAACGCAACCCCTTTCCTTGATATTAATTCTATAGTGATCAACCCTACCGGTGTGAATGACGAACGGGGATTACTTGGCCTGGCATTTCATCCGAATTATGCGAACAATGGATACTTTTATGTAAACTATATCGATAATGGTGGCGACACCCAGGTATCGAGATTTTCTGTAAATGCAGGAAACCCGGATATAGCCGATCCCGGATCGGAATTTCCTATAATTGATTACATCCAGCCATTCTCGAATCACAATGGAGGCTCTCTCGCCTTTGGTCCAGACGGTTATCTATATATTGCAGCCGGTGATGGAGGAAGTGCCGGTGATCCCGGAGACAGGGCACAAAATACCCAACTGCTTCTGGGGAAATTATTACGAATAGACGTAGACAATCCCGGCGGTGGTAATAACTACGGCATTCCCGGCGATAATCCTTTTGCAGGTAGCCCCACCGAGGCAGAGGAGATCTGGGCTTACGGCCTCAGGAATCCATGGAAATTCTCCTTCGACAGTATGACGGACGATCTGTGGATTGGTGATGTTGGCCAGGGAGATGTGGAAGAAATTAATAAACAACCCTCAACCACAGCCGGCCTGAATTACGGCTGGAGATGCTATGAAGGATCGGCTCCTTACAATACCACTGGATGTCCTCCACCAGGCAATTTAACCTTTCCGGAAGCCGAATATTCGTCAAGCAGCGGAAGTGGGAACTGTTCTGTTACCGGTGGCTATGTGTATCGTGGCAGTTTGTGGCCAGCACTACAAGGTCTATATTTTGCTGCCGATGTTTGCAGTGGTAAACTATTTACGGTAGACCCTGCCGGTACGCTGGTGGACTTGGGCGGATATGGTGGAAGCTGGGTGTCTTTTGGAGTGGATAACAACGATGAACTTTTTGTAGTAGATATCTCCGGAAATATCTACCGCATTATCGATGCGAGTATCGCAGGGGTAAACGACAATCAAACTGGTGGATTCTATATGATACCGAACCCTGCTTCAGAAACTGTTTCAGTTCAAATTGAGAATGCATCTATCCAATCTGTGCAAGTGATGAATATTTCAGGAAGTAGGATTATTTCTGAAGACCAGATAGGCAATACGCTCTTCGAGTTGAATGTTTCGCATCTTCAGCAAGGCCTCTATCTCGTAAGCTTGCTTACCGAAGATGGGAGACAATTCGTACAAAAATTGGTGATCCGGTAATTATGGTTTCTGAAAAGGGAAATCTATATCTAATACCGTGTACCTTAGGTGAAACTCCGCCTCTTGAAGTCCTGCCTCTACTGGTGAAAAAGGCAGTTGAAGAGATAGACTACTATGTGGTGGAACATGAAAAGAATGCCCGCAGGTTCATAAAAAGTATTTCGCCTCGTAAATCGCAACCCGACTTACAATTTAAACTGATCAATAAATACACTGATGCATCTGAGATTCCTGATATGCTTGCACCATGTCATGAAGGGCTGGACGTAGGGGTGATAAGTGATGCCGGATGTCCCGGGATAGCCGATCCCGGTGCTGCCGTGGTAGAGGAAGCCCATAAGCAGGGAATAAAAGTAGTGCCTCTTGTAGGCCCTTCAAGTATACTAATGGCAATGATGGCAAGTGGCTTTAACGGTCAGAATTTCGCATTCAACGGCTACCTACCCATTGATAAACGAGAGCGCCGAAAAGAAATTAAACGACTTGAAAGACTTTCGGAAGAATATAACCAGTCCCAGTTATTTATTGAAACCCCGTATCGAAATAACCAACTGCTTGAGAGTATACTTGCTACGGTTCAAGGGAGCACAAGAATTTGTGTCGCCTGTGATATTACACTGCCCAGTGAATTTATTCTCACTTTAACTGCAAACGATTGGAAACAAAAAAAGGTGGATCTCAATAAGAGACCCACCCTGTTCATTATCCAAAAATAACTTACTATAAAACTTTAGCCTGCTTGTCGGCTTCGATCCAGGAAGTATCGTATCCCGAAAATTTCTTAAGATAGTAGCGAATCGATGTACCAAAAGCATCACTAAAACCAATCTCGCCACCGCTGCGAAGGAATTTCTTCACATTTCCGGCGCCAGCCAGGTGAGCTGCGGCAAGGATACCCGATTCGGTGATCTTCACACCTCCTATGGAACGCCCAACATATCTATCGATATCGCGACGAAGTATCCATTTATTTCTTGAAGCATAGGCAGTAAAAGCTTCTTCTTGCAATTTGGTGTCGTTTAAGAAACGATCTGAATTGTATATACCGATCATATTGAGGGTACCTTTACCAAACTGATATTTGCCCATATAACCATATTCGTTAATGGTCTTATAGTTGTTTCGGGATTCTTTAAAGCCTAATGCTTCTTTAAAACCTACATACGTCTTACCTAAAAAGAGGTTGTAATTAACCTCCTGGTTCTTGATCTCGAATTTTGCTTCTGCTTCGGTTGGAACTGTATAGAACAATTCCATCCCATCCGTATTGAAATAGGAAGTAGCCGGCTTTTTCTTAAAGGAAAAGGTCGAGAAAGCTCCCAGAATTACGGTAACTAATAAACTAAATCGCAATAACTTACGCTTCATTCTTTTTAGCTTTCGATACGTAATTTCTTACTTATCTAATTTCAGCCTGCAAATATACGACCGAAACATCAAATTTTATATGACGACTGTTAATGTTTGTTAAGAGTAATTTTTGTGGGAATTTTCAACAAATCAGCGTTTTTTACTATTAATTGTAAAATTAGCATCGACAAGGGTGTAAAATTGATAATAAGCTCAAAAACAATGAACTATCTTATTAACAATGCAAAGTTGTTAAAC
>CAJQNO010000142.1 GCA_905479745.1 uncultured Flavobacteriaceae bacterium | reverse complement strand
TCTTTTACCGATACATACATGATATTCATAATGCCAATTCCACCTATGAGCAATGAAATACTTGCAACCGCCACCAAAAGAATGGTTAACATTTCACTGGTTGAACTAAAGGTAGATATGAGTTCTTCCATAGATCGTACTGTAAAATCGTCGTCTTCGCTGTCCAATAATTTATGTTGAGCACGTAAGATATCGGTTACTTGTATTACAGCTTGTGGCGCATCATCTTCACTAACTGCTGAAGCCATGATTTGATTTAAATAATCGATGGCTAAAATACGTTTTTGCACTGTGGTGAATGGCGCAATAACAACGTCGTCCTGGTCTTGACCAAAGGTGTTCTCACCTTTTTCTTCCAATACTCCTATAACTTTAAATGGAATATTGTTAAAGCGAATCATCTGCCCTACCGGATCTTGTCCGTCTGGAAACACATTATCTACTACTGTTTGGCCAATTACCGCAACTTTTGCTGCCGACTGGACCTTGGCTTCTGTAAACAAACTACCGCTTTGTAAATCTACAACCTTGATATCCAAATACTCCGGGTAAACACCGTAGATGGTGCTAGGCCAGTTGTTTGAACCATTAATTACCTGTCCTCCTCCATTCACCACGGGTGTGATGTAGCTTAATAAGGTAGCCTGTTCTTTTAGTACCTCGTAATTTTTAAGTGTGAGTGTTTGTACATTCCCTCCGCTTCCTCTTGCGGGTCCTCTGTCATCGGCACCGGGTCTCACCGTAACTATGTTAGAACCCATACTAGAAATAGTTGTTCGTATACTTTCTTTAGAGCCTTCACCTATGGCCAGCATAGCGATCACAGAAGCTACCCCAATGATGATACCCAACATGGTAAGCAAGGTTCTGGTCTTGTTAAGAATAATAGCCTTAAAAGCGATTTTCATTAGATTTAATAGTCTCATAATATGTGGTCTTCCTTGGGCATTTTAGCCAATTCGTTGGCTGCAGATTGCACCTTGTTATTTTTATTATCCTGTTTAATATTACCATCCCTTAAAACAATCGTTCTGCTGCTAAAAGTTGCAATGTCCGGTTCGTGTGTTACAAACACGATGGTTATGCCTTGTTTATTAAGCTCCTGGAAAATAGACATGATCTCGTAAGCAGTTCTTGTATCCAGGTTCCCCGTGGCTTCATCTGCAAGGATCATGACCGGATTATTAACCAAGGAGCGTGCTATAGCAACACGTTGCTGTTGTCCGCCGGAAAGTTGTGAGGGCGTATGGTCCAGCCTTCCTTCCAAACCAACCATTTTTAAAGCTTTTAGGGCTCTTTCTCTACGTTCTTCTGAAGAAACTTTACTGTTATAGAATAACGGTAATTCTACATTTTCTAACGCCGACGTTCTTGCCAAAAGGTTATACGATTGAAAAATAAAACCTATTTTTTCATTTCGTATCGTTGCTAATTGGTTTCTGCTTAGATCTTTAATTTTTACACCATCTATTTCGTAGATTCCCGAAGTAGGCTGGTCTAAGCATCCCAGTATGTTGAGCAACGTACTTTTTCCCGAACCGCTGGATCCCATAATAGTTACAAACTCTCCTTCTTCAACCGTAAACGAGACACCTCGCAATGCGCGTACTGTTTCTGCACCCATGGTAAACTCACGGGTTAGATCGGTTATATTTATTATTTCTTTGCTCATAGTTGTCATGATATTTTACTTGGATCCAGGGCGTTTCGGCATAAAAGGACTTTCGTTTGTGCCTGCCGGATCTGCTTCAGATCGCGATACACCTTTTAAGCTATACACCAGTTTTTCTCCTTCCGATATGCCTTCTAAAATCTGTACGTTCACACCATCACTCGCTCCCAACGTTACCTCTTTTGGTAGGATTCCGCCTTTATCGTCGAGTATCCATAAGATCGTTTTGTTCTCAGGGGTAGTATGTATGTTTTCTGAAATATTGTGTTTTTCATTATACAATGCTAAGGTTTCTGTTACAGGTTTAAAATTAACTGCTTTCGCCTCGGCTGTTAACACATCGTTTAACTCTAAAGTGAAAATAGACACTGTTGCGGTTAAGCCAGGTTTTAACTTTAGATCTTCATTTTCTGCTTTAATCACCACCGTATAAGTCACAACGTTCGAGGTAATTGTAGGGTCTAAACGAACTTGAGTAACTACTCCGTTAAAGGTTTCACCTAAATACGCATCTACCGTGAATTCTACACGTTGCCCTTCTTTAACATTGCCTATGTCTGCTTCATCCACATCTGCTTCTACCTGCATTTCTTTCAAATCCTGAGCGATCGTAAATAAAGTTGGGGTACTATAACTGGCTGCCACGGTTTGTCCCTCGTCAATATCCCGAGAGAGTACAACCCCATCTATTGGCGAATAAATGTTTGCATACTCTAAATTTGTGATTGCCGATTGTAAATCTGAATATCGCTGGGTTACCGTACCTTTAGCTGTCTCCAGGTTAAATAGTGCATCGTCATAATCTGATCTGCTTATCACCTGATTCTCGAATAAGGTTTTTTGCCTGTTAAAAATGGTCTGTAGGTAATCTCTTTGTCCCACGGCATTATCGTACGCCGCTTGTGCCTGGGTTTTGGCCGCTTTTAGGTTTGTTTTATCCAATTCGGCGATAAGCTGACCTTCTTTTACTTCACTATTGTAATCCACATAAATCTTTTCTACAACCCCAGAAACTTGCGTACCCACGTCAACCTGGTTTATCGGTTCGATAGTTCCAGTGGCAGTCACTGAAGTGGTGATATCGGTTTTTTTAGCAGCTACTGTTTTAGCTTCTATAACAACCGCGTCTCCTGCGCTAAAGAATGCGTACCCAACAATGGTTAGTAATACGAGTACTATGACTGATATTAGGATTTTTATTTTATTTTTTTTCATGATATTTTAATTAAAGTTTTATATCGTTTCCCTGGTAAAATTGTAATAGTTGATAGTATAAAATATTCAAGTACTTTGCCTGCAAATAATTTTGCTGTGCATTGGTAAATGTATTCTGGCTAATTACCAGATCTGTAGTGCTTAAATCGCCCAACTCGTACTTTTTTTGTGCTAGTTTATAGGATTGTTCGGCAGCAGCTCTTGAAGCTTCTGCGGCTATCACTTGTTCTTGTGCAGATACCGCATTTTGATAGGCCGTTTCCACTCTTTTGTACACATCCTTTTCTGTTGATTGCTTTTGTAATTCGGCTTTTTCAATATTTATCGCAGCGTTTTGAACCGCTGCTTTCGTTTGGTTTCTATTGAAGATAGGAATGGTTAAGGATAAGCTTAGTTTCTGATTAAAATTCACATCAAACTGATCGGCAAATGTATTTTCACTTATACTCGTGTAACCGGAACCCATGCTCCCCAGCAACGATAAAGTAGGTAGAAACCCGCCTTTGGCAATTTCCAGTTCTTTTTCGTTTGCAGCGATATTTAATTGACTAGCCTGAATTTCCGGTAGAAAATCAAGTGCATTGCTATATACCTCGAACTTGTTTAGGCCCAGGTTGATTAGATCCATGTTGTCATCTAGGGTTTCGATTTCCATTTCTTCCATTGGAGAGAGTTCCAACAATTGCTTTAGCGTGAGAATGTATTGCTGGTAATCATTTTTAGCAGCAATTACATTATACTTGTTGGTAGCAGCCTGGCTCTGTGCTTCTGTGTAATCTGTTAAAGCGACTTGACCGGCATCTAGGCGTGCTTTTGCTCTTTGAACTTCTTGTTCGGAGGCCTCTAAGTTATTTTCGGCAATGAGTATACTTTCTTTACTATAGAGTGCTTGTAAATACGTTTCTAAAATGTTGAGGACAATGTTGTTTTTTTCCACATCTTCAAGGAAAACACTCTGTTCCAGAAGTAGTTTGTTCTGTTTGATCTGGTTGTTGAGTTGATTCCCTTGAAACAAGGTGAGCGAACTATTAATTCCAATATTGGTGCTATTTATTTGTTCTGTAACAAAATCGCTTGTAATTGGGTCTATGGAATTTCCATTGGTAAAACTTTGGGTTGCGCTCCCAAACAAGTTAGGTAGCCTTGAAGATTTGGCTTTGTTATATTCTACCTCTGCCAAATTTGTATTTAGCTCCGCATCTTTTACCGTAATGTTATTTTCAATAGCATACTCGATACAATTTTCCAGAGACCACACTTTGGTCGTCTTGTTGGACGAGCTGTCCTGAGCAAAAGAAAACTGAAAGAAAAATAGGCCTGCCAGTATATAGATAAGTTTCATTATTATGAGTGATTTGATTTTACACTTCAAAGGTGAAACTATATACTAGCTTAAATAAATGCGATAGACGTTTGAGGCAATTGACTATACGAACACCATTTATTTATCGATAGGAACTTTTTGGAGAATCTCCAGAATATAATTTAAATGAATAATATTTCCCCGACCCATTGGAGAAACCATAGGCCGGGGTGAGTTTTATTTCTTTTCGATAGTCATGCTTAAGGCAAACCAAAGCCCCAATGACAATACATAAATAATTATCCCATATATGGTAGTGATCATGGATACTTTAAACCCGGAAGCGACAAGTAAGGGAGACACATCTACCTGAGCTAATTCTATCGCACGAAATGCAGAAAACAAACCTAATAACTGTCCAAGAAGACCGATAATCATGGCTAACAAACCCACCGATTTAATATAGCCAATCTTGCGGATAATTTTTTCCTGGTTGTCGATTTTGCCCTTTAATACTGCCAGTCCATTAACAACCGTCACCGCGATCATTACTACTAAGAGAATGGTAAGGAATCCCATAAATAAAGGGCCTCCTTCATAAAATAAATCTATCATAATCTTTAAGAATTAAATAAAACATTGTTTCTTCAAAAATCGCAGACGGGCAAGAAAAATGCAAGGTCGAATCCGGTCATTAAACTGTAGTCTACCGATTAAATGTTGTTTTTTCAAAAAATTAATTCAATTTTGTCCCCTTAAGTATGAAAAAGCGAACTATCCTGCATATCACCTATTGGATGATAGTCCTTCTTTTCCTAACCCTGTTTTTTGGTCATAATTGGGAAAGCTATATCCTGGCATTTTACTTTTCAACTTTCTTACTACCTATTGTTATAGGAACGTCCTATTTTTTCAATTGGTGGCTCGTACCCCGTAGTCTTCTAACTGGAAGATACTGGCATTTTGCGCTGTATTTTTTCTATATGCTAGTTGTTTCATTATATGCCGAACTACTCGTCGCACTTTTGTCTTTCATTCTCATCGCAAATTATAAAATTGAGGTCATGGGATTGGAAAGTATTTCCATTTTTTTCCTTGGAGCAACTCTTTACCTTATCGTGTTTGTTACAAGCTTTATAAGAATAATTTTGCTGCTTCGTGAAAAATCGCGGATAGTTAATTCTCTTCAGAAGGAAATCAAGAAAAAACAAAAAAATACTTTATTAATACGATCCAATAGAAAAAACAACCACATTCCTCTGGACGAACTTCTATATATTGAAAGTATGAACGACTATGTAAAAATTATCACTACCAGATCTCAATTAACAGCTCGTGAGAAAATCACGAAACTACACACGCGTTTGCCTGCTCAATTTGTAAGAATCCATCGTTCATTTCTGGTTAACAAAGACCTAATACAATCGTTTTCTAAAAGTGAGGTAATAGTTGGCGGAACCACACTGCCAATAGGGCGGACTTATAAAAAAAGTACTCTTGAAATTCTTGAAGACAGGGATCCTTAATATTAATTTTTTCGCGCTACTAACTCCTCGAATAACACTCCCCCTTTTTCCTTCAAGGATTAGTCCCGACCGGAGGCCATATTAAACCTCCCGCCTTAACACCTCCAGCGGAGAGCTTCTTAAAACACCTCGGATATTGCTCAATCCAATTGCCATAACTATGAGCGTAACCCCAGGTAAGAACAGCACGAACGGCATGATAGACGGCCTGAAGGGTTCGTTAAAAACAAATAGCGCCAAACAAAGGCCGCTCAGTAAAGCCAGCAGGATCCCTACCAGGCTTCCTAATAATCCTAAGAATAGGTATTCCAGGGCCGCGATCCGTACTAATTGTCTATTCTTAGCGCCAAGGGTGCGCAGGAGGACGCTTTCTTTTACACGCTGATATTTACTGGTGCGAACCGAACCAATGAGAACGATCAACCCGGTGATAATACTAAAAAAGGCCATGAAATTGATCACCAGCGATACCTTGTCCAGAATATCCTCAATTATGGTAAAGACCTGCCGCAGGTCTAAAATAGACACATTAGGAAAACCTGCCACTAGCTCCCGCTGTAGCCTGGCCGAACTTTGCTCATTAGGAGCAGCGGTGGTGATCACATTGAACTGCGGCGCTTCTTCCAGTACTCCTTTGGGGAAGACAATGGAAAAATTAAGTTGTAAGCGACCCCAGTCTACTTGCCGTATACTTCCTACAGTAGTTTCCATCAATACGCCTTGCACGTTGAAAACGATGGTGTCCCCTATTGTTACCCGCGCATCCTGCGCCAGGTTATCCGATATAGAGATCACCACAGGATCCTCAGTATTCAATTCGGGGGTCCACTCCCCTTCTACTAGTTCTTCCGAATCGATCAAACTATCCCTGTACGTGGTCCTGAATTCGTGATGGAGGATCCACTCCCTCACCTTCCGGGTGCTGTCCTGCTGTAACTCATTTACCAACTTTCCCTTTATGCTGTACATCCGCATAGTTACCAGAGGGATATTATCCATCACAGGAAGATCGTTCTTCTCCAATTGCGCAACCACGGCATCCCGTTGGGCAGCCTGTACATCCAGGATGATGATATTGGCATTCTCGGGATTCTGACCTACTTCTGTTTTGGCCAGGAGTATGTCTTTTGTAAAATAAAGTGTACTTATTAAAAACGTTCCTAAGCCTATTGCAAGCACCAGGACTACTGTCTGGTTATTGGGGCGGTATAGATTTAGCAAGCCCTGTCTGGCCGTATAACCCCAATTCTTCGGAAAGAACCTCCGTACCAACTTCATCCCAAAATTAGCCACCACAGCCAGCACCACAAAAGTTACCACAGATCCCGTCACAAAAGCTAAGGCATAGGAGGCATCCTTCAACAGCCAATATGAAAACAGGAAGAGAAAAATCAATATAACGATAAAAACAAGTGTTCTCAACCTCCGGGGTTGCTGGGCTTCATCATCGATACGTAACACTTTCAAGGGGGATACATACCAGGTGTACAGAAGTGGTAGGAGGGCAAACAGTACCGACATGTAAAATCCTAGAAGTACCCCTGTCAATATGGGTTGTGCCGAAATGGTGATCTCCATTTCGAAAGGCAGAAAATCCCTGAGAATATATGGAAACAACTCCTGCAGCCCAACCCCTATTGCAGATCCTATAAGTCCGCCAATTATTCCAATTCCCGAGATCTGTATAAGAAAGATCAAAAAACTCTGTTTCCGCGAAGCGCCGAGGCATTTCAAGATAGCGATGGCACTTAGTTTTTCTTTTATATAAATATGTACCGAACTGGCTATACCTATACACCCCAGTAATAGGGCAATAAAAGCCGCAAGATTAAGAAACTTCCCTACATTCTCGTATCTCCTGCCAAGTCGCCTGCTAGTACTTGTATGCGTATCCAGGTCGGCGTTTTCCATATCCAGTTGCGGATCTATTATGTCTTCAAAGGCCTGCAGGTCCAGCGTATCCGATGCCTTAAAAAAGAACTGATACTCTTTTCTACTTCCAAATTGTAAAAGTTCTGTGTCGTCTATAAAGCGATAAGGAATGATCACCGGAGGTGCCACCGAGGTAGAAACCGCCGAACTCCCCGGAATTGCCTTTAAAGAAGCCGCAATTGGGAGTGTGATCTCCCCTACTTTGATAGAATCTCCCGGTTGGATGTTAAATTGTAACATCAGGGTTGCATCTACCAATGCACCGCCTATATCCTGATAGCTGGCAGCAGCAGCTGCCGGTTCGGTGGTAATGGTCCCATAAAAGGGAAAGGCGCCATCCAGACCACGTACTCGTACCAATTTAGTGCCTCCGTTTTTCGGGAAGGCGATCATCGACACAAAATTTACTTCCCTGGCACCGGGTTGCAGCGAATCTATAATAGCCTGTGCCCGTTGGGTGGGTTCCTGCCGGGTATCGATAATATAATCGGCTCCCATCAGATTTTTCGATTGCAGCTTAATGGTGTCGGTAAGATTGGCACTAAACAGTTGTATGGCCACAACGGCCGAAATTCCCAGGATGATAGACGCCATGAATAGCAGCAGTCTCACTCTGCTCGCCTTAGCGTCGCGCCATGCCATTTTAAATAACCAGGAGGATCTTGCCGTCATTGTTTTTCGTTGCTTAGCCTAAGCGATCAGGGTTGGTTGATTACTATATATTTGTCCGCCTTTTAAACGCAATATTTGCTGGGTTCTATTCGCCAGGTCGAGGTCGTGAGAAATGATCACCAGGGTGGTGCCGGCTTCTTTATTTAGGTTAAATAGCAAGCTAATTACCTTCTCTCCTGTCTCTTCATCCAGGTTGCCGGTAGGTTCATCGGCAAAAAGTATAGACGGGCTGTTCGAAAATGCTCTTGCCAGTGCAACACGTTGCTGTTCCCCTCCGGACAACTGCGATGGGAAATGATGCACTCGATCTCCCAAGCCTACTTTTTCCAGTAGTTCCCTGCTTTTTTTCAGGGCGTCTTTGGCACCTTGTAACTCCAGGGGAACACTCACATTCTCCAGGGCGGTTAATGTTGGTAAAAGTTGAAAATTCTGAAAAATAAACCCTACTTCTTTATTTCGCAATGCAGCTCTTTCGTCTTCATTAAGGGTATCAAGGTCGTAGCCGCAAAGTTCCACCCGCCCGGCATCAGGCCGGTCAAGGCCGGCGCATAATCCCAGTAAGGTGGTCTTTCCACTACCAGAGGGGCCTACAATTGCAAAGGTTTGCCCCTTCTCTACTTCGAAGGAAATATCCTTTAATACTGTTAATTGTTTATCACCGCTGGTGTACTGCTTCTCCAGACCGGTTATCTTTAATATCTTTGACATATTCTGAAATTTCTTAAACTACTTCGATCAATGCCTGAAAATAAACATTTGCATTTAAATTTGGTTGCTTCTCAAGCACCTATTATCATAAAGTTTTGTTATTTCATTTTAGCGATACTGCTTATAGGGTGCGGGAATGAAAAAAATTCAGAAAAAGCCAGAGAAGAAAATTCAGACACAGAGCAAACTACGGTAATTTCAGAAAACAGCAAATCTAAAACCATTCTATGTTTTGGCGACAGTATCACTGCTGGCTACGGACTGGAAGACAGCAATGAGGCATACCCGGCACTACTTCAGAAAAAAATAGACAGCCTAGAACTTAATTATACAGTGATCAATTCGGGCTTAAGTGGGGAAACCACGGCTGGAGGAAGAAGTAGGCTAAGCTGGGTGATGAAGCAGAAAGTGGATATTTTTCTGCTGGAATTAGGCGGTAATGATGGCCTTAGAGGGATTCCGCTAACAGAGACCAAAGCTAATCTAAAAGCGATCATCGAAACGGTTCAAACCGAGAGCCCTAATACTCGAATCATCCTGGCAGGGATGGAATTACCTCCCAATATGGGGAAAGATTATACTACGGAGTTTCGTGAACTTTTTGCTGAAATAGCCTCTCAATACGATGTTGCTTTCATTCCCTTTATTCTGAAAGATGTGGGTGGTATAAAGGCTTTGAATCAAAATGATGGGATACATCCTACAGCCGAAGGGCATAAGATCGTGGCAAATACAGTATGGGAAGTTCTGCGGCCGATGGTTGCGAACTAAAGAATAAATTGAGTTTTCTGTTCCAGGCTTCCTGCCTTATTCTTTCTTTAAATGCACATCCAGTTGCGGGAAGGCGATCACTATGTTGTTCTCGTTGAATTTTCTCACCAATATCCTTCTAATATCGCTCTTCACCGATCCTATGCGGAAGATATTCTTACTGAAGAACAGCAATTGAAAATCGAGAGAAGAACTGCCAAAACCCATTAATCTACCTTCTGTTAATTCGCGGTCGTACACATCGGGATGTTCGAAAGCACTTTCTTCCATGATCTGGATCACCTGATCCACATCGCTACCGTAGGCCACCCCTACATCGATACGAAAACGGGTCTTGTCGTTCTGATGGCTCCAGTTAATAACTTTATTGGTGGTGATCAGGGAATTCGGGATGATCACGGAGATATCGTCTGTATTCAAACCTAATGAAGTTCGAACTCCTATTTTCTGAATTTTAATAACGTTGTCCTCAACCTCCAGCACATCTCCTACTTTTATGGTTCGCTCGGTAAGCAGGATAAATCCCGAAATGATATCGTTGAAGGTTTGCTGTAAACCAAGCCCTATCCCCACCAGGAGAGCAGCAGACCCTGCGAGTAGTAAGGTAACTTTTACTCCTAAAGATTCCAGGATCAGGGCAAAGGCAGCTATCCATATCACATATCTGATTATCTGGTATACAGCCTGTATGTTTCCTTTCTCATGTTCATCTACATTGGATCGTCTGAAAAGCATTTTCTTCACGATCCAGAGGATTACCCTCGTCATTAGAAGGATGAACAATAACATCGCCACCATGTGAACCTTTAGCGACCAGGTGCCGATACTAAATAATACCTGATCTAATACCTCCTGAAATGACTCCATAACTTTAAAATATTAACCTCTTAAAGATAGTATTAAATACTATTTTTTTTCTGAAATAAATTATCGGAAAAATCTTGTTTTAACTACGAGAACGATCTCTATACCTTCTTTACTATACCATCGACGACAGATCATCTTAAATCTGCGATCACCGCCAGGGCTTTGTCGATCTCTTCCTTCGAATTGTATATATGCACAGAGTGGCGCAATAACTCTGTTCCTACCGAACGGGGTTGCAGTCGTTCCCTCTCCCAAAGTGTTTTCTGAAGTTCGGGTCCCGTGAGTCCATTTACCGCATAGGTGGTGATTCCCGCAGCCATGTCTTCGTTGGTTGGAGATGAAATGGTAACATGCGGCATATCTTTCAGGCCGTTTCTCAGGTAGGCTCCTAATTCTTTTATCCTGCCCAGCCAACGTTCCTTTCCAATACTATTGAAGAAATCGACAGCGGCATCGTAACCGGCGATCAACGCCGGGTTGCCCGTGCCGTTTTGCATAAGCCTGAAACCATGGTCCTCCTGGTTATCCCAATTATAGCTGGCAATGGTGGTCCAGATATCGCCTACCACATCCTTGTTAATGTATAGAAGTCCGCTACCTGCCGGTGCCAGCATCCACTTGTGTAAACTGCTGTAGTAGGCATCACAGCCTATTGATTTCACGTCCACATCCACATGACCCACACACTGGGCTCCGTCCAGGATGGTAAAAATACCACGTTCCCTGGCCTTTTCGCAGATGGCTTTTACAGGCATTACCACCCCGTAAACCGACACTATATGCGGAACAGCGATCACCCGAGTTCTAGAGGTAACTTCCTTGAAGATAGCATCCACTATTTGTTGAGGATCATTGGCCGGAACAGGCATTGTGGCTTGTTTGTATACGCAGCCCTTTCTTTTTGCCAGGGTTTGCCAGGCACCAAAACCACCACCGTGTTCCTGGTTGGTATTGAGTAATTCGTCCCCAGCCTTCAAATCGAGGCCCATACCTACATAATTCATCCCGAAGGTCGCGTTCTGAGTGAGCGAGATCTCTTTGTGGTTACAGTTAATGATCTTCGCGAGTTTTTCCCTCAATTCGAGATAAGGAAAATATCCACTAAGCAGCTCCGGACCAGAGCCATCTTTATAATCGATCGTTGCTGCTTCTTTATTATAATGCAGCATATGATTGATCATGGTGTCCAGCACATAACCCGGGGTTGGCCCCATGGTGCCGTTGTTAAAATAGGTTTGTCCTTCCTTAAGAGGAAATTGTTTTCGTACCATTCGCCAGTAGGCTTCCGGATCCTGGAAAGTATCAAGCAGGGGATCGAGAGACCAGGACTGTTTGGTATCGAAAGATAGGAATGGAACAGATACAGCGGCTAAAGCGGCCGATTTTAAAAAGGCGCGGCGTTGTGACATAACATTTAAGATTCCTTCAACGACTTCATATCGATTACAAAGCGATATTTAACATCGCTTTTAAGCATGCGCTCATAGGCATCGTTGATATTTTGCATATTTATCATTTCAATGTCGGAAACAATATTGTGTTCCCCACAAAAATCCAGTAATTCCTGAGTTTCGGCAATTCCTCCAATGAGCGATCCGGCAACAGATTTCCTACCCATGATCATAGGAACGGTAACTAACATAGGGTCTAAAGGCCCTAAATACCCAACTACAACGAGGGTTCCGTTAGTGGAAAGAGTTCCTACATAAGGGTTAAGATCATGTTCATAAGGTACTGTA
>CAJQNO010000141.1 GCA_905479745.1 uncultured Flavobacteriaceae bacterium | reverse complement strand
TCGCTGGTGTTCAGCCAGTATTGATAGAATTTATATGGCGAGGTCCGATTGGCGTCCAGCCATACATTACCCCCTTCACTCTTACCAAATTTGCTGCCATCACTCTTGGTGATTAGCGGACAGGTGAGTGCATAACCCTTTCCTCCGCCAATACGTCTTATAAGTTCGGTTCCGGTGGTGATATTACCCCACTGGTCGCTCCCACCCATTTGCAGGGTGCAGTTATAGTTTCTGAAAAGATGCAGGAAATCGTAGCCCTGTACCAACTGGTAGGTGAATTCGGTAAAGGACATGCCTTCGGTTTCCTCTCCCTTTATCCTGTTCTTTACAGAATCTTTCGCCATCATATAGTTAACCGTGATATGCTTTCCTACATCACGAATAAAATCCAGAAAGCTTATCTCCTTCATCCAGTCGTAATTGTTCACCATCACCGCCTCATTCTCCTTCCCGGAGGAAAAATCCAGAAATTGTGACAGCTGTTCTCTAACACATTCCTGGTTATGGCGTAAGGTTGCTTCATCCAGGAGATTTCGTTCACTCGATTTGCCCGAAGGGTCACCAATCATGCCCGTCGCTCCGCCAACCAGAGCCACAGGTTTATGTCCTGTACGTTGAAAAAATGCCAGCATCATAATGGGCACAAGATTACCAATGTGTAACGAATCTGCAGTTGGGTCGAAACCAATATAAGCAGAACGCATTTGTTCCATAAGATGTTCCTCGGTCTCGGGCATCACATCATGGATCATACCCCGCCAGCTAAGTTCTTCTACAAAGTTTTTCAACGCCATTTTTAAAGTTTCAGCAAATATAGGTTGAACCCCCAAAAGATAAAAGAATACTTTAAAAAAGACTATTTTTATAAAATGGTTCTAGTTACCGGAGGTACCGGCTTGGTAGGTTCGCATTTATTATATTTTCTTCTGAAAAAAGGAGTAGCAGTTCGTGCTATCCACCGAAAGAGTAGCAAGCTTGCATCGGTACGCGAGGTTTTTAAATTTTATACCGAAGATGCAGAATCCCTTTATAATTCGATCGAATGGATGGAGGCCGATGTTACCGATATCCCCGCGCTAAAAAAGGCATTCGAGGGAGTAACACAAGTCTATCATTCGGCGGCTTACATTAGTTTTAACCCCAGGCATTTTCAGAAACTAAAAAAATCCAATATCGAAGGCACCGCTAATATTGTAAATCTTTGTATAGAACATAAGGTTTCCAAACTGTGCCACGTAAGTTCCATAGCTACACTTGGAAGTACTACAGACGGATCCCTTATCGATGAGCAGGTAGCATGGAATCCCGAGGCTAACAATAGCGTATATGCCATCACCAAATACGGAGCAGAAATGGAGGTGTGGCGTGGCACCCAGGAAGGGGTGGACGCGGTGATATTGAATCCGGCCCTGATCATGGGTTCGGGCTATTGGCGTTCGGGAAGCGGAGTGATAGTGAACATGGTGGCGAAAGAATCGAAATATTACACCTCGGGAGGAGTGGCCATTGTGGACGTACAGGATGTAGTAAAGGCCATGATCATGCTAATGGAGAGTGAGATAAGAAATGAGCAGTTTATACTGGCAGGCGAAAATTTAAGATATAAGGAGCTTCTCTCCAAACTTGCGGCCTCACTTGAGGTAAAACCGCCATCCAAATTGATTCCAAAATGGAAATTGGATCTTGTTCGACGCCTGGACTGGCTTAGTGCAAAACTAACGGGAAGCAGGAGGCGATTGTTAAAGGCAACGGTAAATTCGATGTATAAAGAATCGTATTACGATGGAGGGAAGATTACGCGATACCTGGATTTTAAGTATACTCCCGCCGATGAAACGCTGGCAAGAATAGGGGAGAATTTTCGCAAATGATCACTCTTCAGAAGATGCAGGCTCGATCAATTCCCTGGCTTTTCGTAAACTATCCTGTTTTTGTTCGATCTTGCTCTTAGGCTTAAAATTGAGGCTGTCTGTCCTTTGCTGCATATCAACGAGACGTTGTTCGATCTCCACAAAGATCTCCTTATAGGTATCGAGGTCTGCGTTATACCAATTATGACTCCTCACAAACTGTACACTGTCTATATCGTATTTTGTATAAATAAAAGAATCCAGTTTAATCCCTTTCTGCCTTATAACCTTATTGTTCACACTCTTCGCAGCATTGCTTAAATAGACATCGGTAAGTATATCCACCATCTTATCCCTGGCAATGAGGTCGTCCGGCTTTTCCGGCCTTTCAACATGCTGGCATCCCATGAGCAATAACAATGATATAACTGTACAAATTCTCAACATCAGCGATTAAAGATAATTCGTTCGCCTTTACTTCTGTTAGGAAATTTCAGGTTTTCATAGGCCAGGCAACCGTTCACTATAGTATGTGTTACCCTCGATCTAAAAGTTCGTCCCTCGAATGGAGACCAGCCGCATTTATAAAGTATGTTCTCTCTAGATACGGTCCAGGGTGAATTGCTGTCTACAAGTACAAGATCGGCCTTATACCCCTTACGTATAAATCCCCTATCCTTGATCTCAAAGAGGATAGCCGGGTTATGTGCTGCTTTCTGAACTATGGTCTCCAGGCTTAATTTCCCGTTATGATACATTTCAAATAGGGCGGCAAGCGCATGTTGTACCAAAGGTCCTCCGGAAGGAGCGTTAACGTAATTATTATTCTTTTCGTCCAGGGTATGAGGTGCGTGATCTGTTGCGATCACATCAATACGCCCGTCGTTCAGCGCTTTTAAAAGGCCTTCCCTGTCCTTGGCAGTTTTAACCGCGGGATTCCACTTGATCCGGGTCCCCTTAGCTGCGTAATCTTCTTCCGAAAACCACAGATGGTGTATACATACCTCGGCAGTGATCTTCTTCTCTGCAAGTGGTTTTTTCTTGTCGAAGAGTTCGGTTTCTTTAGCTGTTGAAAGATGAAACACATGCAAGCGCGCTCCGGTCTTCTTTGCCAGGGCAATAGCTCGGGAGGAAGATAGGTAACAGGCCTCTTCACTGCGGATCTTCGGATGGAATTCTACGGGAATATCGTCCCCGTACATCTTTTGATAGTCTGCCAGATTCTTTTTAATGGTCGCCTCGTCTTCACAGTGTACCGAAATAAGTAAATCGGTCTTGCTGAAGATCTCTTCAAGTACCTTGGGGTCGTCTACCAGCATATTTCCGGTTGACGATCCAAGAAATAGTTTCAGGCCGGCGACGTTGGTTTTATCCACTTTCAGGATCTCATCCAGATTATCGTTCGTCCCTCCAAACATGAACGAATAATTAGCCCATGACGTCTTTGCTGCTATGGCAAATTTTTCTTCCAGCAGCTCGATGGTTGTAGCCTGTGGGACGGTATTAGGCATTTCGATAAAGGTGGTGATCCCTCCTGCTATCGCTGCTTTCGACTCTGTCTCTATAGTGGCTTTATGTGTAAGGCCCGGTTCACGGAAATGTACTTGGTCGTCTATCATTCCGGGAATTAGGAATTGTCCGTCTGCATCGATCACCCTGGTGTCTGCAGATTTTACACTAATACTCCCTCCAACCTCGGCAATGCGGTCTCCTTCGATCATCACATCGCCCTGTATTATTTTGCCTTCATTAACAATGTTGGCGTTCTTTATAAGAATTGTGCTCATTAAATCTCGTTAAAATCTGAACTACCGAATAAACTCCTGAATTTCATTTTTATTACTCCAAAGATGGCTTCAGAAATTATTCCACCGCTCATTTTGGATTCCCCCCTGGTACGATCGGTAAAAACCACCGGCACCTCTTTAATCTTACATTTTGCCAAATAGGCTTTAAATTTCATTTCGATCTGGAACGCATAACCCACAAAGCGGATCTTATCCAGTTTGATCTTTTCCAACACATGCCTGCGGTAACAAACGAAACCGGCTGTGGTATCGTAGATCCTCATTCCGGTGATGAAGCGTACATATTTAGAGGCCAACCAGGAAAGTAATACTCTGCTCATAGGCCAGTTAACAACATTAACACCCCTCACATAGCGCGAACCAATAGCAAGATCGAAGCCTTCTCGATCACAGGCATTGTACAGTCTTATAAGATCGTTGGGATTATGCGAGAAATCGGCATCCATTTCAAAAATATAGGCATAGTCCCTTTCCAATGCCCAGCGGAATCCGGCAATATATGCGGTTCCAAGCCCCAGTTTTCCACTTCTTTCCAGGAGGAACAATCGTTCCTCGAATTCTTGTTGAAGTTTTTTTACCGCAGCTGCGGTCTCATCGGGCGAATTATCATCGACCACCAGGATATCGAATGCGCGCTGAAGAGAAAAAATATTGCGGACCAACCGCTCTATGTTTTCTTTTTCATTATATGTAGGTATTACCACAAGGGCGTTCGACATAGACCGCATTTTCGGCAAATGTACCTCTTTTTATCAAAATAAACTGTGCAATTATAGCCATTAGAATACTTTTTCCGAAGGTTAAAAACCGCTAACTTTACCGCCAAAGGAGGACGCTTGGATTATATTACACGAGATATCATTTCGCAGGATTGGGTCACTTTTTTATTAGTGGGATGTGTGATCTTATATGCCATGACGAAATATTTTTATCCGCAGCGATTTCAGGAGTTTATATTACTTCCTATTACCAATAAATATTTTCTTGTTCAGGGCAAGCATAACGAAATTCAGCATCCCTTTAATATTATTCTCTTCATTGCCCAGATCATATCAGTTTCATTATTCATTTACCTACTGGTTAAAACAGCTAATCCGGACACGATAAGCGATAACAGATGGGTCTTTGTTCAAATTTGTACGGCCTATACAGGATTTATACTTGTAAAATACTATCTGGAAAAGATTATTAGTGCTGTATTTTCACTGGAATCTTATGTGAACCAGTATTTATACGAAAAGATTACCTATAGGAATTTGCTGGCAATAGCCATTTTCCTTGGAAATCTGGTGTTTTTCTATATGTTTAGACCCAGTCTGCTAATGCTGCTCGTTTTCTTCGGAATGGTAATAGTATTAAACGCTGTGAGTGTATTTTACAGCTATAAAACTAATGGAAAACTTATTTTTAGAAATTTCTTCTATTTTATTTTGTATCTTTGCGCACTTGAAATTTCACCCTATTTTATTCTTTACAAAGTATTTATAGATGGTGGTGAACTTTAAAAGTGTAGCCTATGAAAGTGAAGACTATTTTGGTATCACAGCCGGAGCCTAAAGTTGAAAACTCACCGTATTTCGATTTGATCGAAAAACAAAAAGTGAAAATTGATTTCAGGCCTTTTATTCATGTAGAAGGTGTTTCCAGTAAAGAGGTGCGTTCCCAGAAGGTCGACCTTGTAAACTACACGGCTATTATTCTTACCAGTCGTAATGCGGTGGATCACTTCTTCCGTATTGCCGATGAGATGCGTTTTAAGGTTCCTGATACGATGAAATATTTCTGCCAGAGCGAGGCTGTTGCCTATTATCTTCAGAAATATGTGGTCTACCGAAAGAGAAAGATCTATGTTGGGAAACGCACATTCCAGGAGTTAACACCTCTGATCAAGAAATACAAAACAGAAAAATTCCTATTGCCTTCCTCCGATAAACTGAAACCAGAAGTACCGGCTATATTGGATGAGCTCGCAGTAAACTGGAAGAAAGCCACTTTTTATAAAACAGTGGTTAGTGATCTGTCCGATCTACGAAACGTGTATTACGACATCCTTGTGTTCTTTAGCCCCAGCGGTATTCAGTCTCTTTTAGAGAATTTCCCGGATTTCGAACAAAACAACACGCGCATCGCTGTTTTTGGCAATACAACCATCCAGGCCGCTACCGATAATGGTCTGCGAGTGGATATCAAGGCGCCTACGCCGGAAACACCAAGTATGACAATGGCCCTTGAAAAATATATAAAAGAGGTAAATAAAAAATAATAGCTATAGATATATAAAAAAAGCGCTGGTTTCCCAGCGCTTTTTTTATTACAAGTCTTTAACTATTCAGAGATAGGAGCCCCGGCCATGATCTCTTCATTTGCATATTCGGCAAATTTTTCAAAATTATCCTTAAAGGACTGCGCCAGTTGCTTTGCTTTTCTATCATAAGCCTCCTTATCGGTCCAGGTATCTTTAGGATTTAAAACTTCTGAAGGCACGTTAGGACATTCCTCCGGGATGTTCAACCCAAATATAGGGTGAACATGGTAGCTAACTCCGCCCAGTTTGCCTTCCAGGGCAGCAGTAATCATAGCCCTGGTATACTTTAGCTTCATTCTTTTTCCGGTGCCATACGGTCCTCCGGTCCAGCCTGTATTCACCAACCAAACATTTACTCCAGCATCCTGCATTTTGGCACTTAACATTTCGGCATATTTTGTAGGGTGTAAGGGCATGAATGGGGCTCCGAAACAAGCGGAAAAGCTTGGTAATGGCTCATCGATTCCTTCTTCGGTACCCGCAACTTTTGCCGTATAACCACTAATAAAATGGTAGGCAGCCTGTCCGGGAGTAAGTTTCGAGATTGGAGGTAGCACCCCGAAGGCATCGGCCGTTAAAAAGAAAATGTTTTTAGGATTGTGCCCTATTGAAGGGACCTGGATATTATCAATATGATATATTGGGTAGCTCACCCGGGTATTTTGAGTGATCGTTGTGTTGGAAAAGTCTACCTTACCATTTTCATCCATGATCACATTTTCAAGGATGGCACCAGGTTTTATCGCCCTGTAAATATCGGGTTCGTTCTCTTCGGTAAGATCGATAACCTTAGCGTAGCATCCGCCTTCAAAATTAAAGACCGAATTTTCTGCTGTCCAGCCGTGTTCGTCGTCTCCAATTAATCTACGCTCGGGATCTGCAGACAATGTTGTTTTTCCCGTTCCCGAAAGTCCGAAAAAGATCGCTGTTTCACCGTCATTACCCACATTGGCAGAACAGTGCATAGGCAAGGTGTTCTTAAATACAGGTAATTCGAAATTCAAGGCAGAAAAGATACCTTTTTTAATTTCACCTGTATAACCGGTACCACCTATTATGGCGATCTTCCGAGTAAAGTTTAAAATAGCGAAATTGTGCTGTCGTGTGCCGTCCAATTCGGGATCGGCCATAAACCCGGGAGCGTTCACTAAGGTCCATTCGGGGTTGAAACCATCTAGTTCTTCCTCTTCTGGACGAAGGAACATATTGAATACAAAAAGATTACTCCATGGGTATTCGTTGATCACCCTGATATTCGTTCGGTAATTAGGGTCGGCACAGGCGTAACAATCTCTTACATATACATCTTTACCAGATAAATACGCTGTAATTCTATTATAGAGAGCATCAAATTTATCAGGATCGAAGGGAATGTTGATCTTTCCCCACCATACCCTGTCACGGGTGATGTCGTCTTTTACAATAAATCTATCTTGTGGTGATCTTCCTGTAAATTCACCGGTGTTAACTGCCAAAGCTCCGGAATCTGCTTCCGTACCCTGGCCTTTTCTTAATGTTTCACTGTGAAGTTTTTCAGAAGATAATTGATACTTAACTCTCGCATCGGTGATTCCGTAATTTTCCAACGAAATCGATTTCGAAATTTGATTGTGATCGATCATTATTTTGTTGTTGTTGTAGGGTACAAAAATAACAAAATCGTAACAGATAGAATTAAAGATTAAGATAATTATCCCCTGTTAATTGTTAACAAACCAAATCCCAGGCGAAGCCACCCGATTATCAATAATAGTCCTCCAATTGGGGTAACAGGTCCTAAAAATGACAGGTCGAACGGAAACAAAGTACGTAGTGCAAGCAGGTAGATCGATCCAGAAAAGAAGACAATCCCACCCAGAAATAACCAGAAGACCCATTTACGGATACGAGTTGGGATCACTGTGGCAAATCCCAATATAAGCAGGGCAATCACATGATACATCTGATATCGCACCCCTGTTTCGAAACTTGCAAGCGCATCACCTTCAACCAGTTTCTCAAGTCCGTGCGCTCCAAAGGCCCCAATACCAATAGTTAAAGCGGCTAAAAAGGAGGCAGTAACGGTTATTTTTTTATCAAATTGTATCATGATAGAAATTACATTTTAGTACATTCGTCTTTGAAAAACGAAGTCCCTAAAATTACGAAAAACCGTTAGATGCGAAACATATTAATTATAGGTGCCGGCCGATCGGCAACCAGCCTGGTTCAATATTTATTAAATAAATCGGAGGAAGAAGAACTTTTCCTTACCATCGGTGATATTTCTATCAATAATGCAAAGAAATTAGTAAACGGACATCCAAACGCCGTCGCCGAGATATTGGACGTTCACAATGGACAAGAACGACGAAATGCAGTACAGAACAGTGATCTGGTGATTTCAATGTTGCCTGCGCGTTACCATATTGAAGTAGCCCGGGATTGTTTGACATACGGCATCCATATGGTTACGGCCTCTTATGTGAGTGACGAAATGCAAGGTCTGCACAATAAGGTGGAAGCCAAAGGTCTGGTATTTATGAATGAGATCGGCGTAGATCCCGGTATAGATCATATGAGTGCCATGCAGGTTATAGATCGTATCAGGGATAATGGTGGTAAAATGCTGATGTTCGAGTCGTTCACCGGTGGCCTGGTAGCTCCCGAAAGTGACGATAACCTGTGGAATTACAAATTCACCTGGAACCCGAGAAATGTGGTCCTGGCGGGACAGGGAGGTGCCGCAGAATTCATTCAGGAAGGTACATATAAGTATATTCCGTACCACAGGCTTTTCCGAAGAACCGAATTCCTGGAAATTGAAGGTTATGGACGATTTGAAGCCTATGCCAACCGAAATTCCCTGAAATACAGAAGCATTTACGGCCTTGAGGATATACTAACCCTTTACAGAGGAACCATCCGCCGAGTAGGTTTCAGTAAAGCATGGAATAGCTTTGTACAACTGGGAATGACAGACGACAGCTATTTCATTCCTAATTCGGAAGAGCTATCCTATCGCCAGTTTGTAAATCTCTTCCTACCTTATTCGCCAACCGATTCGGTAGAACTTAAACTTCGCCATAACCTCAAGATCGATCAGGACGACCTGATGTGGGACAAATTACTCGAGCTTGATATTTTCAATAAGGATAAAAAGATCGGACTCAAAGATGCGACTCCGGCTCAGGCGCTTCAGAAGATATTAATGGATAAATGGACTTTGAAGGAACACGACAAGGATATGATCGTTATGTATCATAAGTTTGGATACGAGTTGGATGGCGTAAAGAAACAGATCGATAGTAATATGGTGGTAAAGGGCGAAGACCAAACTTATACTGCCATGGCAAAAACTGTTGGATTACCAGTGGCCATCGCGGCCCTTAAAATTCTGAATAAAGAAATTACAACCCCAGGTGTGCTAAGGCCCATCGCAAGGGAAATTTACGAACCCATACTTCGTGAGCTGGAAACATTCGGAATTAATTTTAAAGAAAACTTTACAGATTACCTTGGTTATAACCCCGATAATATTGGGGGATAAAAAAACCCGCTCGAAAGCGGGTTTGTAAATTATATATTTTTAATCCCTTCCACCCAGGAAGATACTTATAAAATACAGCAACGTAGCCAACGATCCCAGGGCAGCTACCACATAGGTTCTGGCAGCCCATTTAAGCGCATCCTTCGCACCGGCGTATTCCTGCTGATTCACCATATTGTTATTCTGAAGCCAGGCCAATGCCCTGTTACTGGCATCGTATTCTACAGGCAGCGTGATAAACGAAAATACGGTTGTCATGGCGAACAAACCTATCCCTATTAAAAACACCCAATTCCCGAACGCAAGCCCGGAAAAGGTGAGTACTAATCCTGCCATGATCACAAAATTAGACAGCTTACTGGCTACACCTACCATAGGTACTATAGACGAACGCATTTGCAACCAACCATATGCAGTAGCATGCTGAACAGCATGACCGCATTCATGAGCCGCAACCGCTGCAGCGGCAGCATTGCGTTGCATATACACCCCTTCACTAAGGTTAACGGTTTTGGTTTTCGGGTTATAATGGTCTGTTAACATCCCTGGGGTAGAAACTACCTGTACGTCGTAAATACCATTATCACTCAACATTTTTTCGGCTATCTCTTTTCCGCTCATTCCATTTTGCAAATGCACTTTAGAGTACTTTCTAAATTTACTCTTTAAGCGGTTACTCACATACATGCTCACTAAAAAGATCGCACCCGCGAGTATATAATATCCCATCATAGCTTATAAATTTTTTATTGTTTTAATATACAACCTTATTAGCAAAAAGTGTGCTAAATTTTAACCTACTATATTGATGATCTTCCCGGGAACAACGATGACCTTTTTAGGCGTTCTACCCTCCAGATAATGGGCTGTTCGCTCATGTGCCATTACGGCAGCCTCGATGTCATCTTTACTCATGTCCAGCGGTAATTCCATCTTAAAACGCATCTTACCATTAAAGGAAACCGGGTACTCCTTTGTGCTTTCCACCAAGTAGCTTTGGTCGAACTTAGGGAACGCGGCGGTTGAAATACTTTCGCTATGCCCCAGTTTACTCCATAATTCCTCGGCTATATGAGGTGCATATGGTGAGATGAGAATTAGTAAGGGTTCTAAAATTTCCCGCGAGGCACACTTCTGGGCAGTGAGTTCGTTTACTGCGATCATAAAAGTAGAAACCGAGGTATTAAAACTAAAGTTCTCAATATCTTCTTCTACTTTTTTAATGGTTTTATGCATGGTCTTTAAATTGTCTTTCGTCCCTGCATCTTCGCTCACATTGAAACTCCCTTCAGCACCACTGTGATACAACTTCCATAGTTTCTTAAGGAAGCTGTGTACTCCCGTGATTCCGGCTGTACTCCAGGGCTTGGCCTGTTCCAGCGGACCAAGGAACATCTCGTACATTCGCAGGGTATCGGCTCCATAACGACTACAAATGTCGTCGGGGTTAACTACGTTGTACTTGGACTTGGACATTTTCTCTACCTCCCGGCCCACTTTAAACGTCCCGTCATCTTCGATGATGAATTTGGCATTCTCAAATTCAGGTCGCCAATTTTTAAAGGCTTCTATGTCTAGTTCGTTTGATAGATTTACTATGGATACATCTGCGTGTATTGGCTGAACAGATAAATCATTCCTTTTACTCTCCGTAACAAGAGTGTTTTCGCCTTCAACTCGATAAACAAACGCACTCTCCCCCAGGATCATCCCCTGGTTGATGAGCTTTTTTGCGTGTTCCTCCACCGGCAGATGGCCACGATCGTACATGAATTTGGTCCAGAAACGGCTGTACAACAAATGCCCGGTAGCATGCTCACTACCCCCAATGTATAGATCTACGTTCTTCCAGTACTCTAAAGCCGCCTTGCTGGCAAACTCTTGCTCGTTATGCGGATCCATATAGCGGAACATATAACAACTGCTTCCTGCCCAGCCCGGCATAGTATTCAATTCGAGAGGAAATATAGTTTTGTTGTCTATAAGCTCATTACTTACCACCGCTTTCCCGGCTGTATCCCAGGCCCATACATCGGCACGCCCCAAGGGTGGATCACCATCCTCGGTAGGTAAGTACTTCTCTACTTCGGGGAGGACTAAAGGCAGATGTTCGGTTTCTATCATCTGTGGGAGTCCGTCTTTATAATAAACCGGGAAGGGTTCGCCCCAATAGCGTTGCCTCGAAAAGACAGCGTCGCGCAAGCGGTAATTCACCTTTCCATATCCGGCTCCTTTTGCTTCCAAGGCTTCAATTACCTTACTTGTGGCCTCCTTGTAAGTGAGTCCGTCAAGAAAATCGCTGTTTGCGATCACGGTATTTTCCTTATCGGCAAAGGCCTCTTTGGAAATATCCACCCCATCAAAGATATTGGGGATGGGAAGCTTGTAATGTTTGGCAAAATCGTAATCCCGCTGATCTCCGCAAGGTACCGCCATCACGGCTCCTGTACCATAACCGGCTAGCACATAATCCCCAATCCAAACAGGGATCTTCTCCCCACTGAACGGATGTATCGCATAGGCTCCGGTGAATACTCCCGAGATAGTTTTCACGTCGGCCATACGTTCCCGCTCACTACGCCTGGCAGTAGCTTCCACATAGGCTTTCACTTCTTCTTTTTGTGCTTCGGAAGTAATTTTAGCCACCAATTCGTGTTCCGGGGCAAGCGTCATAAAACTCACTCCAAAGATGGTATCTGGGCGGGTAGTGAAGACCTCTATCGTATCTTCAAATCCTTGCAGATCGAAAGAGACCATGGCACCTTCGGAGCGGCCTATCCAGTTTGCTTGCGAATCCTTTAGCGGCTGTGGCCAGTCGATCGTTTCCAAACCATCCAGCAGGCGCTGTGCGTAGGCGGTGATCCGCATACTCCACTGCATCATTTTTTTTCGGATAACGGGAAAGCCCCCTCGTTCCGAAACCCCGTTCACTACCTCATCGTTGGCCAGTACAGTCCCCAGTTCGGGGCACCAGTTTACCTCGGTTTCGGCCAGGTAGGTGAGCCTGTATTTAAGGAGTATTCGTTGTTTTTCTTCTGAAGTGAATGAGTTCCATTCGTCTGCAGTAAACATATCTACATCATCATCGCAAGCGGCATTTACCTGCGTATTCCCTTCCGAAGAAAATATAGAGATAAGTTCATTTATATCTTTTGCCTTATCGGCATCCTTATCATACCAGCTTTCGAATAACTGAATAAAGATCCACTGGGTCCATTTGTAATATTTGGGATCGGAGGTGCGTACCTCCCGGCTCCAGTCGAACGAAAATCCTATCTTATCCAACTGCTTTCTGTAGCCTTTGATGGTGGTACCGCTTTTATCCACGCCTCCTTCTATATTCACCAAGGTGGTTTCGGCGGGGTGCTGCCCGGTTTGAATTGCATATTGTTCGGCAGGTAAACCAAAACTATCGTATCCCATAGGATGCAGTACATTATAACCTTTATGGCGCTTGTACCTGGCATAAACATCGCTGGCAATATAGCCTAGCGGATGCCCTACATGTAGCCCCGCTCCCGAAGGATAGGGAAACATATCAAGCACATAGTACTTTGGCTTATCGCTTTTATTTTCGGCTTTGAAGGTCTTATTTTCGGCCCAGAATTGCTGCCATTTGGCTTCGATATCGTTAAAATGATACTGACTCATAATTTGTTTTAGTGCGAAGGAGCAAATTTAAGATTTCTAAGCAGAAGTACGCCCGTTTCGCCTTAAAAATTAGGCTGTAAGAGGTTTCCCGAATACAGTATCCACAACATGGATAAAATAGCCGAAACGTTCATGGCGATTCCAAAAAGTTTCATCTGAAACACCGAATACGGCTTCGTCCGGAATAGAAACAGCAGGTCGATCACCAGCCAGATGGAAAATACAGCAAGAAAAGCTGAGAGCACATGATCGTTAAACCAAAAATAAAGAATGTATACTTCGGAGAGAAGCAAACCAAGCATGATCAATTTGGAAGGAACTCTGCCAATAACGGTGGCAGTTGTTCTTTTTCCTCCCTGTCTATCGGGTTCTATGTCCATGATCTCCCCCGCCAGATGCGCCTGAAAAGCAAAGAGACACAAGTAGACAAGTGTTTGCCAGGGGATCATTTCAATGCCATTAAGAAGCACACTAAACAAAGCAGTAAATACATAGCCAATCTGGATAATGATCTCGAAGGGCGGCCTTTCCTTTAAGCGAAAGGGCCTGAAATTATAAAGTACATTGATAACGACCATAAAGAGAAGCAACAAGAACATTTTATATCCAGCCAGAAAGGTAAATAAGATGATAAACGGTAGTACCACTAAGGTTATCTTTAGCGGAGTTCCTCTCAGTTGTTCTTTCGAAAAACGCGCCCCAAAGAGGAAATTACCCTTTCTTTTATTATAGGCATCGGCCTTGGTATCGTTAAAATCGTTCAGGCCGTAGACAAGATAATTTAAAGGAAAGGTGACAAAGAAGAGTCCGATCCAAAATACAGCTTGGCTCCAGAACTGGGTGGCAAAACTAAAAGGAACCAGATAGATCCAGACAGTTGGAAACCACAATCCGGGCCGCGAAATTTTCAATTCCTGAAGAAGTTTAAACTTGATCGCTCTTAAATTTATCTATCAAAAGTAAGCCTATTTATAAGATTGTTGAAACTTTCTTCGTTAGTAGGTAATTGAACTGAAATTCATTGTATTTTTACGGTCGATAAGGCTAAATTTATGGCTACAGCATTCGAAAAGTATCAAAAAAGACGTTTAATCTCTTCTTATTTCTCGGTGGTGATTAGCATCTCCCTGGTGCTATTCCTATTAGGGATACTGGGGCTACTTGTGTTGAATTCGAAACGGGTGGCAGATCATTTTAAGGAACAGGTTCCTATAGTTATTTTTCTGAAGGACACAGCCAAGGAGGTTGAAATCAACCAATTGAAGCAAAGTTTACAAATGGCAGATTATACACGTTCTGCAAACTATGTGTCCAAGGAAGAAGCCGCCGAAATTCACATGGCCGAAATTGGAGAGGATTATGTAGATTACCTGGGTGATAATCCATTATTGAACAACATAGATGTACGCCTGAATGCAGATTTCGTCACTCCCGAAAAAGTTGAGGAGATCATCGCCGAATTAAAAAATAAACCATTTGTAGATGACATAGGGTATGATAAACCCCTTATAGAAAAGCTTACGCAAAATGTAAAACGCATTAGCTTCTGGGTGCTTATAATAGCCGCAGTTTTCCTCATCATAGCCATTCTACTTATAAACAGTTCTATCCGTCTTTCGGTATATGCCAAACGTTTTACCATTAAAACAATGCAGATGGTTGGTGCAACCAAACAGTTTATAAGACGTCCTTTTATATGGAAAAGTGTTCGATTAGGGATGTTAGGCTCAGTCCTGGCCATGGGAGGTATGGCATTGGTATTATATTATCTCAACAAAACCTTCCCCGAGTTAGGATTAACAAGAGACCGCACCTTAATTGTGTCGCTGTTTGTATTTATTTTTCTGATGGGACTTATCATTACCTGGATCAGTACATTTTTCGCTACGCAACGATTCTTAAATTTACGTACCGATGAATTGTACTATTAAGAAAATAACCTCTTTACTTGTACTCCCACTGCTGTTCTCAAGCTGTATTATTCAGTATCCGAAACCCGAGGATTGCGATGTAAAAGAAATCGTGGTGACCAGGATCTATGAAGGCGGTACCCTGGATATAGTCTTTGCCGAAGAAAATGGAGATTTTTACTACATAAACAGAGGGTTAGAACAGGGCTATACTCTCTCCGAACTGGAAGAAACAGTTTTAAATAAAAAAGTTACCTTGCACCTGGCTAAAGTGATAACAGGAACTTCCAATCATATTGCGCAATTAGCCATGGATGACGAAATTATCTTTACTGAATTCAAATAATCATGGGAGAGAAAAAACGCAAAGAAGCAGCGAAGGTTCACAGCTTCATTTTCGAGAAAAAAAATTATAAGTTCATGCTTATCGGATTGGCATTTATCGCCCTTGGGTTCATCCTGATGGCTGGTGGTGGTAGCGACGACCCTAATGTTTTCAATCCGGAGATCTACAACTGGCGTCGAATACGCCTGGCTCCCGCACTAATCCTTATTGGTTTTGGGTTTGAAGTGTACGCCATCTTGTTGAATTCGAACAAAGAGAAATAACCCATGAACATTTGGGACGCTATTATCCTTGGCGTTGTACAGGGTTTCACCGAATTTCTACCCGTTTCTTCCAGTGGACATCTCGAATTGGGGAAAGCGATCCTGGGAGATACATCTGTCCCGGAGGAAAGCCTTCTCTTTACCGTGGTCCTACATTTCGCCACAGCCCTCAGTACAATCGTTGTTTTCCGCAAAGATGTATGGGAAATCCTTAGCGGCCTGCTGAAATTTAAATGGAACGAAGAGACAAAATTTTCGCTTAAGATCATTATTTCTATGCTTCCTGCTGTTATAGTAGGCGTACTTTTTGAAGAAGAACTGGAGGCTTTCTTTGGTGGAAACATCGCATTTGTGGGTGCCATGCTCATAGTAACGGCCGTACTTTTATGGCTGGCAGACCGCGCAAAAAACACCGGTAAAAAAGTTTCGAACAGCAACGCCTTCGTGATAGGGATCGCCCAGGCAATTGCCATGCTGCCCGGAATCTCGCGAAGTGGGGCTACCATCTCTACTTCGGTATTACTGGGAAACGATAAAAGTAAGGCAGCGCGTTTTTCCTTTCTTATGGTTGTACCTCTTATTTTTGGGAAGATCGCCAAGGATATCTGGAGTGGTGAACTTTCTTCAGAGAGTGCAGACTTTACCATCCTGGGAGTAGGATTTATTGCCGCTTTTATTTGTGGCTTGATAGCCTGTACATGGATGATCACTCTGGTACGAAAAAGCAAACTCTCCTATTTTGCGATCTACTGTTTACTAGTTGGTATTATTGCCATAATAACCAGTTTTTATCTCGCTTAATGACAGCCGAAGACTATATAAACGGTCACGTGATCTTAATTGATAAACCTCTCGATTGGACATCTTTCCAGGTGGTGAACAAGTTAAGATGGCTAATTAGAGAAAAGTACGGGATAAAAAAGATCAAGGTGGGTCATGCCGGAACCCTGGATCCACTTGCAACCGGTCTCCTGATAATCTGCACCGGGAAGTTTACTAAAAAGATCGAAGAATATCAGGGGCAGGAAAAAGAATACACGGGTACCATAACCCTGGGAGCTACCACTCCCAGTTACGATCTAGAAACTAGCTTCGACCAGGAATTCGATCATTCGCAGGTGACCGAGCAAATGGTAAATGAGGCTGTTCTGGCTTTTATCGGGGACATTGAACAACGGCCACCGGTTTTTTCGGCATTAAAGAAAGATGGGAAACGACTCTATGAGTATGCGCGGGAAGGAAAGGAAGTTGAGATTCCAACTCGTACTGTGCATATATCCGAATTCGAAATAACCGGGTTTTCTAAACCAGACATCCATTTTAGGGTGGTGTGCAGTAAAGGCACATATATCCGTACGCTAGCCCATGATCTGGGAAAAGCTGTAGGTTCCGGATCGCATCTATCAAAACTGAGACGCACCCGTATTGGAGAATTTAAAGTTGAAAATGCGCTTTCTATTGAAGATTTTGAAGCAGGTATAACAAGTTAAAAAGCTCTTAAACTTCTGGTTTCTAAGCCCATTTCAAATATTTTTGTATCATTGTTGTACCATTTGCCCCATGAAAATTGATTATTCATACCGTGCCTTCTTACTTACGTCACTTATCTTTGGCTGCTTATTCCTTATCCTTTATTCGGCTAAATTAGGAGCCGGCTTCCCGGTAGACGAATCTTCTTACAACGTTGAATATACAGATGAAATAACCATTCCCGAAGAGGAGTTGGCCCAATTATCTGCAGCCGAAAAACGCAATATCGAAACGAATAAGGCATTTAATGAAGCAGAAAAATTTATTTCAGAGCTAGAAACTTCCGAAAATCAAATAGACGAAACACTGGCAGCTTTGGATGAAGCGATAAACGATTCGGAATTCGTTTCAGAAGAAGGTATAAGAAAAGCCAGGGAAAAGATCAGGGAAACGCGGGAAACCGCTCTGAAAAAGAAAAAAAAGAAAAAACGAGAGTCGGGTTCCGGGAACCGGAATACAACCATTAGTTACGACCTGGTGAACAGAGGCGGACTGTATATTCCTAACCCGGTATACACCTGCGACCGGGGTGGTATCGTAGTTATCGATATACAGGTAAATGCCCTTGGTAAGATTACCAAAACCCATTTCAACAAAAGAGCTTCCACTACCCAGAATGGTTGCCTGGTAGAAAGCGCGATCATGTACGCCGAAAAAGCACGTTTTACTACGGCTCCCTCAATTGAAAATCAGAAAGGGACCATCACCTATAACTTCCCGGGACAACAATAACTAGATCAGTTCGGACAGGTCCTGTATCGTGGTTTGGCCCTTATCCTTATTATACCAAACCTGAAGATCTTTTTTAAACGAAGGAGTGAGAGTTCCGTGCTCTGCCTTATAGTTTTCTGCCATTACAGTTGCAGCTGAAGGCCTGGGACCCCATTCGTTTATTATTTTACCACTTACATTATCCATTGCAATTAATTTGGGTATAGAACGGGCTCCGTTGGTAAGAAAGACATCTATCAGTTCAGGGTGTGTGTCACGATAAATTAATTTTAAATCGATGTCATCAGATAGGGCTGCGAGTTTGTTTATTGCCGGGATCGTCTGGGCCGCATCACCACACCAACTCTCGGTAACCACCAGCCAGGTTTGGTCGCCCTGAAAGTTTCTGAACCTTTCTTCGATCTTCTCCGGTACGCGAATAGTTTTATCCAATCGGCGCATTCTTGCATCGTTTAAGCGTGTATAATTTGCGTTTGCTTCTGATTGCTGCAGACCTGAACTAAGCCCCTTCGAGGCTAGTTCTGAAACGGTATTTCTGTAAGTTTGATAATCGACGGCAACTCTTAATTTCTCCCTAATAAGTTCCTCTTTGTTTTCTGATGTTGTTTGCATGATATTTTCCATTGGCTATGAGTCGGAATAGTTTTAAAAACTTACTACCTTTCCTTACACAAAAATACCACAATTATGACGAAGACAAGATGTGCATGGTGTGGAGAAGATCCGTTGTACGTTGCCTATCACGACACCGAATGGGGTGTTCCTGTTAAGGACGATCATTTGTTGTTCGAGTTCCTTATTCTGGAGACCTTTCAAGCAGGGCTGAGCTGGATAACCGTACTTAGAAAACGGGAAAATTTCAGAAAGGCTTTTAACAACTTCGATTATAAGAAAGTGGCGAAGTACGATGAAAAGAAGATCGAATCCTTGCTTCAGGACGCCGGTATCATCCGAAATAAGTTAAAAGTAAAAGCTACAGTTACCAACGCCATCGCTTTTATGGAGGTTCAGAAGGAATTTGGCAGTTTCAGCGATTATATATGGAGTTTTGTGAATCATACACCTATTGTGAACCAATGCAGGAGCATGGATGACATTCCTGCGAATACGCCTCTAAGTGACGAAATTAGTGCCGATCTGAAGAAACGCGGCTTCAAGTTTGTAGGAACTACTGTTGTTTATGCACATATGCAGGCCACGGGCATGGTAAACGACCATGTTGTGGATTGTTTCAGATATAATGAAGTAAATAAGCTAAGAGGTTAGTTAGACCCCGCTACAGCCGGATTTAGATAGGTATTGGTCTCGATATCAAGCTTCAAGGCTTTCAGCGTTTGTTTGTAACGAAACTTCAGCATAGGATCTTCCAGAGTTTCTATTTCAAATAACTTTTCGAACCATTTCTTGGCTTCGGCGTAATTTCCTTTAAAATAATGGCCATTCCCCAACTCTTTGTAGATAGTGGGGGTTCCGTATCCTTCTTTCACCACTTGTTCGTAAACAGCAGTACGGTCTACATCCTTATTAACATCTGTAGAAGATTGTGAATAACCACTCGTCGCAAAGCATACGATAAGTACAGGGATAAGTAATAAATGTCTTTTCATGCTGTGGGGCGTAAGAAAATTCGGAAGCTAAGATGCTCATTATCTGCATAAAAACCAAATAAAATCGTCGAAACACTGCTCCCAAGCCGATATTTCCACACATATAAACAGAAAAAGCCGCAAAAAATTGCGGCTTTCACGGTAACTTTTAAATATTACAATTTGATCACTTTCTTGGTGCTGCTACCAAATTCTCCTTCAAAACTAACGAAAAGGGTTCCCTTCCATTGTGGGTTGAGATTTAAGGTAAAGACTCCGTTCCCCTTTTCCAGTTGCTCGGTCATTAACTGCTGTCCCAGCAAATTGTATACACTCACATTAATAGTTCCCGGGATGTTGTTAAGGTTGAAGGAAACCGCATCCATAGTAGGGTTAGGATAAGGAGCCGAAATTCTGTTTGTCATCAGGTCGCCAGTTCCCAAAACCTCGGTATTGATGGTCCAGTAACCATCGGGCGCCACTATGGGCCGTGATAATACCTTGCCCGAGTTAGCTTCAGCTTCGATGAAGTATTCTACATTAGTATTGCCAATAGAAAGATCGGTGGTCCAGTTATCACCGGAAACATTACTCATGGCAGTCTCATTCCAGGTGGTTGTACCTTCTTCGCGCCACATCACGTCCACAGCACTAACCCCGGAGATGTGTTTTACCATTGCATCCAGAGTTACGTCTGTATTGATATCGGCCTGATAAACCGGTTGATGAACGATCCACAGCGGATCGGCAACACCAATAGTGTGTGTTATACAATGTATTGCGCCTACAAGAGCAATAAGATTCTCCCCCGAATTGTCTACGTCTATCCCCACTATGTTATAACCCGGCATCATCTCCTGCCATTGGGCCAGTGCAGGACCATCAACTTCAGGGCGATAGAACGGGATCAGGATAGTTTTATTGATAAAGATCGCGTTCGTAAAATTACGATAGTATCCACCATTATCCGGGTAAGCCCCACTAGTACTTGGAGGTGCATCAATCCATTTTACACGGTAAGGAGTACCGAAAGCCGATTGAAAATTAGTAAGTACATAATCGATATTAGCTGCGATCTGTGGCCCATCTGCTACACCTTCGGGATACTTACTCACCAGCAAAGTTTCTTCATCCAGCAATTTCATATGCATGTCGATGTGATTAATAACATCGTAAGGCAAGGGGGTCATTTTAATATAATTGCTTATCCCCATATAATCCATCATAATGTCGTCTATCTGGGCTTCGGTCTTAGCAGAAACACCATACGGATTTCCGGCTGCATTTTCATTTAATACCAGCTCTGAAGCAAAGGCGTTACCCAACCCATCCGACATATAATTACCTCCTGTATTTACAAGATCGTTGGGAGCGGTATCGGTAATGTAGATAGGAATACCTGTTAAGGCTGCATGTGCCGATGGCATCACATTATCCTGGGGTCTCGGACGGTTGTAGATCCAGTCTGTTAATGCGCGTTCCCCTACATCGTCTGAATAGATCGTGTTTCCGGCATAATCCCGAATCCAGATACTGTCCCATGGCTCGTCCATAAAGATCACATTGGTGAGATCTACTCCATTGGAAGTTAAATAATTCGACACAGAAGCTTCGTTCTGAGTGGTGATGATCACCTTACACTCTTGTACGGCAGCTTCTACGATCTGCCTTAATATGTTCGGAAAATTGGGTTGCCAGGTGATGAGCAAGTATTCAACCTCTTCCCATTCGGCAGCGGCGCGAACCGGGCCTGTGGGTGGAGGAGTCATCCTGTTACCGCTGAAGGAATACTGGGCAATGATCTGTCTTTCGCCTTCGGTTAATCCTGCAGGTAACACCTCATTTTGCTGAGAATGTCCAACTATTGAAAATAAACCGAAAAGAATGGAGAGAATAAAATTGGGGTAAAAACGCTTCATTAGAGTGATATTAAATAGATTAGTCCTGAAATAGGCATGCGAAAGATACAAAAAAAAGAAGTGAATTAATATGTGAACAGATTAATGGCGAACGACCGAAGATAGGCGGTTTCCACTTGATTTAAATTTAACTTGTAACACGTTATTGGTCCTTATCAACCTGTATGGTAGGGATTCGAACAATCTCAACTGTAGCGGAAGCTAACTGTACTTTACCGCCTGTCTTTTCAATTTCAGATATGATCAGTTCATTTAACAGATGCTTGGTCAATCTTCTTCTTTTATAGTCCACTATATACCGCAGATTGAACTGGATCCAGTTATCGGTTAATGTAATGGCTAGCGAAGGTTCCACCCTGGCATCCTCTATGTAATAGCGCTCTACAATTGTCTTCCACTCATTCTTCGAAGCGTTTACATAATCTGATAGGTTCTCGGCCGCTATTTTCATGATGATCTCTTTTGCAAGTTCAGTATCTGAACCATATCTCACCGGGATATCGAATTCATCCCAGATAAAGGGAAAATCGCGCGAATAATTATAGATAGGGCCACGAAACACGAAAGCATTACTTAATTTCACGATCCGGCCACTGTAATTATCACTACTAACCCATTCCCCAATTTCCATCATGGTAGTGTAAATACTATCAATGTCTATAACATCTCCCTTGATGCCATTGATTTCTATTCGATCTCCGGGCTTGTACACCTTTACGAAGAAAATATACATGGAACCCGCAATACTTAAGATCAATTCCTGAAGCGTTATGGTAATCCCCGCCGTGAGCAAACCAATCGCGAGCGTGAAATCTTTAATATTTCCCGTGAAGTAGGAAAGGCTAAGAATAATGAGTATTATATAACCAATCACCTCAACTCCTTTCTGAGATTTATATCGAGCGTTGGAATCGGGTAAATTTCGACGAAGCATTCGTCTGAAGAACTGCAACAGCCCCACAATAAAAATAACCCATAGCAGGTATTTTATTATGGCCGCCGAAGTAGGATGATCTACCATCCACTGTTTGAAAGTTTCTAAATATTCCAAAACTAGTAATTAGAATACTAAGCTAAAGTAAGTGAATTCCCTTCAATTGAGTTTGACAAAAGTCATCTTTCGGATAAATAAGCCATAAAACGTTCTCTCGAAACCTCTTCAGCACCCATTCTTGCAAGGTGCTCTGTATACATCTGGCAATCAATGAATTTATATTCTTTCTTCTTTAGCGCTTCCACCAGGTGATAGAGAGCGATCTTAGACGCATCACTCACACCGCTAAACATACTTTCCCCGCAAAATATCTTTTTATCCGGCAGATCAACCCCGTAGAGGCCACCCACCAGCTTTCCATCCAACCATACCTCCACAGAGGTAGCAATACCTCCTTGATGGAGTTTGATATATGCGGCTTCCATGTCTTCGGTGATCCAGGTTCCACCCTGATCGGGCCTGGGCACGTTCGCGCATTGACGGATCACTTCAGCAAAATTATTATTAAATGAGACCGTAAAGTTTCTTTTATTTATTTTCTTCTGAAGATTCTTCGAGACGTGTAACTTATCGGGAAACAACAGCATCCTAGGATTGGGAGACCACCACATTATGGGTTGGGCATCTCCATACCAGGGAAAGATCCCCGAGCGATACGCGAGTTTCAGCCTTTCCACCGAAAGATCCCCGCCCACAGCAAGTAATCCGTCACTATCGGCTTCAGAAACTTCGGGAAACCATAATTTTTCGGTAAGAAAATACATAAGTTTTCCGGGGTCTAGATGATTAATAGTCCGGCCAGGTATACCAGGCCTCCAAGAAGCATTACAATTAGAGTGTAAGGTAAAATCTCCTTTGCCTTCAACCTGGTAATTCCCAGTAGTGGTAAGGCCCAGAAAGGTTGCATCATATTTGTTAACTGATCCCCATAGGCAAGTGCCATAATTGCCTTTGGTAGTGGCACCCCAAGTTTTAAGGCAGATTCTATCACCACCGGGCCCTGTACAGCCCACTGACCTCCTCCGCTGGGAACGAAAATATTAACCAACCCTGCACTGAAAAAAGTGAATAAGGGAAGGGTGGTCTCATTGGCGATAGACACGAAGAAATCGGAAATTTGTACGATCATCCCGCTGTCCCGCATGATACCCATTATACCAAAGTACAGAGGGAATTGTATCAATATCCCTGCTACCCCTTTTATGGCTTCTTCAAGCGCATTTAAAAAACTTCTGAAACTACCATGTAGCAACAAAGCCAGCCCGAACATAAAGAAATTAAGCATATTGGGCGTGATGATATTATGAGTTAGGGCATCGAAATACTGGTAGATAAATGCGATCATGACAAGAAGCCCAAAAGCAATACCAAAAACCGGGGAGCGATCGATACGTTCTGCTCCTTTCCCGTCTGAACTTTCATAAATGGCCCCTTTGTAGACCGGAAGGTTGATCGTTGTGGCTGTTGATTTCTTCCCCAGAAAATACAGGAAAAGGGGAACTATTACCAAAATAACCATAAAGAGGGTAAGATTGAAACCACTGAAAATAGTCTCACTAAAAGAAACCACATCCGGGAGTTGC
>CAJQNO010000140.1 GCA_905479745.1 uncultured Flavobacteriaceae bacterium | reverse complement strand
TTAGGTAAACTTCTAAAGTACCAAATGTGTGCTACAGGAACTACTAGGTTGATGTGCCCTACGCGGTCGCGACGTACCTTTTTCTCGGTTACTTCTACCCCACAACGGTCACAAACAATCCCTTTATAACGTATACGCTTGTATTTTCCGCAGGCACATTCGTAATCCTTTACAGGTCCGAATATTCGCTCACAGAAAAGTCCGTCACGCTCTGGTTTGTGCGTACGGTAGTTAATCGTTTCCGGTTTTAGTACTTCTCCACGAGATTCAGCCAATATCGACTCGGGCGAAGCTAAACCAATAGAGATCTTGTTGAATTTCTGTACTGTGTTTTCTTTATTTCTTGCCATAATGCTATGTACTATCCTTTGTTGTTATTTGTTTTAGGAGTGTTGTTTCACTCCTTCTGAAGTTCGGGTTATTCCCCGCCGAAGCGGGGTTTCCCTATTCTTCTAACCTGATATCCAGACCTAATCCTTTCAATTCGTGCATCAATACATTGAAGGATTCCGGAAGTCCCGGCTCTGGCATGGCCTCACCTTTTACGATAGATTCGTAAGTCTTAGCTCTACCGATCACGTCGTCCGACTTAACCGTTAATATCTCACGCAGGGTGCTTGATGCTCCATAGGCTTCAAGTGCCCATACTTCCATCTCACCAAATCGCTGACCACCAAATTGTGCCTTACCACCAAGTGGTTGCTGTGTGATCAATGAGTATGGCCCGATAGAACGTGCGTGCATCTTATCGTCTACCATGTGTCCAAGTTTCAGCATATAGATCACTCCCACTGTAGCAGGTTGATCGAATCGCTGTCCTGTTCCACCGTCGTATAGATACGTATGTCCAAATCTTGGAATACCAGCTTTGTCGGTTAATTCGTTGATTTGATCCAATGTGGCACCATCGAAGATAGGAGTAGCATACTTGCTTCCCAATTTCTGTCCGGCCCAACCAAGAACAGTCTCATAGATCTGCCCGATGTTCATACGCGATGGTACACCTAGTGGGTTAAGTACGATATCAACCGGAGTTCCATCTTCAAGGAACGGCATGTCCTCTTCACGGACGATACGCGCAACAATACCTTTGTTACCGTGACGTCCCGCCATTTTATCTCCTACTTTCAGCTTACGTTTCTTAGCGATATAAACTTTAGCAAGTTTCAGTATACCTGAAGGTAATTCATCTCCAACTGAGATAGTAAATTTCTCACGACGCAAATTCCCCTGAAGATCATTTTCCTTGATCTTATAGTTGTGCATCAGGTCTTTTACCATACGGTTGGTATCGTCGTCTGTAGTCCAGGTTCCACCGGTTAGGTGTGTATAGTCCTCGACCGCATTCAACATCTTCAGTGTATATTTCTTACCTTTAGGGAAGACTACTTCTCCAAGATCGTTCATTACGCCCTGAGCAGTCTTTCCACCTACGATCGCAAAGAGTTTTTCAACTAATACTTCTTTCAAAGCATCGAATTTCGCATCGTATTTTGCTTCCAGTTCTGCGATGTCCTCTTTATCTTTGGCTCTCTTACGCTTATCCTTAATGGCACGAGCGAACAACTTCTTGTCGATCACCACACCTCTAAGAGATGGAGAGGCCTTTAAAGAAGCATCTTTCACATCCCCGGCTTTATCACCAAAAATTGCTCTAAGAAGTTTCTCTTCTGGGGTAGGATCACTTTCTCCTTTCGGAGTGATCTTACCTATTAGTATATCCCCCGGCTTCACTTCTGCACCAATACGGATCATTCCGTGTTCATCCAGGTCTTTTGTAGCCTCTTCAGAAACATTAGGAATGTCGTTGGTTAGTTCTTCGTTACCTAATTTGGTATCCCGAACTTCCAGTGAATATTCATCAATATGAATGGAGGTAAAGATATCTTCACGAACCACTTTTTCGGAAATCACGATCGCGTCCTCAAAGTTGTATCCTTTCCAGGGCATGAAGGCAACCTTCATGTTTCTACCAAGTGCTAATTCGCCGTCTTCGGTGGCATATCCCTGGCAAAGTACTTGTCCTTTAGCCACTCTATCACCTTTCTTTACGATAGGTTTCAGGTTAATGGAAGTACTTTGGTTGGTCTTTCTGAATTTTATGAGATTATATGTTTTACTATCACCGTCGAAGCTTACCAATCGTTCATCATCGGTGCGATCGTACTTGATCACGATCTCGTTCGCATCTACATACTCTACTACCCCGTCACCTTCTGCATTGATAAGTACTCTCGAATCTGAGGCTACTTGACGTTCCAGTCCGGTACCAACAATTGGAGACTCGGCTCTTAATAAAGGTACAGCCTGACGCATCATATTAGATCCCATCAGGGCACGGTTTGCATCATCGTGCTCGAGGAATGGAATTAAAGATGCAGAGATAGAAGCGATCTGGTTTGGAGCAACATCGGCATAGTTAACCTGTTTAGGCTCTACAACCGGGAAGTCACCTTCTTCCCGTGCAATTACACGGTCGCTGTCTATGGTTCCATCTTTCTTTAAAGGGATGTTAGCCTGAGCGATCAGTTTCTCTTCCTCTTCTTCTGCGGAAAGGTAGATAGGTTCGTTCTTTAGGTCGATCTTTCCATTCTCTACCTTACGATACGGAGTTTCAATAAATCCTAGGTTATTCACTTTCGCATATACCGAAAGTGAGGATATGAGTCCGATGTTCGGCCCTTCCGGCGTTTCAATAGGACAAAGTCTTCCGTAGTGCGTATAGTGAACGTCTCGAACTTCGAATCCTGCTCTTTCACGCGAAAGACCACCAGGCCCTAATGCCGACAGACGACGCTTGTGCGTGATCTCGGCCAGTGGGTTGGTCTGGTCCATGAACTGAGAGAGCTGGTTGGTTCCGAAGAAAGAATTAATTACAGACGATAAAGTCTTAGCATTAATAAGATCGATCGGAGTAAATACTTCGTTATCCCTAACGTTCATTCGCTCACGAATGGTACGTGCCATACGTGCGAGTCCAACACCAAATTGCGATGACAGCTGCTCCCCTACGGTACGTACACGACGGTTACTAAGGTGGTCAATATCATCGATCTCTGCTTTGGAGTTGATAAGTTCGATAAGGTATTTAACGATGGTAATGATATCCTCTTTGGTAAGCACTTGCTTTTCCATTTCGATATCAAGACCCAGTTTTTTATTCATTCTGTATCGACCAACCTCACCAAGATTATATCGCTGATCACTAAAGAAAAGCTTATTGATGATTCCACGAGCCGTTTCCTCATCGGGTGGTTCGGCATTTCGCAGTTGTCGATAAATGTGCTCAACCGCTTCTTTTTCGGAGTTGGTTGGATCCTTCTGAAGGGTGTTATGGATAATGGCATAATCTGCCAGTTGGTTATCCTCTTTGTGAAGCAGAATAGTTTTCGAACCGGATTCCAGGATCTCTTCGATATGTTCTTTTTCAAGAACGGTATCACGATCCAGGATGATCTCGTTACGTTCGATAGATACTACTTCTCCCGTATCTTCATCCACAAAATCCTCATGCCATGTTTTAAGCACACGGGCAGCGAGTTTACGGCCCATGTATTTCTTTAAGCCGGTCTTTGTAGCTTTGATCTCCTCCGCCAGGTCGAAGATCTCAAGGATATCCTTGTCTCTTTCAAAACCAATAGCACGGAAAAGGGTAGTTACGGGTAATTTTTTCTTTCGGTCGATATAAGCGTACATCACGCTGTTGATATCGGTAGCGAATTCTATCCATGATCCTTTAAACGGGATAACACGGGCCGAGTAAAGTTTGGTCCCGTTGGCATGGAAGGATTGTCCAAAGAAAACACCTGGAGATCGGTGTAACTGTGATACAACAACACGTTCTGCCCCATTGATACAGAAGGTACCGCTTGGTGTCATATAAGGAATGGTACCAAGGTATACATCCTGTACGATGGTTTCGAAGTCTTCGTGTTCTTCATCGGTACAGTATAATTTCAGGCGTGCCTTAAGTGGTACGCTGTAGGTCAACCCACGTTCGATACACTCTTGTATAGAATATCGTGGAGGATCCACGAAGTAGTCTAAAAATTCTAATACGAATTGATTACGGGTATCGGTGATAGGGAAGTTTTCCATGAAAGTCTTGTAGAGACCTTCGTTACCTCTTTCTTCTGACTTGGTTTCCAGCTGGAAGAAATCCTGGAAGGATTTGATCTGGATGTCCAAAAAGTCGGGATAATCCGGCTTGTTCTGCACAGAGGAAAAATTCAATCTTTCAGTTTGCGTTGCTGACATCTATGGACGGAATTTTAATTAAAAAAACAGTGTGTGCGTATAATCGAAAACTGTCAACCTTTATATACGCAAAATGGTTTAGGCCCATCCCCCCATTGGGGAAGGCCTAAACCTTAAGGTTTGGAACTCGGAGAGCTTACTTAAGCTCAACCTCAGCTCCGGCTTCTTCTAACTGAGCTTTTAGTGCTTCAGCTTCGTCTTTTGCAACTCCTTCTTTAATTGGAGATGGAGCGTTATCAACTAATTCCTTAGCGTCTTTAAGACCGGCACCTGTAAGTTCTTTTACAAGTTTCACTACTGCAAGTTTAGAAGCACCTGCTGCGGTAAGGATTACGTCGAATTCAGACTTTTCTTCAGCGGCGTCACCACCTGCAGCACCACCACCAGCGGCAACAGCTACAGCTGCAGCAGCAGGCTCAATGCCATACTCATCTTTTAATATAGTAGCTAACTCATTAACTTCTTTTACAGTTAAGTTAACCAATTGTTCTGCGAAATCTTTTAAATCTGCCATTTTCTATCGTTTTAATAAATTTTTATATTATAGTTTAATTAGTGCTAAATTATTAACCTTCTCTTTCCGAAAGGGTTTTAACAATTCCCGCGATTGTTCCTCCACCACTCTTAAGTGCAGAGATAACATTTTTAGCAGGAGATTGAAGTAATCCGATGATATCTCCAATAACTTCTTCTTTGGATTTGATATTTACCAGGTTGTCGAGTTGATCGTCACCTACGTATACAGCCTCTTCGATATATGCCCCTTTTAGTAAAGGTTTTTCAGATTTTTTTCTGAATTCCTTAATTACTTTTGCTGGTGCATTACCTGTTTCAGAAAACATTAGAGATGTATTTCCTTTAAGTACTTCCGAAAGTTGCCCGAAGTCCTTATCACTACTCTCCATTGCTTTAGAAAGCAAGGTGTTCTTAACTACACTTAGTTTCACTCCCGCTTTAAAACAAGCACGACGTAAATTTGAAGTTGAACCTGCGTCCAAACCTGAAATATCAGCCAAATAAATAGTACTGTTTTCAGCTAGCTGTGCAGTTAAATTTTCAATTACTTGCGATTTTTCTTCTCTTGTCATAATCTTCTATTTTACTGCTCGCTAAAGCGTTTGGTATCAATCTCAACAGAAGGGCTCATCGTAGAGGACATGAAAATGCTCTTGATGTAAACACCTTTTGCCGATTGAGGCTTTAACTTTACAAGTGTGGTTATTAGTTCTTTTGCGTTTCCGGCGATCTTCTCTGCATCGAAAGATGCTTTTCCGATAGCAGCGTGAATTATTCCTGTCTTATCAACTTTAAAGTCGATCTTACCGGCTTTCACATCAGAAACAGCTTTAGCAACGTCCATTGTCACTGTACCAGTCTTAGGGTTAGGCATTAAACCACGTGGTCCTAGAACACGTCCTAAAGGCCCTAACTTACCCATTACACTCGGCATAGTAACGATAACGTCAACATCTGTCCAACCTCCTTTGATCTTATCGAGGTACTCGTCTAATCCAACATAATCTGCACCGGCTTCGGTTGCTTCAGCTTCCTTATCGGGAGTTACAAGCGCCAAAACCTTCACATCTTTACCAGTACCGTGAGGTAAGGTAACCACTCCACGAACCATTTGGTTTGCTTTACGAGGGTCTACATTAAGACGAACCGCAAGGTCTACAGTTGCATCAAAATTTACGTTGGAGATCTCTTTTATTAAAGCAGAGGCTTCAGATACGGTATAGGTTCTGTCCTCTACCTTACCTTTAGCTTCTTTTTGCTTTTTTGTTAATCTTGCCATTTTTATAGATTCTTTTTCGGTTTAAAAAGGTGCAGCACCTTTTACTTTAACTCCCATTGAACGGGCTGTACCGGCTACCATTTTCATGGCAGACTCTACAGTGAACGCGTTCAAGTCGGGCATTTTGTCTTCTGCAATAGCTCTTACCTGGTCCCAGGAAATAGTTGCTACTTTGTTAACGTGAGGTTCACCAGAGCCTTTTTTCACTTTGGCGGCCTCAAGGATCTGTACTGCAGCAGGAGGGGTTTTAATTACAAAGTCGAAAGACTTGTCTTTATAAACCGTGATCACTACTGGCAATATTTTTCCTTGCTTATCCTGGGTTCTGGCATTGAATTGCTTACAGAACTCCATGATGTTAACACCGGCAGCACCTAAGGCTGGTCCAACTGGTGGAGACGGGTTAGCGGCTCCTCCACGAACTTGCAACTTAACTACTTTACCTACTTCTTTTGCCATTTTTCAAATTTTAAATCGGAATTTTTCATCGTGGAAGCTTCAGAAAAAAACCTATTATATAGCGTGTAACAATTAAATTTTCTCTACTTGCATATAGCTTAATTCCAGTGGAGTTTTTCTACCAAAAATCTTCACCATCACTTCAAGCTTGCGTTTTTCTTCGTTGATCTTTTCGACGGTTCCGTTAAATCCATTGAACGGTCCATCAATAACTTTAATGGTTTCACCAATAACATAAGGGATGTTTACATTGTCGTCCTGAACCGTAAGTTCGTCCACCTTACCTAACATCCTATTCACTTCGGCCTGTCGTAAAGGGACAGGATCTCCTCCTTTAGTTTCGCCTAAAAATCCGATCACCCCGTTAATAGATTTGATTATATGAGGAATCTCTCCGGCCAAACTCGCCTGTATCATGATATATCCAGGAAAGTAAACGCGTTCTTTATTTACTTTTTTTCCGTTTCTGATCTGAATAACCCTTTCGGTTGGTACTAAGACCTGCTCAATATAATCCTC
>CAJQNO010000139.1 GCA_905479745.1 uncultured Flavobacteriaceae bacterium | reverse complement strand
GCTGAGACTGAGATCGTGCAATGTCCGCAAAGTATTGAAAACCTTAACGCGCATTTCATAATCGAAAACGAACAGTTATCTCAAAAAATCAAGTAAAAGATGAAGATCGAAAACACAAAAGCACAAATGCGAAAAGGGGTTCTGGAATACTGTATCCTCTCCATCCTTAAGGATGGCGAAGCGTATACTTCGGATATTCTGGACACACTTAAGGACGCAAAAATGCTTGTGGTAGAAGGAACCATCTATCCCCTGCTTACCCGCCTGAAAAATGCTGGTCTGCTATCGTATAGATGGGAAGAGTCCACCAGTGGACCACCTCGCAAGTATTACGACCTTACCGAAACGGGTAAGATATTTTTAAACGAATTAAACACCACCTGGAGTGAATTACAGCAGGCGGTTAACCGAGTAACCAGCGAAACAATTAAAAAATGAAACAAACAGTAAACATAAATTTGGCCGGCACCTTTTTTCATATAGATGAAGATGCCTATGCAAAACTACAGCGCTATCTGGACGCGATCAAGAGATCGCTCTCCGATCCGCAGGGAAGTGATGAGATCTTACGGGATATTGAGGCTCGTATTGCTGAGCTGTTTTCTGAAAAAATTGAAAATAATTCGCAGGTAATCTCACTTAAAGAACTGGACGAAGTGATCAAGATCATGGGGCAACCCGAAGATTATATGGTCGATGAAGAGATCTTCGACGATGCTCCGCAGGCAGCAAAAAGAAGATCACGCTCTTCGTACAAACAACTATTTAGAGACATAGATAATAAGTTTATTGCCGGTGTATCTTCCGGATTGGGACACTATCTTGGATTGGATGCCATATGGGTGCGACTCCTTTGGGTGTTGTTAACCGTGTTCTCCAGCGGTATCTTTATTCCTGTCTATATCCTTTTCTGGATCCTGGTACCAGCAGCCGAATCCACTTCAGATAAACTTAAAATGACAGGCGAACCTGTTAATATCTCGAATATTGAAAAAAAGTTTAAAGAAGGGTATGAAACTGTCGCGGATAAAGTAAAAAACGCAGACTATGACAAATACGGGGAAAGAGTAAAAAAAAGTGGAACGAGCTTTTTTGATGCCCTCGGTAATATCCTTCTTACAATCCTTAAGATATTTGTCAAATTTATTGGGATCATTTTAATAATAACTGCACTATCTACCCTGGTAGGCCTTATAGTAGGACTGTTTACCCTGGGATCTGTAGATATCTGGGGTCAGGGAGAACTTCTTGACTATTTTACAGCGATAGACACCTCTAACACACCAATCTGGTTGTTATCTCTGGTACTGTTGTGCGCAATCGGGATCCCGTTCTTTGTCTTATTTGTTCTCGGGCTCAAATTGCTGATCAGCAATCTGAAGTCTATCGGGACCACGGCCAAGATCGTATTACTCGTAATTTGGGTAGCCTCTTTAGTTGGTTTGGGAATCATCGGGGTGCGCCAGGCAACACATCAGGCGTACAACGGTGATTTCATCACCCAGCACGAAATCCCCGTAGTTCCGGGCGATACCCTGGCCGTCGCTATGCAGGCAAACGACCGATATAGCTACAGCGTATATCGCGGTGGTGGTATTAGGATAGAATATGACGAAAATGATGAAAAGGTGATCTATTCTAACGACGTCCGGTTGATCGTGCGTTCAACTACAGATGCAACCGGGAAACTGGTGATAGAAAGACAAGCCAAAGGCAGAAATTACAACGATGCCAAAACCAGGGCGGAAGCCATAGAATACAATTACTCCTTTGAGAATGGTACTTTATTACTGGACGGATACTTTATAACCGATTTCGCCAATAAATACCAGGACCAGGAGATAGACCTCATACTCTATCTACCGGAGGGAACTATTCTTATTGCCGATGAGAATACGTACTCCTTCCACCGCAATTATTCGTCTTCCAGAGATATACTGGATAACGGTATGGAAGGACACTATTTACGAATTCTGAAGAACAAAACAGAATGTCTCGATTGTCCGGTGGACCTAATGGAAACCGATAACACCAAAGAATCTGAAGATTGGGAAAAAAAGGTGATAGAAAGCCTGGATGATGATGGAATGCAGATTCCGGAAACAAACGATGACCCTAGCGCAGACGCTTCAGAAGAAAATAACTTTGTGCCCGACCCCAACGAGGTAACAGAGAATAGTGTGGTAACAGACTCAACACAAATCAACAATCAAATCAACTAATCGCCAATAGGCACGTTAATTATTATTCATCATGAAAACATTAAATTTTATTTTCGCATTTATCGCTGTAGTTACACTAAGCAGCTGCAACTTCGATATTTCTCTGGGCCAGGTAGATGGCAATGGGAATGTGGTTACCATAGAGCGTTCGGTGGCCGATTTCACCAAAGTTAAAGGCGCCGCCGGAATTGATGTCTACCTAACAGAAGGTACCGAGAACAAAGTAACGGTAGAGGCCGATGAAAATCTCATGGAACTTATAGAAACCGAAGTAGAAGGTGGAAAACTTCGTATTCGTGCCATTCAGAATATCGGAAGAGCAAAAGCCAAAAAGGTGCATGTAACCTATGTAAACCTTAGCAGTATTGAGGCCAGTAGCGGTGCCGATGTGATAGGAAATTCAGTAATAAAAAGTGAAACACTTAATCTCGATACCAGTAGTGGAGCAGATCTTGAGTTAGAAATACTATCCAGTGAGGTTTTTGCTGAAACCAGTAGTGGTAGTGATATGAAGCTATCCGGGAAAGCCACTACTTTGCGTGCCAAAGCTTCAAGCGGAAGCGACCTGGACGCGAGAGAGTTATTGGTAGCCACTTGTAACGCCGATGCGTCTAGCGGAGCCGATATTAAAGTAAACGTTAAAGACCAACTTACTGCCGAAGCCTCCAGTGGTGGCGATGTTCACTATTACGGTGATCCTGCAGCGGTCACTAATAAAGGAAGTCGTTCCGGAGGAGTGCATAAAATGTAAGCTAAAGAAACACCAACCGCCCATGTAGAAACCCGAGGTAATGTCCATAGTACTTCGGGTTTCTCTTTAAATTATAGTAATGAGAAAAGTAATTTTTTGTATCGTTTTGATATCCTTCGGAATGAATGCTCAGGTTAGTCGGGATTCCGAATTGTTCAAAATATTGAAACATAATGATAGCCTTCTATTCGACAGGGGGTTCAATAACTGTGAGCTTGAGGCATTTATTCACCTGCTATCCGAAGACCTGGAATTCTATCATGATCAGGGAGGTGTTACCACCACAAAAGACCAATTTGTAGAGCAGTATAAAAAAGGAATATGTGGTAATCCTAATTACAGATCGAGGCGCGAATTAATGCCAGGCAGCCTGGAAGTTTTTCCAATGTACAACAACGGGAAACTATATGGTGCTTTGCAAAAAGGGATACACAGATTCTTTGAAAAACCAAAGGATAAACCTGAGATCCCGGGAAGTACCGCACGATTCACCCACCTATGGATTCTCGATGGAGAGCAATGGATGCTTACTCGCGTTTTAAGCTACGATCATGTAATGAAACCCTAAGGCAACCCGATCTATAATTTAAAATAAGGGAAATAAAACCGTATAACGTACTAGTGGCTCCGTAATATCGGGGTACCCTCTTATTGTGTTGTCACTTCTGTTTCTATAGTTTGAAGGTAACGCTCCGCATCCAGAGCTGCCATACATCCGGTTCCTGCAGCAGTGACTGCCTGTCTATATTCTTTGTCCTGAACATCACCACTTGCAAAAACTCCCGGTTTGTTGGTTTTAGTACTCTTTCCTTCTGTAATGATATAGCCTGTATCGTCCATATCCAGTTGACCCTTAAAGATTGCTGTATTTGGTGTGTGCCCAATGGCGATAAAAAGTCCTGTTATCGCTATTTCGTCCGTTTCACCCGTGACATTATTTTTAATACGTAGTCCTTCTACAACCATATCGCCTAACACCTCGTCGACTTCAGAGTTATAACGCAGATCGATATTCTTGGTGGCGGTCACTCTGTGTTGCATTGCTTTCGACGCCCTCATTTCATCACGACGCACTAACATAGTTACCTTATTACAGATATTGGCAAGGTAGGTAGCTTCTTCTGCTGCAGTGTCACCTCCACCAACAATTGCTACGTCCTGGCCTTTATAGAAGAAACCATCGCAAACTGCACAGGCAGATACTCCACCTCCTCTTAATCGCTGCTCACTGGGCAGTCCAAGATATTTTGCGGTCGCTCCGGTTGAGATGATCACAGTTTCTGCTTCGATAGTGGTTGTATTATCCACTACAGCTTTATGTATACCACCTACCTCATCGCTAAGCTCTACAGAGGTTATCATCCCAATGCGCACATCGGTCCCAAAGCGTTCGGCCTGTTGTTGCAAATGAACCATCATGGTAGGTCCGTCCACCCCTTCAGGGTAGCCGGGAAAATTATCCACCTCGGTGGTTGTGGTTAACTGTCCCCCCGGTTCCAAACCTGTGTAAACTACAGGCTTCAAGTCGGCTCTAGCCGCATAAATAGCCGCAGTATACCCTGCCGGGCCGGATCCAATTATTAGACATTTAATTCTCTCTATTTGCTCAGACATATTTGCTTTTTTTTCTATTTTCCTGAAGAGTAAAAGTAGTAACTTTCAATAAAACCTTACATTAAAAGTTATCAATAAAAGAAATCTATTTATTAAGAATTCTAATAACTAACCTAGCTTAGGGAAGAATCGTCCGGTTACGCCCTTGTAGTGACGATATCCCGGAAATCTTTCAATGAGAAGTTCTTCTTCCAGTTCGGTTTTGAAATAGAAAACAATACTAAGGATAATAGTAATGATCAGCCTGCCAATTGAACCGGTATAAAGCCCGTACGCCAGAAACAGCAGTATGATCCCCGAATAGATAGGATGCCGGATATATTTGTAGATCCCCCCGGAAATTAAACTCGAATTCCTGCGTGGGGTTGGAAAAGGAGTAAGGTTTTCATTCATATTGATAATTCCGAATGTTATGACAACGGCACCAAAGAATCCTAAGACAACGGCACCCAGATCTAGCCAGGTAGGCATTTCGAAGGTAATTCCGAAGAGATCAAAATCAATTACATAGAGTGCAAAAAGTACGAATTGAACAAGGACAAATGCAAAATCTTTCTTCATTATAAGCAACTAAAGCGTATTGTGAACCCTCAAAATTAATCAAATAAATTTGCCGGGGAAGCTGGATTCAAATTAAAATATGAATGAATTTAAGGAATCCTTTTTATTCTGAAATTGATATAAATCAGCAAACATTGATTTAGAAACTGTTATATTTAATAATCATTCATCTTCCTATGAAAACGATATTATTGCCTACCGATTTCTCCACTAATTCCGTTCATGCTATCAACTTTGCATTGAATTTTTTTAAGGGCGAGGAGGTACATTTTATTTTTCTGAATATTCAGAAATCCTCCGAGTATATCACAGACGATCTTTTAACGGCCAGCCCCAATAGCTCTGTACACGAAGCGATATCTAGTGATAATACCGAAAAGCTGAAAGCTCTTGAAGCAAAGTACCGAGATAAATTTCAGGATGAAAAGTTTACGTTCGAGACTATTTTCGATTTCGATGTATTTATCGACGCTATTGCACAAATCGTGAGTGCTAAGAATATCGACCTTATCGTTATGGGTACTAATGGTGCCAGTAGTGCGAAGGAGGTTATTTTTGGCAGTAATACGCTACAGGTTATCCGGCACATTGCCTGCCCGGTATTGGCTATTCCTGAAGATTTTGAATATAATACCTCAGAAAAGGTATTACTCAGCATCGACAACAATGAAATTCCGTCCAGGGCTGCTTTGGCACCCTTGCTTCAATTGATTGAAACACATGATTTTGAAATCCACGTATTAAGTATCTACGAATCGGGTTGCACCAAGACTGAAAAGAATGAATTGCAAAAAAAATTAGCCGATCGCCTCTCCGGTCTATCTCCCATATTTCATACAATGGAAAACATTCCTGTCCCATCTGCCATAGAATCCTTTACGCAACTTACCCAAACAGACATGCACGCTGTGTTTATAAAGGAACAATCTTTTCTGGACAGATTAATAGGCGGCCCTGATAAATCTAAGTTAAGCTATCGTACCAATATTCCACTTTTAGTGTTGAAAGCGTGATGACGCTCTCCTAGAATAAGATTTTGATCACAGGATTTTACTAGGGTTATAATTCGAACTCAGACGATTTCTGCTGTCTCCAGCAATTGAGATTATAAAAGGTGGTTTCGGCAATCTTTTCCAGCGCTTCACGGGTTGCGAATGCCTGATGTGGAGTGAGCAGGACATTGGGGTGATTCAACAGATCGAGAAATAGTTGATCTTTCAGGTTATCCCCTATCCTGTTATAGAAATATATACTTCCCTCCTTCTCATATACATCCGAAGCGTATCCTCCTAGTTTACCACTCTTCAGGGCCTGCAGTACTGCTCGTGTATCTACAATGGCTCCCCGGGCGATATTTATTAAGAAGGCACCATCTTTCATACCGGCGATCACTGTTTCATCAATAAGATGGTGAGTTTCGGACGTTAGCGGTAAACTAATCATGATGATATCGCATTTTTTCTGAAGTTCTTTTTTGGACAAATAAGTAAGTTTGAGTTCCTCTGTGAGAGCTGGATTTGGACTAATGTCGTTAGCGTAGATCTCACAGCCGAAACCATGCAGTATTCTAGCTATTACACTGCCTATTGCTCCAGTTCCCAGAATTCCCACTTTCTTTTTATGCAGGTCGAAACCAACAAGATGGGACAAGGTAAAATCCTGAGCTTTCATCTGGTTGTTTGCACGTACAATTTGTCTATTAAGGGACAACAAAAGTGCGATGGCGTGTTCGGCGATGGCATGGGGCGAATAAGCCGGGGCATTAGCCACCTTGATATTAAATTTCCTGGCGGTTTTAAGATGGACATTATCATAACCCGTAGATCTAAGTGATATGTATTTTACCCCGAAGTCATGAAGTTTTTCAAGTACATTGGTGGAGGCATCATCTGCAGAAAAAATAGAAATAGCATCGAATCCCAATGCTTTCATTGCGGTATTGGTGGTAAGTCTGTCTGGTGACAAGATCATTTCGAGCCCTTTGGTATTAGCCTTCTTCAGAAAGGGAATCTCGAAATCCTTGGCGCTAAAAACTAGTAATTTCATTCCGGGACAATAACAAGTTCGTTTTCCTGGAGGGTTTTTAATAAGGTTCGCACATAATCATTTACGTTCCTATCTGTATCGTAAGGATCAACCACATCGAAATTACCACGCCACAGCAATTCGCGCTCCTTCCCTGGACAGAGACAGAACACTGTTGTCTCGGTATGATATACTCGATACGATTCGGTTTGTTTCTTCGAATACACCTCCTGGTTAATTCGGTAATAATCTTTGAAATTCTGAAAATCGTTTGCAAATCCACGAACCGCCTGAACTGTATTTACTTTGTCTTCAGAGCCGGTGACCTTAGAGATCAATACAGAGTCGAAACCAGCATCCAGCAATCTGCTCTCTATTTTATTGAGTTCTTCCTCGGTCCTGTCGGAATCTGTGAAAGAACCTTCGAAGAAATCGATACTTCTTACTGCAATAATATTTTCTTTTTCAATGGCAGCAGCCAGTTTATCCTCGAAAGTCCTTCTCAATTGAGAATCTGTGCTCATCCCGATTACCAGGATCTTATTGGCCTCGTACACCGGTGTGTCCGGACTCTCCCACTGATTTACCAATCTGGTGGATGAGCAGGAGCTTAAAAAGAGTAAAAAACCAAGTAAGAACATTAACTTTTTCATAGTAGATAGCATTAGGTCAGGGTTTAAGTAATTTTCGCTGCTTTTTTTCTTTCAATATAATTTTTATAAGATGGAAAACCCGGCGTTTCAGTTTCTTAAAGCTAGAAATAAACCCTACAGCTTCGAACATCAATTGATAATGGGCTGTTTTATATTCGTCTTCCTCATCAGGAATATCGATATCGTCTACAAGGGTTTCCAGCACATTCGAGTGAGTTTTTAGTTTAGTTAGAAGAACTTTTATTGTTTTCTTGTATTCACTCAACTCGACAGCGAGTTCTTTACTTTCGGAGAATGCATTTTTACTTAGTAACTCTAGCGTGTGGCTTTTTATTAGATCTGAAAGAAACTGTATCTCATCCTTTATAAATTTCAATTCAGAAATACAATTTACGGTATCCTCATGCAGTCCATCCGGACTTCGCCACTCGATATATTTTATGGATGACGGGTTAAAATTCATGACTATTTTTTTTTTGAAAGGCAGGAAACATGATCTCAATCCCATTTCCTGCCTTGTTTCAGGAGTTATGCAATCTCAATCTTTTTCTTTGGCTGATCTTTGGCTACATCATCTTTGGCCAGTTGCAGATTCAGCACGCCGTTGTTGTAAGTTGCCTTAACCTCCATATCCTGATTTACTGTGTTAGGTACTTTGATTTTACGGTCGAAAGAATTATAATTGAATTCTTTTCGAGTATAACCTTCCACATCTTCTTCCACAGTTTCTTTTTCTTTAGAAGCGGAAACATGTAACACGTCATTCTCAAGTGAAACTTCGATCTCATCTTTTGAGAATCCTGGAATAGCTAATTCAATGTCGTAGGAAGAATCACTTTCCTTAACATTCATTGGAGGAATGCTCTTTCCATTCTCAAAGAAATCATCTTCGAATAGATCACTTGTCTCAAACCAAGTAGGAATACCACGATCTATAAGTGGTAATCTTCTTCTAAATTTAATAAGTGACATAACAATTAATTTTAAAATTGATATTCGTTATCAATCACCTAAAAGTAGCAAGTAAGCAGGCTTAAGACTATGATATTCGTCAGGTTTAACCAGCTGTAAGATGTTAAAAAAAGGAGTTGAATGTTAAACCATCAATGTTACAGTATCTAACAAATGCGGTGCTTGCACGCGCCATCCGTAAGTGTCCTGGATCTTTGTTCTCAAGGCATCCCGTGCCGAAGGTTCACCGTGGATCAAGAAAGTTTGTTCCGGTATGTTTTTTATTTCTGAAAGCCAATTAAGAAGTTCCCCCTGATCCCCATGTGCCGAAAGGCTTTCTATGTGGTGAACCGAAGCTTTTACCGGGTAGTATTTACCGAAGATCTTAAGTTCATGCGCACCTTCCAGAAGTTGACGCCCACGGGTACCTTCTGCCTGGAACCCAACCAGTAACACTGTAGTTTCTTGCTTATCGACCAATTGTTTAAGGTAAGTAAGCACACGACCCCCGGTAACCATTCCGCTACCCGCTATCACTACCTTTGGCCTGGGATCGTCTATGGTTTCCCAGGTTTCTCGATAGGAGGTAATAATCTCCATCCTATCCTGCACTGCTTTAAATTCACTAATAGGAAGTTTATGCCACTCCGGGAATTGTTCGAAAACAGACAGCACATTATTTCCCATTGGGCTATCGATAAAGATTGGGATATTGGGAATTCTATTTTCCTTGTACAACTTATACAGCAAATACATTAATACCTGTAAACGCTCCACGGCAAAGGAAGGTATAATAAGAGTTCCTCGATTATGTAGCGTTTTATGGACTAGTTCGGTCAATAATTCGCTAACACTTTCCCTAGGATGTAATTTGTTACCATATGTACTTTCCACGAACAGATAATCTGCCCACTCCGGCTTCTGGGGTGGATTGAGTAAGTGGTCATGGCTGCGTCCAACATCACCTGAAAAAACAAATAACTTATCGAAGATCTGGATCTCGATGAAGGTAGAACCAATAATATGACCATTGTATTGATAACGGCATTTTATATGTTCGCTTAGCTCTATCCACTCATCCTTCTCAACACTATTAAAAAATCGCATGGTGTCTTCGGCCTCCTTAACAGTGTAGAACGGCAGTGCAGGCGTATGGCTCGAATAACCTTCCTCGTTTGCTTTCTTGGCTTCTTCTTCATGGATCTTTCCGCTGTCTTTCAGGATAATACCAGTTACTGCCAGGGTAGGTGCCGTTCCAAGTATTTTTCCTTTGAATCCTTGCTTTACCAACCTTGGTAAATAGCCTGTATGATCCAGATGTCCATGGGTTAAGAGCACCAGATCTATCGATGCTACATCAAATGGAATAGGTTCCCAGTTTAGTTCTCTTAGTTCCTTCAAACCCTGAAACATCCCACAATCTACCATGAGATTAATCTCCGAAGTCTCCAGTATAAATTTCGAGCCTGTTACAGTGCCGGCGGCACCCAAAAAATGAATTTTAGTGGTCTGCATAGCCATTAGTAATTAGACAGCATATTTACTTCTTTTAAAATATTCTCCCTTCGTTTATCGGTAATTCCCAGGTGATCGAGATAAAAATCATCTTTAATCAATTGCCTGCAGAGCACAATATCACGGCTAAGTAAAAATTGTTTTTCCCGCTGTGTTAGCAAAGTAGAAACAGTAATAGGATATAATCCCAGGCGGTCTATTCGCTCCTTAAGGCTATCCCCTTTCGGGTGATCCCAACTCAATAAGTACAGGCCTGCACACTTTCCGTATTCCAGGGCATCACGGGTAAAACTTGTATTGGTTACCACCCAGCCTTCGGTAGGAGGATCGATTTTTTGATAGCCCAGAATATCGCGATATCGCGAATCTATATAAAGTGGGATCTTTACATCACATTTCCTCGCTTCGTCACTATGGAATTTACATTCGGCTACTATATAATCTGAGTTTTTTCGCGCTATCACGTCCACTTCATGCGTTACGCATATACCCTTCATTAATTTCCCGATCTGAACTTCGTAGCCCGAATATTGCATCAAAGCCCCGATAAAGCGTTCGAAAGGGAAACCGGTAGGTCCTAACTCATAAATTGCTTTTTT
>CAJQNO010000138.1 GCA_905479745.1 uncultured Flavobacteriaceae bacterium | reverse complement strand
TATTGAATTATTTTGTATATTGCGTGTTCAATATTAAACAACAAATAACTTATTTATTATGAAAAAAATTTACTTATTAGCATTGGCGTTATTTGCGTTTACCTTTGTAAATGCTCAAATAATCGATGACAATTTTGATTTCTACACATTAGGTGACATGGGTAACCAAGCTCCTGGTATCTGGGGTAACTGGTCTCAAGACCCTGTAGGTTCTCCTACTGAGAACATCATCGTTAGTGATGATTTCGCTTCTTCAGGAACTCAGTCTGGTATGATCGGACCTGGTCAGGGGCCTCAGGATGCTCTTCTTTACTTAGGTAATCAAACTACTGGTGACTACACTCTAAGATGGAATATGTACATTCCTTCTGGAAACGAAGGTTACTTCAACCTTCAGGGTGAGATTCCTGCATCTGGTGCACTTTCTGGTGTATGGAATACAGGAGATATTTACTTTAACCAAGATAATGGTGCTCCTGGAGTTGGTACAGATACAGCTGTTCCTGGTGATGACTTTACATTCCCACACGATGAGTGGTTCGATCTTGCTATCTATGTAGATCTTGATGCAGGTCCTGCTACTTACGAATTATTCGTAAATGGTGTTGCTGCTTATGACAACCCTGTACCTTTCCAAACAGATAACTTCTTAGGTGCTGTTGACTTCTTCGCTGCAAGTCCTTCTACTACTTACTACGTTGATGATGTATACTATGACACTGGAAACCTTGTTTTAGGAAATGGAGATTTCACTGAAAATGCTTTCAGCGTATATCCAAACCCAGTTCAGGACATTCTAAACATTCACTCTGTATCTACTGTAGAGTCTGTAGTTGTTTATGACGTACTAGGGAAAGTTGTTCTTCAGGTTCAGCCTAACAGCATTTCTCCAAGTATCGACATGAGCGCTCTTTCTTCTGGAGCTTACATGGTTCAAGTAACTGTTGGAAATGCTACTAAAACTGTAAAAGTTATCAAGTAAGCATTATCTAAAGTACAATATACTTTATAAGAAAGCCCTTCATTTTGAAGGGCTTTTTTTATATTTAGACCCTCATAAAAATTCACCTATGCGCTTACTAAAAATTGCCTTCGTCTTTACCTTTGTGTTTATATCTACTTCCTGCGCAGAACTACAGGGAATAGCCGGCAGTATCCCAGGACAAGGGGGAATCGACCCGGTGATGATCGGGAACGGTTTACGACAGGCTCTCGATTTCGGGATCGACAAACAGGTAAGCAAGCTTACCCAGAAAGACGGTTTCTATAAAAACCCCCTGGTTAAGATCTTACTTCCCGAAGAACTTCAAAAAGTAGATCAAACGCTAAGAAACATTGGGTTGTCCAAACTGGCCGATGAAGGTTTAAAAGTTTTAAATCGTGCAGCTGAAGATGCCGTTAAGGAGGCTACTCCAATTTTTGTGGATGCAGTAAAGGGAATCACCTTTAACGATGCAAAGAATATCCTTCTCGGGCCGGACAATGCAGCAACTACCTACCTCGAGAACAGAACCAACCAGGCTTTATATAATAAATTCAATCCTGTAATACAGAATTCGTTCTCTAAGGTTGGAGCAGATCAGGTCTGGGCCAATATTATCAATAAATACAACACCATTCCACTGGTGAACCCGGTAAATCCCGATCTAACCGATTATGTAACCAACGAAGCCTTGAAAGGAGTTTACACCATGATCGCTGTTGAAGAGAAGAATATCAGAACCAAAATAAATTCCAGGACAACCACCTTGCTCAAGCAAGTATTTGCCTTACAGGATTAAACGTTAAACAAATTAACGACTGTCCTAATACCGGTGCAAATTTTATTATTGCGTTAACCTCCCTTTCAGTAAATTTATCATCTGCCGAAAGTACCTTTGCGAAAAAGATTCACGAAGATGCTGAAATGGTTTAAGAATAAATCGGAACTTGACAAACTAAAAGAACGCTACTGCAGATTGATGAAGAAGTCTTTTAAGATTGCACTAAGGGATCGTAAGAGAAGTGATAAACTTAGAAAGGAAGCAAAGGTTTTATACGACCGAATTAAAAAATACGACACTCAAAAAGAAGCCAGCTAAGCAACTCCTACTTACTTTATTTTCTGCATTAAATTTTTCATCTCAAGCTGCAATAGGCTGGCGGCCTCTGCTGCGGCATTGGCAAAATCCTTCCCTTTAGACGCGTAGAGGATCCCACGCGAAGAATTTACCAAAAGACCGATATTTTCTGTCATTCCATATTTACATACTTCCGAAAGGCTTCCCCCCTGGGCGCCTACTCCAGGAATCAATAAAAAACTTTCAGGAACGATCTTTCGGATGTCTGCCAGGAATTCGGCTTTGGTAGCACCCACAACATACATTAGCCTATCCGAATGTTTCCAGCCTCGTGAAGTGATCATTACTTCTTTATACAATTCGGTGTCCCCGATCTTTTTTGTTTGAAAATCGAAGGCTCCTTCATTCGATGTTAAACCGAGTAAAATAGTATGTTTACCCTCTACATCTAAAAAAGGCTCCACCGAATCTTTCCCCATGTAAGGGGCTACCGTAATACTATCAAATTTCATCTCTTTCAGAAATGCATTGGCATACATAGCCGAAGTATTTCCTATATCCCCACGTTTTGCATCGGCAATAGTGAATATTTCAGGATGGTGTTCATTTAGATAATCTATGGTCTTTTCGAGGGATTTCCACCCTTTCAGGCCGTAAGCCTCGTAGAAGGCGATGTTTGGTTTGTATGCCACAGCCAGATGGTGTGTGGCCTTTATTATAGCTTTATTGAATTGAAAGATTGGATCGTCTGTATCCAGAAGATGTGCCGGGATCTTGTTCAGGTCTACATCCAGCCCAATGCACAGAAAGGATTTCTTTTTATGAATTTCAGAAATAAGTGATTCTAATTTCATATTTAGAAAGTTTCTCCGGCTTCTTTTAATTTTTCGGTATTGCTCACAAGTTGTAATTCGTCTATAATCTTCTGAATGTCTCCGTCAATTATATTGCTAAGATCGTAAAGCGTTAGGTTGATACGGTGATCTGTTACCCGACCCTGAGGATAATTATAGGTACGGATCTTGGCACTTCGGTCGCCACTGGTGACCATAGATCCGCGTTTTTCGGCATCCTCGGCCTGTTTTTTGGCTAGCTCCAGATCGAACAGACGTGAACGAAGTACTTTAAAGGCCTTCTCCTTGTTCTTGTGCTGCGATTTCTGATCCTGGCATTGTGCAACAAGTCCGGTTGGTTCGTGTGTTAATCGCACCGCCGAATACGTAGTATTCACCGATTGGCCCCCGGGTCCGCTGGAACAGAAATAATCGATACGCACATCTTTAGGATCGATCTCAACATCGAACTCTTCAGCCTCGGGGAAAACCATCACTGTTGCCGCACTGGTATGTACCCTTCCCTGCGTTTCGGTTTGTGGTACACGCTGAACACGATGTACACCGGCTTCAAATTTGAGGGTACCGTACACATCATCACCTTCAATCTCAAATTGTATTTCTTTATAACCACCGCTGGTTCCTTCACTAAAATCCACTACACTCGTCCTCCAGCCTTTGCTTTCACAATATTTTGTATACATACGGTAGAGGTCTCCTGCAAAAATACTGGCTTCGTCGCCACCTGTTCCGGCTCGTATCTCCATGACGGCATTCTTGGCATCTTCCGGGTCCTTTGGTACCAACAGAAATTTTATCTCTTCCTCCAGTTGCGGGATTTTCGCGTTCGCCTCATCCAGCTGCATCTTAGCCATATCCACCATTTCGGGGTCACTGCCGTCCTTTATGATCTCTTCCGCTTCCTCAATACGTTCCCTGGCAGTAAGATAAGCCTCCCGCTTGTCCATAAGGATTCGAAGGTCCTTATATTCCTTATTTAGCTCTATATACCTTTTCTGGTCGCTAATGATATCAGGCTGGATAATAAGGTCACTTACCTCGTCGAATCTTTGCTTTACTATCTGAAGTTTTTCTAACATATATCTTTCTAATCCTGCAAATTTACAATAATTACCTATTTCCGGCGGGATGTATCAACGGATATGGTCAATATAAAAATCGGCCGTGTGGAGTTTCAATGGTGAGCTTTTTTCCTTCGGAAGAAGCCTCAACCCTTCCGATGATCCTGGCATCAATATCGAACGATTTAGAAATGGAAATAATTTCGGCTGCTACGGCTTCAGAAACATATAATTCCATACGGTGGCCCATATTAAATACCTGGTACATTTCCTTCCAATCTGTACCGCTTTCCTCCTGGATCAATTTGAACAAGGGAGGAATATCGAACATGGAATCCTTAATGATGTGCAGGTCTTCAACAAAATGAAGGATCTTTGTTTGTGCGCCTCCACTGCAATGTACCATCCCATGTATATTTTTCCTATCAATATTAGATAAGATTTTTTTTATTACCGGCGCGTAGGTACGCGTAGGTGATAACACCAATTTCCCGGCGTTCAACGGACTACCATCTACCGCATCGGTTAATTTCCTGCTTCCCGAATAAACCAGGTCGTTCGGCACAGCATGATCAAAACTCTCGGGGTATTTTTCGCTAAGGTATTTTGCGAAGACATCGTGCCGGGCAGAAGTTAGTCCATTACTACCCATACCCCCGTTGTATTCACTTTCATAGGTAGCCTTTCCGTAGGAAGCCAGACCAACGATCACATCTCCTGCAGCAATATTACCATTGTCTATAACGTCCTCACGTTTCATACGAGCTGTTACGGTAGAATCTACTATGATGGTACGTACAAGGTCACCAACATCGGCAGTTTCGCCGCCGGTTGAATGGATGGTGACGCCAAATTTTCCAAGATCTGAAATTAGATCTTCTGTTCCATTGATGATGGCAGAGATCACTTCGCCCGGAATAAGATTTTTATTACGGCCAATGGTAGATGACAGGAGAATATTATCTGTGGCACCAACGCAAAGAAGGTCGTCTATGTTCATGATAAGGGCATCCTGGGCAATTCCTTTCCATACCGATAAATCGCCGGTTTCCTTCCAATACATATAGGCGAGGGATGATTTTGTACCTGCACCATCTGCGTGCATCACCAGGCAGTGATCGTCATCACCCGTTAAATGATCATGTACGATCTTACAAAAGGCTTGTGGAAAAAGCCCCTTATCAACCTTACTGATTGCTTTGTGTACGTCTTCTTTAGAGGCCGAAACACCTCTCTGCGCATACCGTTTAGAAATTTCCTGGCTCATGTTTAAATTTGAATACAAAAGTACGGAATAAAAAAAAGCTCACAATGTGAGCTTTCTTTTAAATTATACATCTTATTGCCAATCGGGCATAAAGGCGTCTTCATGCCGAAGCTCCCGGGAATCCTGGGTTGAAAGATCCAAACGCATCACATCTTTTTGAGAAAGTCCGTCATTGGATGTATTGGTGAACATCACAAATGCTTCATTAGGTGAAAAGATCGGATCGAGATCGTTGGTACCATCCGGTTTATTATCGGAAACGTCTGTTGCGGTCATGGTAGTCCTGTCGTAAATAAACATTCTGGAATCTAGTCGCCTATAATCTTCATTCTCAAAACCAGACACATCATAGGAATACAACACTTTCTGGTCGTCAATAGACAGGTCTAATCCTCCCACAGCGCCATCTACACCGTCTAGAATAGTATCCAGTACAACTCCAGCTTCATTGATGATATAGATCTTGGCATCGTATCCCTGTAAGTTGTTTGTTTTTAACACAATTAAATCACTGGTCTCACTAACGACCACTTCAGATATGAGCGATCCGTCCGGAGTTTGATATAATTCTGCCGTTCCCAGACCATTGAATTGTACTCGATATAGCTTATCGAATCTAGGATAATAGATACTCACTCTGTCTTCAGGCCAATCAATATTGATCTCATCCAGATTGAATCCATTAGGTTTTACGGGGCCGGTGATCTTCCGTTTCTCAGAGCCGTCCCGGTTCATTATAAAAATATCCACATTAGAGCCATCATTCTGAAGATAAGCGATCTTATTTGCACGAACGTTTCTTCGTGGTCTGTAGCTGTTTACTTCTGAAGAGGTAAGCTGGAATTCCTGTCCGTTCTCATCGGCGGAGAATATCACGTTATTACCATTGATCTTTCGTACAAAAAGCACTCTGTTATCCACCGGAGCACTAATTACTTCGAAGGCACTCACGGCACTGATAACCGGATCGTTGATCTCGTCTGTTGCGGTAACCTGCCATACATATTGTGTACCTAAAGTTAATGGAGAATAAGTAAGTGTAGTATCGGTAAGGTTTTCGAACAGCAGTACTTCGTTGGTATCCACATTTCGCAATTCCAGAGAATAGGTAATAGGATCTTCTTCAGGATCTGTGCTATTCCAGCTAAAGATCGCCTCTATACTTTCAAGGACTTCATTATCCTCAGGCGATAACAAAACCGGTGCGGTAGGCGGTCTGTTATTAGCGGTGGACGGATCCAGTTCGAACACCACATTGGAGGTTACATTGGCATTGATGGTAGCCGGTTCGAAATCGGCTATATACCCATCTGTTCGCGCTTCCACCGAATAATCCCCAACCAGGATATTCTCAATGGTGAAATTTCCCGATGAATCGGTAAATACGGTACTGGAAACCGGGTTCGTTGCAATTCTAACATTTTCCAAAGGTGCATTGGACCCCGAGGCAACCACTTTACCTTTTAGTGTCCCAAATTCATTCTCACCAATTTTGTCTTCATTACATGAAAACAAAAGCAGAAATGTAGTTGCTATAAGTGCTATATATTTAAAACTCCCTTTCATAATTTTCCGCTTATCGGTTAGTCTTTAATTTTGTTCTTTTAGAACCAAAATGATAATTGATTCCGGCTGAGAAGGTGAAGAAAAAATCGTCACGTCTTCCGTTAATTTCATTGTCTATTTTATCTGAAAAAGTTGCGTTCCAGTCTCCTTTGGCGATAAAGGAAACCCGGTTTGATGCCTGGTATTCGAGTCCGGCGCCAAATTTCAGAAAGAAAAAGGCATCCATCTTCTGCAAGTATAATTCGGGGGAGTTATCTACAAAAAGTAGCACTCCCGGTCCTGCATACGCTATAGGCGCCAGCCTGTCGTTGGGCAAAATATTGTATTCCACGGTTGCAGCTTCAGACAACCACCAGTGACTTGTATCGGTATTGGAATTAAGTCTGAAGAAGTTTGTTGTGAGTCCTAAACTTAGCGCATGTATAAATCTATACTTATATCCCATTTCCATATTATAATCCAAGATCCCCGTATTAAAATCGCCATCCACGTATGCGAGTCCGAAGGACGCATGAGCCGAGTGACGGTAATCATGATCCAGGAATTCACGTTCGTACAGATCTGTTTTGGCTTCCAGTTCCTTCTCTAAAAGATACTGTTCCACTACTTCTTTGTCTTTTTCCGGCCCGTCCAGGGTTACCCATAGTTGATCCTTAATTCCTTCGTATATCAACACTTCAACCGCCTTCTCTATGGCTTCCTGAACAGCTAGTTGTGCAGGTTCGTTTTTCGTGAATCCAGTCTCAGCTTCTAGTAGTCGTTGGAAATTTACATATCTGAAGATACCCACATCCACGGCCTGTGAAAGTATGGTTTTAGACACATTTACCGTTTTAAGGATCTCTCCCGTGGAGGTAGAAACCGCTCTCAAGTAGATGGTAATTCGATCCTGACGATATTGAGACGATCCTCCCACTCCAAAATAACGTGCACCCACACCACCGGTTAAAATATTGGTGTCGTAAGAGATTATACCACCCTCCAGTAGAACACCGGCGAACAGAAGCGGACTTAAACGTTGATTTCGCTCATCATCGCTTCTTAGGTATTCCTGTCGGGTTGTACGAATTATATTTCGTTCGTTTAGAAGGTTGTTAAAATTCTCACGTTCGATAGGGGTGAACCATTTCGAGTCTTCCAGAGCTTTTATTAATATAGTGGTAGCTCCCTGAGTGACTGCGGTACTAAAGGTACTTCCCGCCTCAATATTTTTATACTGTCCTGTCTGGTCTTTAAAATTATAGACCCCAACCACAATGGGTTTATCCGGAAGTGGTAATTCTAGTAATTTTTCTGTTTGATTCGTATTTTCAGCTATTCTGGCTTCCTGATTTCCAATAGGTTGATTCCAGTAGGCCCCGCAACCGGAGAAGAGGATGAATAGCAGTAAAATACTTATGTTACCAATTATCTGTTTCATATATTTTATCCGTTTGGAACGATCACCTGGGTCTGTTCCCCGGTTGTGATGTCTAGAATATTTATTACCAGTCCTTCTGTAGACTCGAAGACTTCGTATTCAAAATTACCACTACGGGAAGTTCCCAGAGGAGGTGTCCCGCCGCCGAATTGATTATTGAATTGATTATTTAATAATGAATCGAAACCCGTAAGATCACCAAATCCGTCAATCCCCAAAGAATTATCGCTAAAGGGATTCTGTGCGTTTGCCGAGTTTAGGAGCCACGTATAGTTAAACGGATCTCCTCCAAAAGCAGGGTTTTTTGGCGTATAGGTTAGCTGCTGTGCAACGCCATACGTTCCGAAAGCAAGAAACAGCATTAGTATTACTCGTCTCATAATCTATTATTTATATTGTTTTACAATATCCTTTTGTTTTTCAAGATCGTCGAAATAGGCAAGGGTTCTCTTTATAGCGATTTCTACCATCCCTCTAATATAGTCAATCTGAGGTCTTACGAAAAATTCCATAATTACCTCTTCTCCAATTTTTATTTCAATTTTGGTATTATTAGCAATGGCCAGCTCCTCTTTTATGGTCACGATCTTTGGGCCTTTAATATCTGCAAATCGGTATGCCGTAGCATATTCTGTATAGAAATCTCTGCCCGGTTTGGTCTTGGTATCTTCTAGTACGATCCCACGTAGTTCTACCCCATCACTCTTGTTAAATTCTGTGCGGATATCTGTATTTTCTTTGGGTTTTAAAACGATTTTCTCGTCACCGGAATCATCGTTCAGAACGATTCGGTCTTTTCCGAGAAGATTATTATCAAGGTCGTAGACACGCAATAATATGATCACCTTATTACCATCGTCTATGTTTATTGTAGTAGTGGAAAGTCTTTTCTTTTCTCCAGACTGAAGTACAAAGCGCCCACTCTGTTCGTTATTGGAAACATTTCCAGAGTTGTTAGTTTTATACACATTAAGAATATAGTTAAGACTCCTGCTTATCCTGGTCTTATTATAGGCAGAGCCTGATACCTCCATAAATTCGGTATTGCGGTCTAAAATGATCTCAGCTGCGATTTCGGTATTATAAATTTGAGCAACACCAGAATTAGCAAAAAAGATCAAAAAAGCCAGCATACAATAGTGTATGTATGGTTTTTTGAACATTATTGTCGCTTAATATTCCTAACGATTACAGTTTGATTATTCCCCTTCATGTTTATCATCATTCTGTCAGACAAAGTATTTTCACCAAGTATTAATAGCCGCTGGTTAGTCCCTGTCTGGGTTACCTGGCTACGATGGAAAAATTTTGTCCCTGAACCGATATCATAGAAAATATTGTTATTGCCTCGTTGGAGAATTAATTCGTCCACACCAACTGCGTCAAGGCCAACAAATGCTTCGTTGTTATTTCCTTGCTGAAAAGCTGATATATTACTGTAAACCGATTTTACTTCGGAAGTGAATTTATTGTTATTACCAACCTGTCGAATAAAAACTTCATTCGAAACAGAGCTATTCGAAGTAGTGTTGGTTTTTATAAATTGAGAAGTATAAAGACTGAGTTGTTCGGCACTACTGCCGGCCACACTCCGGGGGGTAATCTCCACATTCTTATACGTTTGACCCATAGCGACACTGACTGAAGAGAAAGTAATGAGCGCAATAAGGTATATGCGATTACAAAGGTTCATTTTTAACTTAGTTAGGTTTATGCACTACCAGTTCTGAAGGTAGTATTTTTACAATTCTTTAAAAATGTTTATTCTATATTTTTATGAACACCTTAAAAATGCGTGTGTTCTCTGGGGCAGAATAATTCCCCATCAATATTGTATTCTCTATAAGCCGCCACCGTTATTTTGGTTTACCACAGATGAGTTTCCGCCTCCCAATTGAACTACGTTACTCATATGTCCCAAACCTCTTTGGTGGGTATAACTATAATTATATAGGCCAACCTGTACCTCATCGGAGTCGTTATCACGACCATATTGCCCGGTCCAACTTCCGTTCCCGGTTCCAAGTTGAAATAGGTCGGAATCGTTACGTCTTCCATGCTGATCGGTAACCGCCCAGTTATCAGAACCAAACTGTAAGGTAGTTGCCGTGTTTTTTCTTCCTAGTTGATGAATACCCGCATAATTATCTACACCTATTTGTAGCGCATAAGAATCATTTCCTCTTCCTTGTTGAAGAGCCTCAGCTTTGTTGAGAGCTCCAATCTGGATAGCATCGGCATCATTTCGTCTACCAAATTGAGAAATATCAGACTCGTTTAAAAATCCTCTCTGGTATACATTAGCATCATTTCTGCGCCCTCTCTGATAGTTATCTGAATTGTTCCCGATTCCTGCCTGGTCTACCGTGGATATGTTTCGGCGGCCTCGTTGCTCTACTGTTGAGACGTTACTTACGCCTAATTGAGCAACATATGAATCGTTCTTCACACCTAATTGATCTACATCTGAATTGTTAGCCAAACCAACTTGATTCACGTTAGATTCATTCATAAAACCAGTTTGGTTCACATCAGAACTATTGAAAATTCCAAGTTGAACCACTTCGCTGTCATTAAATTGAGCGAAGCCAATTGTCGCACAGAATAATGTGAGCATAGATAATATAACATTCTTCATGGTAACTAATATTCAGAGGTTATGTATTGTATTTCATTCTATAAAGGAAAAAAAGTGTATAAGAGGGTAGAATGAACCCTCTTATACACTAAGAATTTATCTTATAGTCCACCGTTGTGCTGAACAACAGAAGAAGTGTTTCCAGCTCCTAACTGAACAACAGTACTCATGTGTCCAAGACCGTGCTGATGCGTGTAGCTATAGTTGAATAATCCAACTTGTAGTACATCAGAGTCATTCCAACGTCCATACTGCTCAGTCCAGCTTCCGTTTCCAACTCCTAATTGAAGAAGGTCAGAATCGTTGTTTCTTCCATGCTGATCTGTATAAGCCCAGTTTATGAAACCAAATTGTAGCGTAGTAGAAGTGTTTCTTCTTCCTAGCTGGTGTACCACTGCATCGTTGCCTCCACCAATTTGAAGAGCATAAGAATCATTTCTTCTTCCTTCTTGAAGAGCCCAAGCGTCGTTGAAAGCTCCAATCTGGATAGCATCGGCATCGTTACGACGACCATACTGAGAAATGTCAGACTCGTTAAGAAGTCCTCTTTGGTATACGTTAGCATCGTTACGACGACCTTGTTGGTAGTTATCGGAATCGTTTCCGGCACCAGCTTGATCTACGTTAGATACGTTACGGCGACCTCTTTGGTCAACTTCAGAATAGTTAGCGAAACCAACTTGTAATACGTCAGATTCGTTAAGGATTCCTCTCTGATCTACATCAGATGTATTGAAATCACCAATTTGGTCAACATCAGAATCGTTAGCTAAACCTAATTGGAATACGTCAGAATCGTTCATAAATCCAGTTTGATCTACATCGGAATTGTTAAGGATACCTACCTGTAGGACATCACTGTCATTAAATTGGGCGAAACCAACTGTTGCAAATAAAAGTGCTACTGCACTCAAAACTACTTTTTTCATAATTAAAAAAATTTAGAGGTTATATATTGATTAATAGTAATTCAAAATGTCAATGTAATATTAGTTGATAACTTCAACGCAGAAGTTAATACAACGTATTACTTACGTTAATTCATTTAGGGATAGCAAGTGAAAGAACTTTTACGTAACTTTCTACTTTGTCAAAACCAGAACTTT
>CAJQNO010000137.1 GCA_905479745.1 uncultured Flavobacteriaceae bacterium | reverse complement strand
ATATTCAGATAACAAACGATCATAAACTCTGGTATTTCTCAAAGTCGGCTTCATTAGGCTATATCGAGAACAATGAAGTATTTGATTTCCCGGCAGAAAACCCGGATGAGCAGTTATTTCCTGCCATTATTTTTAAGATAGCGAACGATATTTACTTTGGGTACAATAACCTTAGCTACTATTTACACGATGGGCAATGGAAACTTCTGGACGAAGCAACTGCTAGCGATGATGACGAAAAATTAGCAAGATATCTTCGGTATAAGAACAAAATGGGAGATTTTGTTGCGGCTAATAAACAAAGGTATCAAAGAGGCTTATTAAGGGTTTTGGATTCGCTGGGAATTATTATCGGTGAAAAGAGTTATGCGGTTTTAAACTTAAATTCGGAAGATATTTTCGAATATACCTTTCCCGAAGCTATAAAAACTAAGGATCCTGGCTTATTTAGAGTTCATGCGGTAAACGGCGAGTTGCAGTTTACAGGTCCTGAGTTTGTGGCCAATATGGACAATGATTACCAACTTGTGAATCTATCTTTTTTTTCCGAAGATCTGAAAGCTCATTTTGCCATGCGTGATAAGCTGGGTAATTTGTGGATGGCTAGTCTTAATCAGGGGCTATATAAGTTACCTGCTGTGAACCGAAAGAACAAATACTGGCTTGATGGGAGACGAGTACGCCAGTTGGAAGATACTCCCTTGGGTATCATCGCTTCGGTTCAGGATTATGGATTTTACCTATATAACGCAAACAGGGATAATTTTGATCTGCTTAATAAAAGCGAAGGCTTTGTGTATGGTACCGCCTATATAGACCAGTTGTCGGCCGCATTCCTATTAACAAGTAAAGCGATCGTGAAAGTAAATGCCAATGGAATTCTGCAATCCTTTAGTCCGATGGCGAGAAAGATCTGTTACCACGAGGGGTATTTGTATGGAAACGTCTCATCCGGGCTTAACCAAATAGACCCGAACCAAATGCAGTTGACCAGGCATATCAGAGGGGTGGGGATTAAGGATATAATTAGCTTTGACAACATGCTGATTGTGGGTACGTCCAACGGACTGAAACAACTTAAGAACGATTCGCTTTTGCATATTCAAATTAAAAGCCAGGTGTTTACCAGGCCTATAATGAATTTAGGAAAACTTCCTTCCGGCGAATTATTGATCACAACAGATGGATTTGGTGCTTACCGAACCGATCTGGAAGAAATTACCCAGATTGAAAGAACCGATTATCTCAGCGCAAATTCACAGGTAGTGCAGGATAATAATCTTTGGTTGTCCACCAGCCAGGGGGTATTACAGTATGATCTCGACCAAACAAAGATTACTTTAAAGAATACTATTGGAACCGAATATGGGGTCCCCTCGGTAAATACGCATACGATACTAGCTCAGGGAGATGCGCTTTGGATTGGAACGGATAACGGACTTGTAAAGCTCCCATCCGATTTACAAAAACAAGACCAAAACCTGGGAATTTATGTTGAAGAAGGAAGCTATGCAGGTAAAGAAATTAATAATGATGAAAATGTAGATTTTCAAAAAGACGGAACCCTGAGTTACGTGATTGGAACTATTGATTTTTCACAAGAGATAGAAGCCAGTCCTTACGATTATCGCCTGTACCCCTTCGAAACTAAGTGGATAACGACCACATCCAATAATATAAATTTTAGTAATCTGCCTCCCAATGATTATACTCTTCAGCTTCGAAAAGGCCAAAACACATCTACACATAAGTTTAGTATAAATCCGCTTTGGTGGCAAAAACCAATTAGTAAGGTGGTGTTCGTGATATCGGCGTCACTCTTGCTCCTTTTGTTACTGCTACAGATACGACGATACGAAATAAATAAGAAGTTATCTAAACTGGAAATACAAAATAAACTTACCGAATTCGAATTATACGCTCTAAGGTCTCAGATGAATCCTCACTTCGTGTTCAATTCGCTAGCAGCCATCCAGTATTGTATCAATAACGGGGATATAAGATCGGCCGAATCCTACCTGGTCAAGTTCTCCAGGCTAGTGAGACAATTCTTTGAACTATCGAAACAAAAAGAGGTCACAGTTTCGAAAGAGGTAGAATTATTAAAAAATTACCTCGACATTGAAAAACTAAGATTTAATGAAAAATTAGAGTATTCTATAGAAATAGGTGATCGCGTGGACGTCTCGAAGGTGAATATCCCCACGATGTTATTACAACCCGTAGTGGAGAACGCCATTAATCACGGTATATTTAACAAAGAATCTAAAGGGAGAGTGGATATTAGGTTTCAGCAAAATGGTGATAACTCGCTGGAAGTTGAGATCGAAGATAACGGAGTGGGATTTGTCAATACAAAAAAAACCGATAGTGGAAAAAGAACTTCGTCACATGTATTGGAGGACCGACTTTTATTTCTGAATAAATCCGGGAAGTGGGATATTAGTCTTTCTCATAGAGAGGCTTATCCCGAGAAAGAAGACAGAGGAAATATTACAACCTTTAAAATAACCGCAATAGCGTGAAAAATTATCAGGTAATATTAGTGGATGACGAGAGATCCGCACTGGAGCTTTTAAAAAGAAAGGTGGAATTCCTCTTCACTAATCTGAAGGTTGCCGGCACTTTTCAGGACCCTCGAAAAGCGATTTCATTTATAAAATCCAATTCTGTTGATATCTTGTTCCTTGATATTGAAATGCCGCATTTAAACGGCTTTGAGATGCTGGCCCAACTTTCCGAACTTTCCTTTCAGGTGATCTTTGTGACAGCCTATAACGAATATGCTCTCACAGCGATAAAGCAGTCGGCCGTGGATTACATCTTAAAACCCATAGATGATAAAGAGCTTGTAATTGCAGTCCAGAAAGCAGCTGAAGCAATTGAGAAAGAGTTGCAGGTCGAATCGACCGAGAAACTGTTTGGCTTATTAAGGGACACGATGAAACGTACTCACAAATTGATCGTACCCACAGCAAAAGGACTTTCACTCATCCCAGAATCTGAAGTACTGCATTTGGAAGGGTATGAAGGCTATACCCGAATTCATCTCGTAGATGGATCTACCGTGCTAAGCTCGTACAGCCTGGGAAGGTTCGATCGTGACGATAGTAAAATATTCTTTAAATGCCATAAATCGCATATAGTGAACCTGGAACACGTTCGTGCGTTCGAAAACGAAGGATATTTATTACTGGAAAAGAATCACAGGGTACCTATATCGAGAACCCATCGTAAGGCATTTCTTAAGTTATTCAATGATAATTAATAGCGCACTTCATTCTTTTCCATAGCCCGTTTTACAATATTCTTTGCTTCTTTTGGCTGGTAGTTTCCACCCAGATGCTCGCATTTCATACATTCCTCAACACCGGTAAACGGTACTTTGGTTTTATTATATGCGAACGAATCTGCCAGGGTCTTGATAAGATTGCGATCCCCTAAACTAAATTCAACATCATCCATCGTGAGCTGAGACGGATGTTCGTATCCACAGGCATGGGTGATTTCAAGTAATTCTTTTCTGAAATTCTTAAAGTAAAAGTGGGTGCGTTTTGCCTTATCTGAAATATTTATTCCTCTTTGCCTCCATTTATTCTGTGTTGCAACACCGCTGGGGCAATGATTGTTATGACATACCTGTGCCTGTATACAGCCAACAGCCATCATTGCTTCCCTTGCCACGTTAATGCAATCTACGCCCATCGCAAAGGCCATAGCCGCTTTTGCAGGAAAGCCAAGCTTACCACTTCCTATAAATACGATGTCTTTTGTGAGCTCATGTTTCTGAAATATCTTATACACATCACTAAACCCAAACACCCAGGGTAAAGCTACATGATCGGCAAAGCTGGGAGGTGCTGCTCCAGTTCCGCCTTCTCCACCATCTATAGTGATAAAATCAGGGCCTCTACCACTTTGTTTCATCTTGAAAGCGAGTTCTTCCCAACTATGTAATTTTCCAACGGCCGACTTGATCCCAACGGGAAGACCAGTGGCGTCTGCTATATCTTCCACAAAATTTATTAGTTCGTCTATATTGCTGAAGGCGCTGTGGGTAGGAGGGGAGAGCACATCTTTACCCATAGGGACTCCCCTAATTTCGGCAATCTCCCTGGTGATCTTAGAACCTGGTAGTACCCCGCCCTTTCCTGGTTTGGCTCCCTGCGAAAGTTTTACCTCTATAGCTCTTACTTGTGGATTATCGGTAACAAGTTGTTGCAATTTCTTCATGCTGAAGTTTCCGTTTTCATCGCGTACGCCAAAGTATCCCGTTCCAAAATGGAATATCACATCCCCTCCCTTGCAATGATAGGCAGATAATCCTCCTTCACCCGTATTGTGGTATGCGTGCGCCATGGAACAACCCCGGTTAAGGGATTCTATGGCACGTGCCGAAAGGGATCCGAAACTCATAGCGGAAACATTGATAACGGAGGCCGGTCGATACGGCCGTTTACGTCGTCCTAGACCCATGACTTTCGCACAAGGCACAAAATACGGGTCGTAACGGTTAGGATGTTTGGGGGGTAATTTGTAGGGAAGAAGGGCATTGTTTATAAACACATAATTGGGTTTATAGAAGTCGCGGTCGCTTCCGAAGCCTTCATAATTATTTTCATTCTTTGCTGAAGCATAGATCCATCCTCTTTCTATCCTATTGAAGGGTAATTCTTCACGATTATTTGCTACAATATACTGCCGCAATTCAGGACCAATACTCTCAAGCATATAACGAATATGCCCTACTATAGGAAAGTTATGCCGGATGGTGTGTTTCTTATTGAAAAAAATATCCCTTATCGCGATCACCGCCAGCAGGATAAGTACCCAAACCCACCAGGGAATCGATTTCAATACCTCAAAAACTGCATCCATTTAATTTGCATTTAAATAATCTAGAGAAAGTTGAGTCATCGCTTTTACTCCAAGCAATAACCCGCTATCGTCGATCAGGAAATCCGGGGTGTGATGTGGATAATAAGACGTATTTCCCGGGGTCATTCCCCCCAGGAAAAAGTAGAAACCCGGAACGATCTCCTGGAAATAGGAAAAGTCTTCCCCTCCGGTGGTTGCATTCATGGTAATTACGTTTTCCGTACCGGCTATCTTCTGTAGTGTGGGTAACATCTGTGAGGTGAGCTCCGGATCGTTATAGGTTACCACCGTATTATTCTGCCATTCGATAGATGCCTCCCCGCCGTAAGCTTTTGCGATATCCCTGGCCATTTCATTCATTCGCCGCATAATTAGTTCCCGCATTTTTGGGTCGAGTGTCCTCACCGTTCCTATCATTTCGGCAGTTTCGGGTATGATGTTAAATCTAACCCCGCTTGTAATTTTGCCTACAGTGATCACTGCGGCTTCTTCAACTAATGGGGCTTCTCTGCTTATGATGGTTTGGAATCCATCAATGATCTTTGCCGAAATTAAAATAGGGTCTACTCCGGACCAGGGTGCCGAACCATGTGTTTGTTTTCCCTTTACGGTGACCACGAAGCGCTCTACGGCCGCCATGGTACCACCACTTTTATATTTTATGGTCCCAACCGGTGTTCCCGAATTGATATGCAGTCCAAAAATAACATCAACATCCGGGTTTTTTAGAACCCCTTCTTTTATCATTAGCTTGGCACCGCCGTCTTCCCCGGGTGGAGGTCCTTCTTCCGCTGGCTGGAAAATGAACTTTATCGTTCCTTTTATCTTGTCTTTATGAGCCGAAAGAACTTCGGCAACTCCCATGAGGATGGCAATGTGGGTATCGTGTCCACAAGCATGCATCACCCCGGTTTCTGTATCGAGAAAGGTGGATTTCACCTCACTTTTAAAGGGAAGGTCGTTTCTTTCGGTAACGGGCAGGGCGTCAATATCGGCCCGCAGTGCTACTACCTTACCAGGCTGATCACCTTTTAAAATCCCTACCACCCCGGTTTTGGCTATTCCTGTTTGCACCTCCAAACCTAATGACTGAAGATGTTGTTCGATTTTTTCGGCTGTCTTAAATTCCCTGTTGGACAGTTCCGGGTTTTGGTGAAAATAACGTCGCCATTCTATTACTTGTTCCTCAATATTCTCTATGTCGGTTAAAACATCCTTATTCATCTGTGCCTGGCCGTAACAAATTCCGAAGAGTACCAGCACCAAGGTAAATTTTTGTCTCATATGGTAAAAAGTTCAGCTAAAGATAAACGATTTTCAGCAAAACAAAAACCAGAGTCATTTGTTTATAATTTATGGGTCCGGGCGCTTATAATTCTTTGTAATTTCAGTATTTTTCGGCCTCAGAAACTTCACGATTTGCAAGCATATTTAAAACAACTCAATGAGGCCCAACTAGCTCCTGTACTTCAGAGAGAAGGCGCGATGATAGTTATCGCAGGTGCGGGATCGGGCAAGACCCGTGTTTTAACTTATCGCATAGCCTATTTGTTGTCGCAGGGCGTGGACCCGTTCAATATCCTGGCACTTACCTTTACCAATAAGGCGGCACGGGAAATGAAAAAACGTATCGCGCAGATCGTGGGAAGTAGCGAGGCAAAGAATCTTTGGATGGGAACCTTCCACAGTATTTTTGCAAAGATCCTGAGGTTTGAAGCAGATAAGCTGGGCTATCCGTCTAATTTTACCATTTACGACACCCAGGATTCCCAAAGTGTGATACGCAGTATCATCAAGGAGATGCAACTGGATAAGGATATCTACAAGTATAAGCAGGTCTATTCCAGAATATCTTCGTACAAGAATAGCCTCATCACCGTAAAGGCCTATTTCAACAATCCTGAACTGCAAGAGGCAGATGCTATGGCTAAGATGCCCAGGCTTGGGGATATTTACCAGGCTTATGTGGATAAATGTTTTAAGGCGGGTGCTATGGATTTCGACGACCTGTTGCTCAAAACCAACGAGCTTCTTAACCGTTTCCCGGACGTACTTGCTAAATACCAGAATCGCTTTCGTTATATCCTTGTGGATGAGTATCAGGATACCAATCACAGTCAGTACCTCATTGTAAAAGCCCTTAGTGACAGATTTCAGAATATATGCGTAGTGGGAGATGATGCCCAGAGTATTTATGCGTTCCGTGGAGCGAACATAAACAATATCCTAAATTTCCAGAAGGATTACGACGATGTGAGGGTCTATAGGCTGGAGCAGAACTACCGTTCTACCAAAAATATTGTCAATGCGGCCAACAGCATTATCGAGAAGAACAAACAGCGACTGGAAAAGGTAGTTTGGACCGCTAACGATGAAGGAAATAAGATCCTGGTTAACAGAACTATGACCGATGGGGATGAGGGCCGTTTTGTGGCGAGCTCAATTTTCGAGAACGCTATGAGCCATCAGTTGAAATACGATTCTTTTGCTGTTTTATATCGCACCAATGCCCAATCACGGGCAATAGAAGATGCACTTCGGAAGAAAGACATTCCATACAGGATCTACGGCGGACTCTCATTCTACCAGCGGAAAGAGATCAAGGACGTATTGGCATATTTACGCCTGATATTAAATCCGAAAGATGAAGAAGCCCTGAAACGTGTGATCAATTATCCGGCAAGGGGCATTGGACAAACCACCATTGACAGGTTAATTGTCGCTGCCAACCATTACGACAGGTCGATGTTCGAGGTCATGAAACATATCGATAAGATCGATCTGAAGATCAACAAAGGCACCCAGGGAAAGCTACAAAATTTTGTAACGATGATCGAGAGCTTCCAGGTGCTCAACCAGGGTTACGACGCCTTTCAGATCGCCGAACACGTTACCAAGAAGACTGGCTTGGTTCAGGAATTAAAGAAGGATGGAACCCCCGAAGGTATTGCCAGGATAGAGAATATTGAAGAACTCTTGAACGGGATGCGCGACTTTGTTGAGGAGCAGAAGGAACTGGCCGACACCACGGGATCCCTGGCCGAATTTTTGGAAGATGTAGCCCTTGCCACAGATCTGGACAATGAAAAAGGAGATGATAACCGTGTTGCCCTTATGACGGTCCACCTGGCTAAAGGATTGGAGTTTCCGTATGTCTACATTGTTGGAATGGAAGAGGATCTGTTTCCTTCAGCTATGAGTATGAATACCCGTTCTGAGCTGGAAGAAGAAAGAAGACTTTTTTACGTGGCTTTAACACGAGCAGAAAAGCAAGCTTATCTTACGTATACCCAAAGCAGATATAGATGGGGAAAATTAATTGATGCTGAGCCAAGTCGATTTATTGAAGAGATAGAGGACCAGTTTCTGGACTACCTTACCCCCATTACCGAGAACCGTTATAAACCGTTGATAGATACCGATATTTTTGGAGAGGTTGATAAGAGCAAACTTAGAATGCGAAAGCCAAGTTCGGGGGTACCACCTAAGGGACCTACGGAGGCGCAACTAAGAAAGCTGCGGCGCCTGAAACCGGTTTCCAGTGATACCGATAAGAATTTCGATCCGGAAAAGGCGAATTTATCGGAAGGAACGATGGTTGAGCATGTACGCTTTGGCCAGGGCAAGATCCTGAAGATAGAAGGAGTAGGCGCCGATACCAAGGCAGAAATACTCTTTGAGAATGGCGGTCTGAAAAAATTACTTCTTCGCTTTGCGAAACTAAAGGTTCTCGATTCCTGAGATTGTAAAAAAGTACGCCTGGTAATTTAAAATTTCGTATCTTAATACTATGGCCCTATTTATTCGTTTATACGAGGAGAATCCTAATCCGAAGGATATAAAAAAGGTTGTGGATATCATCCGCGAAGGAGGCCTGGTGATCTATCCCAGCGATACCGTTTATGCCCTGGGTTGTGATATTACCAATAACCGGGCATTGGAAAGATTGGCTCAGTTAAAAGGTATCAAGCTTGAAAAGGCCAATTTCTCCTTTATTTGTGAGGACCTGAGTAATTTATCAGATTACGTGAAGCAGATCGATACAGCAACCTTCAAATTACTAAAACGAGCTTTGCCCGGCCCCTATACCTTTATTCTACCGGGTAATAATAATCTTCCTTCGGCTTTTAAGAAAAAGAAGGAGGTAGGTATCAGGGTTCCTGATAACGCCATTGCACGAGCTTTGGTTCGCGAACTGGGTCATCCTATTGTATCTACTTCTATCAAGGATGAAGACGAATTGATCGAGTATACCACAGACCCCGAACTCATCTTCGAAAAATGGGAGAAAAAGGTAGACGTGATCGTGGATGGTGGATACGGTGGTAATATAGCTTCTACGGTGATCGATCTCACAGGAGACGAACCCCTACTGGTTAGAGAAGGAAAAGGGAGTTTGGAGATATGATCTCTAGTCGAAAGGTTGCAGATCTGGCTCCAGATATGTGGTTCGAGCTTCTTCTGAATCGAAAATATTGAACGCATAGTGATAACCAAGAAGATCCCGAAATTCGAAAAGTAATCGTGGAAATTCATCGATGAAATCTCTGAAGTTGTCCGACTTGGACTTCAATATAAAATGAAAAACTGCCCGAACTGCAGCAATAGTAACAGTTTTATTATACTTGGTTTCTTCGTTGTTCAGCTTAGTAAAAGCCTCTAATTGAGATGTGATATTTTCGATCGCATTTTCTAATCCGTATTTAGTGATATGAATCCATGCGAGACGTAAATGAGCTTCATGGGTGAAATAGCTTGGATGTAACAAGCCATGCTTAAACTGCTTTTCAAAAGCGGCGTCTGAAAATTGATAATGCGGCTCCATTTTTATTATTATTGGTTAGTAGGGGGAGTCTTTCATATAAGTAGACGATCTCTCGCTAAAGCTGTTACATATTTTTCAAAAAAAAATAATAAAATAAAAAACCCGAACGATTGTCCGGGTTTGATACGTTTAATGATCCTTTTTCTTAGTTGCCATCTACGGCAGACAAAGTTTCCAGTTCTTCTTCGATCATGGTATAGAATTGATCGATCTTAGGTAGAACAAGAATTTTAGTTCTTCTGTTGGTAGCACGGTTTTCTGCAGTGTTGTTATCTACTAATGGTACGTGTTCACCACGTCCGGCAGCGATCAGTTGAGAAGGTCTTACGCCTAATTCCTGTAATTTTCTAACTACTGCTGTAGAACGTTTTACACTAAGGTCCCAGTTGTCCAGTAGTACTCCGCTTTTGTATGGTACTGTGTCTGTGTGACCTTCAACCATAGCTTCAAAATCAGGCTTGCTATTGATAACGGTTGCTACCTTGCCCAAGATCTCGTTTGCTCTTGAAGATAGTTCGTAGGATCCGGAACGGAATAATACCTTATCGGAAAGTGAGATGAAAACTACACCTTTCTCAACATTGATCTCAATGTCGGGATCGTTAAGTCCAACTTCTTTCTTCAAACTGGTTACGAGCGCAAGGGTAACGCTATCCTTTTTGTTAAGGGCATCTTGTAATCTGGAGATCTTTAGATCTTTCTCCTTAAGGCTTTCCAGGGATTTTTCAAGATTTGTCGCACCTTGCTGAGTAAGCATGGTTAGCTCCTTAGAGCTTTGAATAAGGTCTTGGTTCGTTTTACGCAGATCGGCTAATCGCTCTTCCAGAGATTGTACCCTGGTTAAAGCTGCTGCTTTATCGGTAAGGCAGCTGTTTAATTTTACCGTTGCTGTATTTAATAGATCTTGTGTTTTCTTTTGTTTTGCTTCGAGTTCGGCGTACTGTTTTTTAGACACACAAGAGGTGAATAACAGTCCCGTACACGCGGCTAGTATTAAGAGCTTTTTCATGTTATGATTATTTATTTGGTTGATCAAAATTATGAATTAGGAAGGCTCCAAATTCAGTGTTAACAATAATTTAAGTAAAAAT
>CAJQNO010000136.1 GCA_905479745.1 uncultured Flavobacteriaceae bacterium | reverse complement strand
ATTAGCGGAACACATGGTATATTAATACCGGATTCTATTGCCAAACCCTTTGAAGATAGCGGCCATAATCGGATAAAGGCAACAGCGTGGTTTCGGGATAATATGATAGAATTTCACGCGGCTCTTAAAATGTATGAGGGCCAATATATGATTAGCTTCGGAAAGCGATATCAAAGGCCTCTTGGAGTTTCGTTAAACGATTATTTCCAATTACAAATTGCTGAAGACTACTCTGAATACGGTGTAGATGTCCCAGAAGAATTTACGGCAGTTTTCGATAGCGATCCGGAAGCTTCAAAAATTTTCGAAACATTATCCGACGGTAAAAAGCGATCCCTGATCTACCATGTACTTCGGTTCAGGAATTCACAAACACGCATCGACAAATCCATTGTCATTTCAGCAAATCTGAAATTGGGAATTACAGACCCAAAAGAGTTGCTAAAGGACAGGCGTTAGCTTGAAGAAAAAAATAAAAAGTGTGAAGTGAAATTCTAATTTGTATGTCATGCGGATTAGTCTTAACTTCGAATAGATAATTATCCTAAAAATAAATGAAATGAAAAAAATCGCGTTTAGTGTTATTATGGTCTGCCTTGTTCTTGCAGGATGTAAAGACGATAAAAAGAAAATGGAAACCGACGAGACCGTTGAAAAGGAAGTGGTTAAAGAAATGGAGAACGAAATGACTGAAAGCACCATTAAAACGGTTACCATGGAATTGGAATCCAGGAGTGGAAGTACCGCTAAAGGTACGGTAACATTTGTGGAGGACAGTGGTGTAGTTAAGATGGAAGCCAAATTAAGCGGACTAACACCGGGAACCCATGCCATACACATACATGAGAAAGCAGATTGTTCGGCCGCGGATGGTACATCCAGTGGAGGGCACTGGAATCCAACCTTTCAGCCACATGCGAAATGGGGAGCCGAAGGTGGTTACCACAAAGGCGATATAGGCAACTTTGAAGCCGACGCCGATGGAAATGGATCGATTGCTTTAAAAACAGACGAGTGGTGTATTGGATGTGGAGATGAGAAAAAAGACATACTGGGAAAAGCGATTATTGTTCATAAAGGAGCCGATGATTTTACCAGTCAGCCAAGTGGTGCCGCAGGAGCTCGAGTGAGTTGTGGTGGAATTATCGAATAAAAAATTAGTAAAAATTACTTTATAGAGCATCCCATTGGCCGATTTTTAATGCTAAAGCAAATAAGGAACTGTGTGTAAGGCTGTTGTGCTGTATTGAGTATAACTGGTTTAACTAAATCATATATCCAGCCTTATGAAACCACTCTACCTACTCTCTTTGATAGCCGGTCTGGGCGTGTTTATATACTTTTATTTCTTCAATTTCGACAATATGAGCGAGACCCAATTGGTGAACTCCGTCTTATATTGGTATATACCACTGGCATTTGGACTATATGGACTAATGGCGCTTCGGATAACCAACCGAATGCCCGATCTTAAAAAGAGTGTACTTATCTATATTTTCTCCGGAAAGGATCCTCTATTGCTGATCCTTGCTATCTTGTTAGGTGTTAGTGGATTATTGGGCTTGCTGGTGTTATTGGTACCTCTTGTAATTTTTAAGGCATACCAACCTGCATACGATTTGAAAGTTGCCGTTTTCGGATCGGGGTTATTGTTATTACTACTATTATTCTTCTTTAAGGTACTGTGGCCTTCGCTTTAACAAAGATTGCAGCTAAATCTTACTAAAAAGAGATCTGTTAGATATACTACCCTAATTTTTATGCCTTAAATTTATCTCATCATAGTTGTTGAAAATGAATTATACTTCTCAGATCGCGAAGCATTTACGAGATCTTCATTTTGGAGGTAATTGGACCGCTGTGAACATGAAGGATACGCTATCTGATGTAGATTGGAAACAGGCTACCACCAAGATAGACTCTTTTAATACTCTTGCCACGCTTGTGTTTCACACCAATTATTATGTGGAAATACTCATTCAGGTATTAGAAGGGGGGCCTCTGAATGGAAATGATAAACTAAGCTTTGATCATCCTCCAATAAATTCGGAGGAAGACTGGCAAAAATTGCTACAAAATTCCTGGGGAAAGGCCGAAAAATTGGCTACATTGATAGAACAGTTATCGGATGAGAAATTATTGGGGGATTTTGTTGATCCTAAATACGGAAGTTATTACCGTAATATCAATGGAATTATTGAACATTCCTATTATCATCTGGGACAAATGGTGATCCTTAAAAAACTAATGAAAAAGCAATCATAACCTATGGGAATAAAAGGTGATAAAAATACAGGAGTTGCCAACTTAACCGCTCTGGAAATGGAGGAGAAACTGGCTTCCATTGGTAAAATTTCTACCAAGCGTATGTTTGGTGGCCATGGACTGTTTCACGATGGAAAGATGTTTGGTATGATAGATTCTAAAGGACAGCGATACTTAAAGGCAGATGACAGCCTAAAGGCCAAATTTGAGGCCAAGGGTGCTGAAAAACACAAGAGAATGCCTTATTATTCCATCCCAGCGAATGTAGTCGATGATCTCGATGAGTTACTAAGTTGGGCAAAGAGCGCTATCAACGCTACCAAATAACTGCAGTATATTGTAATTGAACCTCTCATGATACGTCTACGCCGAACCTCAGCTAACGACTCTCATTTTATAACACTTGTAAAGGCTCTTGATGAGGATCTGGCGATTAGAGATGGTGAGGATCATGATTTCTACCACCAATTTAACTCCATAGACGAAATTAAATATGCTTTAGTAGCTTATATGGGATCCACCCCGGTTGGGTGTGGGGCAATTAAGCAATTGGATGAAATGGCTATGGAAGTAAAACGGATGTATACTCTACCTTCCCATCGCGGTAATGGGATTGCTTTCAGTATACTAGACGAACTGGAAAACTGGGCAAGAGAATTAGGTTTCCCTTGTTGTAGACTGGAAACAGGAAGGAAACAACCGGAAGCTATTGCCCTCTACGAAAAAAACGGCTATAAGGTAATTCCGAATTACGGTCAATATCAAGGTATTGTAAATAGTGTATGCTTTCAGAAAGAATTGAAGAATTAAAAGCCGTATTCAATATTTGAAGTTATAAAATTAAAAACCCCGTTTGCCAACGGGGTTTTCAGTTATCTGGATGTAAATGTTTCTTTTTAGGGACACCATCGGTGTTTACTTTATGTTTCACTTACAGGTTCTGATAGCTACAACCTATAATATTCAAAAAATATGCCAAAAAAAGCCCGTTCCTTTAAGAACGGGCCTTCCGACATATTGTCTTGGTTTTATTTATTGTTTTACTACACGTTTTACAACAGTGGCATTAGTGGATTGAATTTGTACAAAGTACATACCTGTTGCCAGGGATTCCATAGAGATCACAGTTGTATTACCTGAAGTATTAAGATCGATCATTTGGATGGTTCTTCCATTCACATCCGATATTCTTGCAGAGATCAATATCTCCCCGGTATTATTCACCAGGTTCAATTCTTCCTGAACCGGATTTGGATACAGGAGAATTCCGTCAAATAATTCATTATCCGAATTTCCTAGTATCTCCACTACTTCAACTTCGAAGGTACAATCGGCTGCATTCCCAGCAGCATCGGTAGCCTCGATGGTAATCGTTGTTATTCCCGGCCCTACCTGGGTTCCTGCTGCAGGATCCTGAGTAAGTACTGGTATTCCCGTACAATTGTCACTGGCAGTAGCCATCGGTGTATAATCCGGCAGGGTAAACAATTCTCCCTGATTAACAACTTCGGTGCTATTGGCCGGACAGGTTACCGTAGGAGCAACTGCATCAACAGTTACAATTGTTTCGGTACGATCGGCAAGACAGCCTGTAAAACCAAGTCCGATATCTTCATTATAGCTACCAAAGTCGGCAGTTTCACAAATACCGCTCCAATCTGCGGCAGAATCGGTATCGCCAACTCTTCGGAAGGAACCGCCACATTCGGCCACTAGGTTTGCACCGTCTCCCGTCCAGTCTAGGTCGGCAGCGGTGATGTTAAATCCGTTAATTGTAACATTTAACCCGGCTATTTCGGCAGCAGTGAAATTCCAGAAAACAGAATCTACTACGTTACCAGACGTATCTACAATAATGATCCATCCTGTACCGGTATTATTCCACCATATATTATTTCCCCAGTAGTTTGCACCACCGTCATCATTAAAGGCAATTACTTCATCCTGCCCCATAAATCCTAAGGTTTGCTCGATAGCATTCTGAGTGTTTATGTCGGTATAAGGTTGTTCACTAACCGCGATAGTATATCCGGTATAATCTGTAGATACTCCCACATTTATGATCTCAAGTTGATCCGGTGTTTCCAGGGAGATCTCAGATATCACCAATTGCGAAAGTGGTCCGGGAGGATTTTCCTGCGCATATAGAGTAACATCGCCTGTAGGATTAAAAGTATAATCATTTCCTTCAAATAAGAAGATACCACCGGTTGGTGCATCGAACCACCTGATCACATTTCCGGGATCTGTAGGGGTTGCACTCACGGTAACCGAGTCGCCAACGCAAATATCGGAGGCTCCCGTGGTAACAGGTCCGTTAGGAACTGCTAGAACCTCTATGTCATCGGTAGCAGAAGAAGCGATCGAGCAGTTACTCGCCTGAACTTCATACATTATAGTATGTACACCAACTCCGGCTATTGCAGGGTCGAAAGAATAGGTAGCCCCATTTCCATCATCAGTAACACCGGGTCCGCTATATACGCCTCCAAATGGAGTTCCTCCTCCTAGACCTGTCATTTCAGGCTCCGAGGCACATACATCGTTAGGCGCTGTAAAAGATGCTAGTCCAGAAGGCGTATCGAAGGCCTCTGTACCGTCTGAACGGCTGTTAGAAGATCCCTGATCTGCGCTTACGCCTAGTCCGCGCTTCGCAAAGGCATCCCAGATGATACATTCGTTAGCGCCACCATAGATGGCAAGATCTGCAGCCAGGATAGCATCGCGCCCATCCACAAAACCAGGGCTGCAAGGCTGAAGTTTCATACCTTCAGTAACCAAAGCTAATGCCTGAATATTCCCGGCATCAACTGATACATCTCCCGTAAAGTTGTAAATATTTGGATCGAAGCCATGCTCGTCTATCAAAGCCCATGTCATTTCCCAAAGCATAGTGGCCCATACCGATCCTATTCCATGCGGAATCGCAGCAGTTTTAATATCATCGTACGTTTGCGGGTTTACGGCAAGATCTGTACTATAAGGGAAGGGACGAATTCCTCCACCTCCGGGGCCCTGTCCAAACAAATATGTTCCAACTGCTCTGGCATCGGTTCCTGTATCACCGGGTTCTATGGTCATGATAGCTCCATAGAAATCGCTCCATCCTTCACCCATTTGTTCGGTGTTTTGCAGGCATCCCGATGCTGCCGGGCCACCTGTTAATCGATTAGAAGTACCGTGCGAATATTCGTGAACAATTACCAGGTTGTCGAAATCACCGTCCTTATCACCACACACATACATTTGCATACGTGGGTTACCACCATCGGCCGGAGTACCCATATTGGCATTACATGTTCCCGATCCATCCTGAGCTTCGGCGTCTACCGAATCACTTCCGGCACCGCCGTTTCCGTAATTATTTTCCTGAAAATTTCCACTTGCCTCATCAAACCCATACTGATACATCACATCATGTATGATATTGTTCCAGTAAAAGAGATTTGTGATCGCTGCATCTTCATACTGATTTGCGTTGCTATAAATTTGATCGAAGGCGTAACCTGTAAACTGAAGGGAAGCACCTCCGTCGGGTTGATACCCGGGGTTATTTCCATCTTCATAAGCGTTTACGTTATTCCCGCGAGTAACGGTGAATTCGGCCCCGGCTGAACCATCGGTATCATGCCATCCAAAAGGAGATGCGATAGGGTCTGCAGGTTGAACTATATCTGTGTGATTTCCAAAATACGGACTTTCAATAGGCATGGCAAATGCCTGGTAGCATTCGCTGCAGCCTGCATTGGCTTCTGCAGAAACTAATTCTTTATAATTGGGAATATCGTAGAGATTGGCATTGTAATCAAGTTTCTCTTCGTTGTGCGTACTGTGATCGTGCTCGAAATTACAAGACACTATCCAATTCGCCTTATCTATGATCTGGCCGGTAGTTGCGTCTACACGAACACTATACCACTCTGTTTCAACTTCTGTCGACTCTATGGATAGGTCCCAGGCTAAGACTAACTCATCGTTATTGCTTAGCTGATAAACCAGTTTTGCGGGAATATTGCTTCGAGATATACCACCGGTACTAAGCACAGTTTCCTGCGTAATTCCATTTCCTCTTTCGAGAATATCCAAGGAACCTGTAATATTATAATTTAATTGACCGGCCGCCGCCTGAACCGCCTGAATAGCGGTTAAAGAAGGACTAACACCTGCAGACGCCCTGGAGTTGGCATTAGGAATAAATCTGTCGTTGGCCATTAATACCTTTCCATTAGCACTAATATGAATACCAGAGTCGGTTCCGTATACCGGGATTCCATTTACCGTCTGGCGGAAATAAATATGATTTACACCGCTTACGCTACTTATATGTTGATTGGTTATCTGCCATTGAACATCCTGAGGTACAAGTAGATCATTCTCGAGCAATTGTTCAAAGTATTGATTGATCTGATCGGTTGAGTTTTGAGCAACAAGTGGTGAAAACAATAGCAGGCACACCACAAGATTTAGTGCAGAGGTAAATTTTTTCATAGAAAGAAGTTAAGTTCGTTTATTTCAAGGGGAATTTTCAATTCGCGGTAAATCTATTAAATATTAATGATTTATCAAATAATTAACAATAAAGCCGCATGTTTTTTAACAATTAAGGAATTATAAGTAAAAGACTGAAATAATTGCGAATTTTATAAAACTGGGGCACTTTTTATAGTTTCAATTGCGAACCCGTATTATTTTTATACCAAAAAGAGCATATAGTGCAGTCGAATGCCAGAGATTTCCCTATTTTCGTAGTTGAAGCTATCCACCATGGAACAACCAGATCAACTTATTCATGCTATGAAGGCCGGTGATGAAGCGGCTTTTTCAAAATTGTATGGCATGTATTCTGAAGCACTGTTCGGGATTATATACGGCATCGTGGGCGATCGGGAAGTTGCCGAAGAAGCGTTACAGGATGCTTTCGTTAAGATCTGGAATAATTCGGCGAGCTATTCACCCGGCAAAGGCAGATTCTTTACATGGATCCTCAATATTGCCAGGAATACCGCAATAGATAAAACCAGATCCAAGGCTTTTAAGAATAGCAGGAAAAACCTCTCATCCACTAATTTCGTAGATATACTGGCGTCCAGCGATAACCTGAACAAGAAAACCAATGCCATTGGGATTAAGAAGTATGTGGATGCATTAAAACCAGCTTGCATTAAGATCATCGAACTACTGTTTTTTAAAGGTTTTACACAGGCTGATGCCGCTAAGGAGTTGGATATACCCCTGGGAACCTTAAAAACAAGAAACCGCAACTGCATAAATGAACTAAGAGCAATTGTACTAGGATAAATGAGTACCGAAGAGATCATATCATCCGGAAAACTGGAACTTTACGTTACCGGCTCGCTCCCAGCAAACGAGGCGGCCGAGATCGCCGAAGCTGTTCGGAAGGATCCCGTACTCCAGAAAGAAGTGGATGCGATCGAAACTTCTTTAATACAGCTAGCAGGTTCGGTCTCTCCGGGGGTTGCATCGACTATTTGGAGTAAGATTTTAAACTCCATTCGTCCGGTAAGAACTTTAGAAGAACGCGATACAAAATCTGTTAACTGGGCCGCGATATCCGGTTGGGCCGCTGCTGTTTTAGCTGTAGGAGGTATATTCTGGTTATTCAATACCAACAAGGATCTTCTGGATGAAATCAAATTAACAACTACCGAAAATTCGGATCTCCGGGAGCAATTAACGGAGACAGAAACCCGGTTGGCTGGTTCGGAAGAAATACTCAATATTTTAAGATCGAAAGATTACGAAACCATTTTATTACCGGGTAACCGGGATGTCGCTCCCGAGGCTTTTGCCAAGGTGTATTTTGACAAAACGAACAAGGTTGCCTATATCGATTCCAGGGGTCTCCCGGAGGCAACCACCACCATGGTGTACCAGGCCTGGTCCCTAAAGCTTGATCCATTAACCCCAACCAGTATGGGGCTGTTAGATCAAGCCAATGAAGTAGAAGAAGGTATTTATAAATTTGAGAATGTTCCAGATCCTGATGCCTTCGGAATAACGCTTGAGCCGGCGGGTGGCAGTGAATCTCCCACCCTTACCCAACTCTACACCCTGGGTACAGTAAGTCCTTAAAACCACAAATTGTACATAAACGAAAACGCCCCGTTATGGGGCGTTCTCTACTAACAAAAAAACTCTGAAATCCGGCTTTCACCAGCGAATTAATCGGCGCCCGCAGGCGTTCCGATTAAACCTCAATTCTATTTACGTAGTAAATGAGAAACCGGTTTTAAAATTTGTTGATTTTTTTGGTGAGCACAGGACCTAATTCGAATGCTGCCTCCTGTAATTCCTTTTTTAATTGCTGAAGCTCCTTCGTTCGGCCATTTGCCTGGTAAACCAGCGCCATATAATAAGCGGCCATGGGTTCGGAAGTCTTGTCCTTTACCCGGGATTCGATGATATCGAGAGCCCGCTCCTTCTCCCCTTTCATCAGTTTTGTATAGGCCAGTAATGAGTAGGTTTCAGGGGTGGCACGTTCAGTAATTTCAACCTCGGCAATGGCCATTGCTCTGTTGGGATCTTTTTCGGCCAGTACTTCTACAAGGTAGGTATTATACATCCTTCCATAGGCCTCGTTAGTCGCGGCATTTATAAAGGCTTCGGTATATTCTGCAGCCTCTGCTTCTTCACCTTCATTTTCGGCCATTTCGGCCAAAAACAGGTAATAATCCGGAATTTTATGAATTTTCATCACCGAATCGAGTATTCGTCGTGCTTCGTTAGCATTGTTCTGATAAGCATAGTTTATCCAGGCGATCCCTTTTTTCACGTGTGTATTATCGGGTTGCAGTTCGAGGGTCATTAAATAATGTTTATAGGCCTGGTCTATCCTGCCGTCATGCCCATAGTAGTCTCCCAGGTTACTGTACGTCCATATCTTCAGGGGTTTTGAATTCCTGGACTCGGCGATCGCTTTAGCGCTTTCCATATAGTTGATCGCATTTGTGAGATCGCCTGTATGATCACTCCATTTTGCTTTGCGAATGAGATAATTATAATCGGAGGTGTTATTTAGCAACTTCAGATAGCTTTCGGCCTCCTCGTACTTACCCAGTTCCATAAGCACGTCGAACAACATGAATTGGGTTGCTCGTTTACTCGAGACTCCTTCATAACTCTGCTTTAATAAAGTGGCAGCTTCTTTGAATCTATGTTGAGAAATATAGGTTCTCGCCAGTCCTCTCGCGTAAATATCCTTATTATTAGCAGAAATTGCCATAGCCTTTTTATACAAGGTTTCGGCATTTGTTAAATAGGTTGCATTCCCTGTTGCATCGAAAAGTCTGGAGTAGGCAGATGCCAGAGGCCCCAGGTCTCCCACCCCGGAACTGTCCGGGCGCAAACGCTTCGACCAGAATGCGACCTCATTCTCTGCTTCAAGCAAGGAGGATCTTTCGGAAGTGTGCAGATATGGATTATAATCTTCGGGATTAGCGATGGGCTCGATCTCTGTTTCGGTAGCACAGGATGAGAGTAAACATACCATTCCGAAGAAAAAAATAAATAGTTTCATCATGATATAAAAAAAGGAAAAGGGCATCAAGCGGCCCTTTTCCATATGTTTTATGCGTTATTGTGTAATTGGTGTTTCCAGGTATGGAAATGGAAGGGTAAAATCACGATCTCCACTATCCACCCCGTCACTGGTAAGTTGCGGGGTACCGTTATTACCGTCGAATCTTGTTCCGGAAGTACCTCCAAACATCAATGTAAGAGAGATATTGATCACATCGTCTGCAAGGGTTCTACCTGTTAGTACTACCCCTGTTCCAGGATCGTAATAGGTTGTTTGTCCGTTAGGTGCCACCTGCAAGGCATCAAATTGTGCTAATACCGTGGTAAAGGTTGGTGCGTCCAGTCCTAATATATTGGTTTCGTAATCGATTGTAATACCGAGGGCATCTCCGTAAATATCGTGGTAGTCTTCGAGGGTTTCTTCGAAGGTAGCCTGAAAAGACATTCGGTCGCTCACCAGAGAGGTGTTGAACATATTCTTTACATTATCGGCCCCGCTGAACACAGTATTTACCCCCGGACGGCCCATGATATCTTCCTGCACGTAGGTTCCGCTGAAGTCGATCTCGTCTATACAAGGCTCACAGGCAGATCCACCGCAGTCTATTCCTTCCTCATCTCCATTCTGAATTCCATCATCACAAGTTTCCTGAACGATCACATTGCCATTCTCATCATCGTCACATTGAACAAACAATAAGGTTGCACAGATCGCGATGCATACTAATTTGAATTTATATATTTTCATTTTTATCTTTTTTGAAGTGATTGATTATTGCTTTCTTTTGGCCGAAACCCATACATTGTAGGCGGCTGGCAATCCTGTTAGTCCAACTAATTCACCTACGTGAGGCGGTGCGGAACCGAGCATGGAATTTGGAACCTCCACAGCTACGGCGAGCACATTAAGTTCGTCGAAAAAGTCGTCGGCCGTTCCTGGAGGAAAAAATCCGTCCGGCGCAGCAGAACCGGATACAACTTCATTAAATCTGTTGAAGTCGAAATAGAAAGCATCTCTTCTCGGGCCGGCAAAAAAGCTCATGCCGTTATTGGTAGCCGTTTGAACATCGTCTGTAGTCGAGATCTTAACTGCTGTATATCCGGCAAAAGTTGCTATTTCACTGGATAAACCTGTTTGGGCTGGTTGTGCGGGGCCGAAAAAGTACATAGAATCACCTCTTTTTATCGCCTGGATGACCAGGTCTTCAACAAAATCACCGGTATTGTCTATATTAAACTCGATTAAAACATCTTCATCGAAGGCAGCATTTTCGGTCACAGTCCCGGGAGTTAGTGGCCCTTGTAGCGTTGCTATGAGAACCGTATTATTAGGGTTATCCCCTTCAAATGCGTACAGGTCGGCAATGTCGGTAGTAGTTCCGGCAACCGCAGGTGCATCAATATGGTCTGCAGCAACAAACACTATCGATAGTGCAAGAACGCATGCACCACCAATTGCTGCAAAAAGATTTGTTTTTTTCATAATTGAAGATTTTTAATTATTTATTTTTATGCTTCGGTGATTATATACGACGAAAATAAGCCTATGGTTTTTAACTTGCAATTATTCTTTTATCAATCCCAGTAAATTAAGGAGTTGAGAGAACCATTTTTATATTGAACAACTAACTGATCATTTATACCATTTATTGTGAACCCATCTGCATCAGACTGGATACCTAAATATCTCCACATACTGGAAAAAAATTCGAAGGCTATCGAGTTCTCCGATGAAATGGCTTTTTACGCTGCCCTTAAAAAAACAGGTTTTATTTACGGGGTTTCGCTGGATGCCATTCCGAAGAAATCAATTAGTTCCTTAAATCTCACCCGGGAAGAGTTCACCAAGGTGAATCTGTTTCATGCCCTGTTGTTTACCCATCACAATTTTATGGGTAATATGGATCACGAAGCTGCTATTGAAAGTATTATCAACTTCTACGATGATATGGACAAGGCCAAAACAGGGTTTCTGCAAAAACTTACCTTGTCCCCTTCGCCGTCTCAGAAGCTTGAGAAAATGCTGGCAGCGAGACTACAGGAGACCAATACTTTTTTACATAAGGGAGCCACCGGTATACTTACTTATGCTTTGTTATTTGTAGATGTCTTGGCGTATCGCTATGCAATTAAAAAACCGGAATCCTTCCGTGAATATGCGGAGAAAGTTGAAAGCACGGTGATCAACGCTTGTTTTCTGGCATTGAGTTCGAAGAAGAAGAAGAATAAATACGACAAATTATTAATTGAGCTCTTTCAATCGTCTGCTTATTATCTTTCAGCCCACCGTTCGTCGAAAAAAGTGAGTCTGAAAAGCTTACCCCATTTAAAAACAGCCACCGAGCTTGAAAAAAGATACATACTGGATATTTGTACGATCACGGTATGGGACGACCATACGATGGACGAGGATGAATTTTCATTTCTGAAGGAGTTAACGTCCTATCTCGAAATCCCGGAAATCAACCTGGAAAATAGCCTCGCAGATCTGGCCATATTTATGAGCGAACATAAAACCTCGATCAAGCTTTTTGAATATGCCAATCCGGTAAAATTATTTTATAAGCAATCGACATCTACTGTTAAATTACTCATCTTAAGGAATAAGAAACGGCTTCAGAAGGAACTTGAGGAAAGTGGGGAATTGTTAGTATTATTAACACAATCCACCCTCCGCGAACTCACCGATGATGAAAAAACCAAGGTAAAACAGCAATTGCTGGACATCTGTAAAACCGTTCCATCATTAACGGTATTCCTATTGCCAGGCGGTACTGTTTTACTCCCTATTTTAATAAAATTTATTCCACAATTACTACCCTCCTCCTTTAGGGAAAATCAAATTGACAAGCCGTGATCTATGCTTAAAAAATTTCTACTTTTTTTATTTAGTGCCTTTGTACTAAATACAGCTTACGGGCAGGCTGAAATCGCCAATACTGTCCCTTTCGTGGCGTATTGGTCTGTAGGTGATACATTTCAATTTAAGATCAGGAAGATCAGCATACAGTGGGATGACGATATCCTTGTAAAGGCAGATACATTATACCGAGATGTACGTTTTAAGGTTATAGATTCCACGGCCTCCATGTATAAGGTTGAGTGGCGGTATGTGAACGAATTTCAGGATGATCGCCTGGTAAAAAATGTGTTTAATGAACTTACACGTAACCATTCTTACACTAAAGTGATATACACTACCGATGAAATGGGCGAATTTCAGGGTGTTGAAAACTGGAAAGAGATTCGTGATGACCTTATTGGGGAATTAAGGGCCACTATGAAGGGGAAACTATTTATAGAAGAGCATGAAGAGGCCATGTATAAAAAAGCCATGCAACCTATCATCGAGGCATACAGCACAAAAGCTGGTGTAGAAGAACTGGCGCTAAAGGAGCTCTATTATTTTCATATGCCTCTGGGATACGAATATACTATAGACGAAGTATACGAATACGAAGATGTACTACCATCTCTCATTGGAGGGGAGGATATGCGATGCGATTATAAGATCACGGTGGACAATTTAGATCGTCACAACGGAATTTGCAGGGTCACTGAAGAAATGAAAGTGAATCCTGATGATTCTAAACGGGAAGTCTTATCTATGATGGAAAGGATGGGAATTGCATACGACAAATTTAGTGAGGAGATCAATGGGGCAAAACTCAATATGGAAGATTTTAATACCTATATCTACAATTTCGATTACGGACTCCCAATAACCATCAATACCAGCAGAATGGTGGATCTGCAGATCGAAGGACAAAAACGGCGTAAGGAGGAGAAGATCATCATAGACCTCATTTACGACTGAAGAACGTAACTTTTATTCCAGCCAGATCTTAAAGTCCTTAACTCTCTCCCGGGCTACAATTACCTGTTGTTCCTTGTAACTGTTCAATTTAAGCTGAAGCCTGCTGTTGGTATAGGAGATAATGTCTTTAATGGCGTTGATATTCACGATAAAGGTCCTGTTTACCCTGAAGAAATCCTGGGGAGTAAGTTCATCCTCCAAGTGTTCAAGAGTTGTGTCCAGTAAATAATCACGTCCGTCCACTGTGTGTGCGTAAGTGCCTTTATTTTCGGAGTAAAAACATTCGATCTCATCCACAGCGATCATTTTTATATGTTGCCCGATCCTGGTAGTAAATCTCTTTTTGTACTGTTGCCCCACAGGGTTGGCGAGTAACTTCCTGATATCTTCAAAATTGAGCTGCACATTTTGTTTTATCGGGGCGTGTTCGCGAAATTTTCGCACGGCAGCCTCGAGTTCTTCCTCGTCTATAGGTTTCAGGAGGTAGTCTATGCTGTTTAGTTTAAATGCCTGTAAGGCATATTCATCGAAGGCTGTGGTAAAGATAATCGCACTTTTTACTTCCACTTCATCGAAGATCTCGAAGGAAAGGCCATCACTTAGCTGGATGTCCAGGAAGATAAGATCGGGGTGTTCGTTGTTTGCGAACCATTCTACTGCTTCCCCAACACTGTGTAACATAACATTCACAGCCACATTTTGTTTTTCCAGCATGCGTTGCAATCGTCTTGCCGATGGTTTTTCGTCCTCGATAATTAGTACATTCATAATGTAAATCTAAATTATTTTATATTCTGAAGATCATACGGTGGAGTAACCACTTTATCAATCCGGATCCTTATCGAATTTCCTGAGCTCCTCCATATCCTTTTCCATGAATTCCTTGATCTTTCGCTCTTCCCATTTCCTGATGAAGCCACTTTTAAACTGAAAGACATACAAACCGTGAAATAGGAGACCGATACCCCAGATTACTGGAGAAATAAAATGAGGCCAGCTAGTAGAATCGAACGAAACACCATTATTTGAAAACAATCCTGCTGCCGTTAATAAGATAAAGGTGTTTACCAAAATGTAAATCGTTAAGTGGGTATAAAACCCTTTGATCTCAGCCACTTTCTTTTTGGCGCGTTTATACTTTTCTGTATCGTTCCCTGTAGTTTTCATAGATCTCGTTTATTACGTTCTTCCGCTTCTTCTTTCTCAATGATCTCGCGGATCTTTCGTTCCTCCCAGTTTTTCAGAAATCCAAACTTATGTCGATACACGTACAGCCCGTGAATAAGAAGGCCGATGCCCCATAAGACTGCAGTTCCGTAAGTGTTCCATCGTAGCCAGTTCTCGAAGTTCCAGTTATATTCATGATCGCTAAAAGCATCCATTATATTCACCTTTATTAATAATAGGATGATATTCACGATGATATATGCCGTAAGATGTCTGTGAAATCCTTTGATATCATTCACCTTCTTCCGCGCTCTCTCGTATTTTTCCTGATCTGATATTTTCATGTATTGCGAAATTAATTCCATTGGTTCTTATTATCTTCCTCTTCCAAAAACTCCTTCATCTTTTTTTCTTCCCAATCCTTACTCAGGAACGGATTCCACCGGAAGGCTTTAGCGGCCTGGAATAATAATGCAATTCCCCAGCCAAAGGCAGCCCATAAGAACCACATATAACGCCACTCGTTGGTGTAGTAGTTCAGTGCGGCTAAAAAGCCAATGAATAAGCTGTAAAGTATTAATGAGGTATAGAATTTTTTGATCTCCTCCACACGCTCTTTGGCACGTAAGTATTTATTTTCTCTATTTTCTTTATTTAGATCCATGATATGGGCTTGATGATTATATCTCTGTTAATAATAACGATCCTCTTCTTCAATGAACTGCCTGATCTTTCGCTCTTCCCAATTCTTACCAAAAAACGGGCTCCATCCAAAAGTGTCGGTAGCATGACCAAGGATTCCCAGACCCCAACCCACTATAGGAAAAATCGCCCATGGAAAACTTGTACTTTTTATATTCAGAAAAATAAAGAACGGTATAAAAATCAGGTAAAGTACCAGATTAATATAAAATCCCTTTAGTTTTTCAACTCGCTGCCGAGCTCTTTGGATTTTTAAATCGTCGCCTTCAATGAATGTTCTCATGATGATGCAATTATAAGATTACACTGTAAAAATATTTCAGAAAACCAACCTCCGAAAACAATACTGTATGAACTGTCGATTTCGACTCCTCAATTGTAGATTTCAGGAATCTTCATCCATAAATTTACGGATTTTTCGCTCTTCCCATTCCTTTCCAAACAGAGGGTTCCAGCCGAAGACTTCAGATGCATGCCCCAACACTCCAAAGCCCCATCCCCCTATTGGGAACAAAGCCCAGGGAAAACTCGTGCTTCTTAAATTAAGATAAATAAAGAAAGGGACCATGATAAGATAAATAGTGAAATGGATGTAAAATCCTTTAAGCTCTTCCACTTTCTTCTTGGCGCGCTCCAGGCGTTTACCACTAATATACATGTCTTGTGTTTGCATGGTCATTGTAGATTTAGTGAGGAGGGGTATAGCCACTTCAAATTCTCCTTTTTCCTGCTTCACTTCAACAGGCCTGTCTGTAAGTAAAAAATAGCGTTGCTTAATATTTTCCAGCCCTACTCCGCTACTTTCCTTAACGACATTCTTTAGTTGAACATTATTTTTTATAACCAACCTGCCCCGGTCTTCATAAATTGTTATATGTAGTTTCCTGGACGGAGTAACCTGGTTGTGTTTTACCGCATTCTCGAGTAACAACTGCAAACTCAATGGCACAACCTTGGCTTCGGGCTTACTTAATTGTTCCGGCACCGTAAACACGATGCTGTCTTCAAACCGCATCTTGATAAGAGACATATACAATTTTGCGAACTTCAGCTCTTCCTCTACGGTGATCAATTCCTTATTCTTTTGTTCCAGCACATACCGATAGACCTTCGAAAGGGAGGTGGTAAAACGTGTGGCAGCTTCAGGGTTCTCTTCAATAAGGCTAGTTAAAACATTCAAGCTGTTGAAAAGAAAATGCGGATCCAGCTGATTTTTCAACGCATCGAACTGAGCCGAGGCTGTTTTAGCAATGATCTTTTGTTCCTTTACGCGGGTCTCCTGTTTGTACTTGTAGTAATGGAATCCGTAGAAGATGGAAACGATCACCATCGAAATTATAAAACCGGTGGAGTAATACTGCAGCTGTTCTCCCGCGATAAATTCGGAAAACGATTCCCCCTTTACGATCATCTCGGTGATCCAGCGGATAAATATCAACCCAAGTATGGTGATTAAAATGCCCCCGGCAAATCCTTTCAGAAGTACATTGGTTTTAAACAGCTCCTGTTTGTAGTGATGCTGCATATAGCGGATGTAGTACATATTTGCCATATACAGTACCACTGTATAGAGCTGATTGTAAAGAAATGCTATCAGCAGGGTCTTGCCGTCGTACGTATAATTTCCGGTTAAATATTGTATCAATCCTAATACGAAGAATATCAGGATTCCAACAAAAAAGGCCTTGCCAAGTTCTTTAAAAAAAAGCATGATTAGTTACCGCAATTCTCTTGTAAAACCTGTTCTGCGTATTCACCGCCACCTTGGGGATAATACTCCCCGGCTGGTTCTTCGGCGGCGAAAAGTTCGATGGCTTTTCTTATATCGTCGCAGTACATATCGGTTGGTTGATTGAAAAATTTGGCTGTTCCTATATCCCATTGGGCTTTCCCAAGAACAACTCTGGGATTTTCCGGTGCTATTTCGAAGGCCTTCTTATATAATTCTGCAATTCTAGGGGATAGTTTCATCCCGTATTGTTGTCCGTCGTACACAACCCAGGCAGTCAATAGCTGGGCTTCCAGCACCAGGACCTCCGGATTGTTTTCGGTTAGTGCCTTGGCATCGTTCAGGAAGTTTCTGGCTTTTTCAATCTGTGCTTTCATCTTTTCTTTGTCTTTTTCGCCAAAACTGTTGAACACGTTTATCTGCGCCGCATAAAAAGGAGGCAGCCAATTATCGGTTTCTGCCTGGGCGATGCGTTCAAACAAATTAGCGGCTTCCCACGATTTATCCGATTTCCAAAGTTCGAAAGCCTTCTCCATTCCTTGCTGATATTTGGATTGCGCAAAACTGCTTACCGTCACCACGGTAAAGAGTATAAATAGTATTTTTTTCATATCTGTTAAATTAAGATAGTTAAGGTTGCAATGATTATTTAGAAAGAGCAGTTCCCTTGTTTTTTATAGTAAGTGGATGTTGATTGATTAATTATCTCCCTGCTGTAAATAGATCTGGAAGTTACTAAACAAAATTTGAAACGCTACATATTGATATCCAGCTTTCGCAATTCTCCGTCTTTAACTTCGAACTTTGCGTCTTTCCATTTTGGCGGACCGAAGAATCCACGTGCGTTATTGGACGTGCCGTAAGGTTCGGAAGGGATCATCCCCAGGAGCATATTCAATTGCCCGTTATCGTCTTCGTCGTGATAGCATGAGATGGCATAGATCCCATCCGGGATATCGGAAAAAGTTACCGTAGCCTGCTTGTTAACGATCTCCTTCTTCACAGCTTTGTACGTCTCCGATAAGAATTTATTCTCCTCGTTGTATAGTCCTACGCGTACATGGCCGTTATCGTTATCAAAGTCTCTAATGGAAACTTTTACTGTATTTTGACCATGCATTACCATCCCGGTAAGCAGTAAAATGAGGTATGAAATGATTGTGTGCATAATGTGGTTTTTTAAGATTACTCAAATGTCCTTAGGTTTATGAACTTTCCATAAACTATACTACCCAACTGTAACTTTTAAGGGATGAACTGTTACTCTCCCGGTTTACAGATTATCGAGCTGGTTATCACTACCGTCCTCACTGATGGTCCAGAAGAACCCAATGAAGAAAAATTGATCGGCAGCTGGGGTGAGTGCCCGGCGGTTGAAGTTACCGTTCGCATCGGCGGTGGAAGCATATTGATAGCCATTAATATTATTGAAACCAAACACATTGTTCACAGAGAAATACAATATCTTTTGTTGAGAGATCAGGTAAGCCCAGTTAAAACTCACACTGTTGTAGGCTTTAGTCTTCTCCTGAAGAAATCCTGGCCGGTTAGGATTGGTGTAAGTACGGCCGCTACTGTAGGTGTGGCTAAAACCAATCTGACTCTTCCAATCGTTGATCCACCATTTTACTACGGTGTTCAAGTTGTGTTTATTGGCAAATGAGGGAGTGGCAGAAACAGGGTAATCTCTGTACATACGTTCGGTGTCCAGAAATGAATAGCTCAGCCAGTAATCCACATTCTTGATGGATTTATTATCCCTCCAGAAAAAATCGAAACCCTGGGCAAAACCATCACCATTATTGGCAAAATTACTTTCGAATCCGGGAAACTCATTATTGAAAGTTACCAGATTGCTATACTCTTTGCGATAGGCCTCCGCTCTCAGAATTCGATTTTCGGCAACATATTGATAGTTCAGGATGTAATGCTGGGTTTTCCTGGCTTCAAGATCCTGGTTAAATTTAAGTACGTCGTTCAGCGGTTGCTGGTAGAAGTCGCCATAGGCCACAGATACCTGGCTGTTCTTGCCGGTTTTGTATGCAACCGATGTTCGGGGCGAGAAGGTAAACTCATCAAACAGCTCGCTGTACTCGCCTCTGGCTCCAATCTTTACGGCAAACTTTCGGGAAAAAATCAAGTCTATTTCAGCAAATGCAGCAGATATACCATTGTTGAATCCGTATCGGGTGGTAGCGAAATCGCTATTGAACTCTTCTACATAATCGGTTAGAAATTGTTCTACCCCAAAATTTAATTTGAAACGGTTACTAAATCTCTTTCTGAATCTAACTTTAAAATGAGCCGAATTTTCGGTATTATCGATATCGTCACCCTGCACCGTTATGTTGTTCTGTGCTCGTGTAAAACTCCCTCCTACCTGAAATTTCCAGCTATCGTTAAGGTCGCCCGCATAACCAGCATTGGTATAAAAATTATAATTCTTCAATTTAAATCTCAACCCTTCCGGTAAATTTATATCTTCTTGGGTAAGTTCGAAGTTACTGGTATCGAATGCCGCATATACCTTTAACAGCCCCGATTTAAATTTGTTTCTGAACACGGTTTCGCCCGCCAGGGCTTCGAAAGGCTTTTCCCAATCGTTCCTGTCTGGAAACGCAGCGATATACGGCGCGAGATTTATATAGCTGGTGTTGAAACTTAACGAGCTGTTCTCCCATTTTTGAGTATTGCCTACACCTCCACCTACACTCATTAGGGCGATATCGGTTTTTTCCTGGTCTGGTTCGTCTATGGTGTTAAGTAAAAGTACCGAAGACAAAGCCTGGCCGTATTCGGCAGAATACCCCCCGGTTGAAAAGGTGATCCCATCAAAAAGAAACGGACTGTACCTTCCACGAGTAGGGATGTTATTGGTGGTGGGAGTATAGGGTGTAAAAACCCTGATCCCATCGATAAAGATCTGTGTTTCTCCCGCATCACCCCCTCTTACAAAAAGTCTTCCGTCTTCTGCTACTGTGGTGGTACCGGGTAAGGTCTGTAAAGCACCCACAAAATCACCCAGGGCGCTGGCAGTAGTCACCACGTCCAAGGGTTTAAGAACAGACACCTTACTGTTGTCACTGGCTTCCAGGGTTCCGGCGCTTATAACAACCGTTTCCAGGGAGTTAACATCCTCACGAAGCCGAATGTTGAGATTGGTCATCTGTGAAACGTCTGCTGCCATCATAAAGGATTCGAAAGAGAGATAAGAGGCAATTAACGTTTGCACACCCGTTTCGGATGTTTGAAAACTGAATTTACCCTCGACATCGGTCGTGACTCCATCATAGGTGCCTTCCAGGTAAACATTGGCACCTTCGATCGGCGTTCCGTTTCTTTCAGTAACAATGCCATCAATGGTAGTTTGAGCAACACCCGATTGAGCCGCGATCAAAAAGATAAATACAATTAGTAAGCTGGGTAGTTGAAGTAAGGTAGGTTTCATTTAGTTGTTTAATTATTTTGAATGCTCAAATTTGAAACGAATCTTCCTACCTCATAAATTAAACATACCGAATTGTTGTATTTAAGCTCTCAAATGTAAAAAATTAAGATTTCACCCTAATCATGTATCTTTAAAGAAAACAAATAGGTCATGAAAAAACTGTCTACCCTTTTACTGTCTGTTTTGTTATTCTGGACTGCTTCGGCCCAGGATACTTTTTCCATTATCGCCGTGGATCCGGTGACTAAAGAAGTTGGATCTGCAGGGGCTTCCTGTGTTACCGGCGTAGGTGCCTCGGGAATTATCGATATCATTACAGACATTATCCCCGGTCGTGGAGGGATCAATTCACAAGCATATGTTTGCATCCCTAATATCAACTTACAAAATGGTATCATGCGAATGGATCTGGGTGATTCTCCTTCAGAAATAATAGACTGGTTAATTAACAATGATGCTTGTTCCTCTCAAAGTTTCGACCCTGCGTTCAGGCAGTATGGAATTGCCGATTTCGACGAGAATGGCGATCCGAGAACAGCTGGTTTTACAGGAAATATGACAGACGATTACAAGGAAGACCGACAGGGAGCCACGTTTAGCATTCAGGGGAATATACTGCTGGATCAAACCGTGATAGATAATATGGAGAATAACTTCAACGGTACCGTGGGGACACTCGCAGATAAACTTATGGCGGCTTTACAGGGGGCTAACTTTGCAGGAGCAGATCAACGCTGTCTTGCAGCAGGGACCTCCTCTACTACCGCCTACCTACTGGTTTATAAAGAAGACGACCTCCCGGGAGATCCGTACTTGCGCCTCAATGTGGGACAGCAACCATCGGGAACAGAGCCAATCGATATACTCCAGGATCTGTATGACAATTTCCTTGCGTTTGAAGAAAATACGATAAAATCGAACCTGCGTTTATACCCCAATCCTGCCACAGACAGGATCGTCCTGGAACGGCCAGCCGAATTGCAGATCGAGGCAATTACCGTATTCGATGTAAATGGTAAGAGAATGTTTTCTGAAAAAATTTCAGAAGCAAACAATTTACAAATAGAGATCAATGTCTCAACCCTACCAAGTGGTATTTACTTTTTTGAGAATAAACAGTTCTGAAGGTAATACAGCCTTTCAATTTGTGAAACAATAACAAACAAATTAACATCTATCAACCACCTCCAATAGGTGGTTTTTTTTGAATTTATAGTATCTTGAAGATCGAAATTATTGGTTATGACAACGGTTAAAAAAGTAAGCGATTATATAAAAAAGCATGAACGCTGGAGTGAGCAACTTACTCAATTACGAGAGATCTTTCAGCGAACAGAACTACTTGAGGAGGTAAAATGGGGTAGCCCCACCTACACCTTAAACGGTAAAATAATAGCGGGGCTTGGCGCTTTTAAAAACCATTTTGGAATTTGGTTTCACCAGGGGGTATTTTTAAAAGACCGGCATAATAAGCTGGTGAATGCCCAGGAAGGTAAGACCAAGGCGCTACGGCAATGGAAATTTGTAGAAGGAGACCCCATCGAGCCGGAAATTGTCGCGCAGTATATTCAGGAAGCCATAGAAAATTCCCTGGCAGGTAAAGAAGTGAAACCAGAACGGAAAAAAGGGGTGGTCATCCCCGAACTATTAAAGCAGGCTATCGCAGGAAACCCAAAATTGAAAGAGGCTTTTCACGCCTTAACCCCGGGAAAACAAAGAGAATATGCAGAATATATTGGTTCTGCAAAAAGGGAGGCTACTAAAGAAAGCCGACTCGAAAAGATCTCTCCCATGATCTTAGAGGGGATAGGATTATACGATAAATACAAGAACTGTTGAGCCGTAAAAATAGGTCTAGATGAGTAGCTATAAAACCAGGCGTTTTTGGCAATATTTCCGTAAATCGTTATGGATACTAATCGTCTGGGTCCTAATTAACAATATTATTTTTTTCCTGGAGTATTTCAGCCTGGTGAGTAACAGGTACCTTACCTCAGATTACGATCTCAAATCGGCCTTCATGGCCAATATGATCGTATCTGTTTCGGCCGGTCTCGTAGGAGGATTCCTTACGGTTCATCTTATGGAATACTGGTTGCGGAAATACGCATTCTGGAAGGCGCTCGTATTCATTATCATAGCTTATACAGCAGCTGCAGTTGTAGTGAGCCTCCTTGGGGCCTCCTATGCGATTAGCGAACAATACGGCTTACCAATATTCCATCCGGATGTAAGGGAAGATATCTTTCTGTTTTTCAGATCGTGGATCTTCGTGAAGAATTTTATTATATGGCTCATCATTGTTTTGTCAACTTTGATCGTGATCATGGTGAACGACAAATACGGGCCGGGTATTTTTGCAGATTATCTTATGGGCCGCTACTTTCTACCAAAAAATGAGCGCCGCATCTTTATGTTTGCCGATATTAAAGACGCCACCACCATAGCCGAACAATTAGGAGAGCACAAATATTTCAATTTGCTGAAAGATTTTTTCCGGGACATCGCGCCGGCGATCGTACAAACACGTGGTGAAGTGTACCAGTATGTAGGGGACGAAGTTGTGATCTCCTGGAAAATGAAACACGGGATTAAAAATGGCAATGCGGTTGGATGCTATTACCAAATGAAAGAACTAATAATGCGTAAAGCAGAACGGTACCTAGAAAAATATGGCCTGATACCCGAATTTAAGGCAGGTTTTCATTACGGGTCTGTAATGGTGGGAGAGTTAGGGCAAATAAAACGGGATATTGCGTTTTCCGGGGACGTATTGAACACTACCTCGCGAATCCAATCCAAATGCAATGAATTGGGCGTAGACATCCTGGCTTCGCAGACATTCTCGGAAATAGCGTATCAACTTCCACCCGGATTACGGCCTAAAACCGTTGGAAAACAGGTTTTAAAAGGAAAAAAAGATGAGTTAGCCCTGGTAACATTTGTGGCGGATACCTGTCCGGATTAAGAATTAGGAATGAAATTTGATTTATATCCTTCAGAATACATAAATACTAACAATATTCTTTTATTATGAAATCCGATCTATACACTAAGACCATTCTAACCATTATTGCATTTTGTTTAACCGTGAACCTGGTACATGAGCTGGAATTAGTTCCGAAGGCGTATGCCACAGAAACTACCCCATCTAACCTCTCAACCGAGTATGCGCTGGTTCCTATTTCTGAAGCCAATACTATGGACGTGCGAATTGTAGATATCAATACCTACGACGAGCTTAATGTAAACCTGAAAAGTGTGGATACGTACGACGAAGTAAAGGTGAACATAAAGAGTATAGACACCAGTGACGAGCTGGATGTGAACATTGATGAAATTGGCGGAGGCTGGGTTACCAACGGCGGCCCCATTAAGGTGAAGATCGACTAGATTCTTTTAAACGGACGAATAATAAGCCGTGCCGCTTTATCGTAATTAATGTAGTTATACGTCCAGTTGAAGAAGGTCACTACCCTGTTCCTAAAACCAATGAGGAAGAAGAGGTGGACCACCATCCACAGGAACCAGGCGAAGGTCCCTGCGAAATGCATATTCTTTATATCTGCAACGGCTCTGTTGCGGCCTATAGTAGCCATAGTGCCCTTGTCTGTATATTTAAAGGGTTTCATCTCCTTTCCGGCTAGCTCTAGAGTGATATTAAGTGCCAAGCGGTGCCCCTGTTGAATTGCAGGTTGAGCTACCTGCGGATGGCCGTTAGGGAAGGCTTCAGTTTTCATTAGTGCCACATCCCCTAAAGCGAATATATTTTGAAACCCTTCTATCCGGCTGTACGAGTCGACCCTGTACCGATTTTGTTTTGCCACCAGGGCATTTCCATCGATTCCTTGAACGGGTGCGCCAGTAACTCCGGCCGCCCATATAAACGTAGCGGTATTAAACGATAATCCGTCTGCTGTAACTACGGTATTTCCGTCGTACGACTTCACCATGGTATTCAAGTGGACAATAACCCCCATTCCTTCCAGGAACTTTTGTGCTTTTTTCGAGGCGTGTTCACTCATGGGAGAAAGTACCCGGCTGCTTCCTTCTATCAGGTGAACCTGCATATCGTTGGTTTCTATTAAAGGGTAGTCGTTCTTTAATATACTTTTTCTGAATTCGGCCAGGGCTCCCGCTAACTCAACTCCTGTGGGGCCAGCACCAGCAATAACAAAGTTTAAGAGGCTTCTTCGTTCTTCGGGATCGTCTGTTATATCGGCCTTTTCTATATTCTGAAGCATAAGACTACGAATATTCAAAGCCTGAGGTACCGTTTTCATGGGCATACTATGGGTTTTGATAGATTCGTTTCCGAAGAAATTTGTCCTAGTACCCGTGGCAATAACAAGATAATCGAAGGTAAGCAGCCCAATGGAAGTTTTCAGCACCTTCTTTTCCGGATCTATAGCATCAACTTCCGCTAACCTGAAATGAAAATCTTTATGCTTCCTGAAGATCTTCCGCAAGGGATAGGCGATAGAATCCGGTTCCAAGCCTGCGGTGGAAACCTGGTATAACAGCGGTTGAAAAGTGTGATAATTATGCCGGTCGAAAAGTATTACCTGAGCATTGACCTTTTTAAGGTTTCTTATGAAAGAGATTCCTGCAAAACCTCCGCCTATCACAACGATACGCGGCTTGTCAGTGTTGGGAATATTCATGAAGGATGTTTATATAACAAAATTACAATAAGTAATTCCGAAAGCCTTAAAAACCATCTATTTTTATGAAATTTGTAACAATGTTGTCTACTTACTTACTAATCCAACAGCTAACAGAAAACCATTGACAAAGGAACTGGAACATAGTTTTGTTG
>CAJQNO010000135.1 GCA_905479745.1 uncultured Flavobacteriaceae bacterium | reverse complement strand
CGTAAGAACACCGCTGTATTTCATAAAAAAGAAATTGCTATTTTTATGGAATAAAGATAGGGTAATTATGCCAATACCGATAGTTAATTCCATCGCTTCCTGGTTTCTGAAGAAACGCTTTCACCAGATCGAACTCTTCCTTAAATACCCGGTTGAAGTGCAGGAAGAATTGCTTCACAATTTATTGCTGAAAGCGAAGAGCACTGAAATTGGGATTCAGTACGATTTTGGTTCCATAAAAAGCTATAGGGAATTTACCGAAAGAGTACCTATCACTACTTACGAAGAAAATGAAGCCCGAATTGAACGGGCACGCCGGGGGGAAAGCAATATTTTCTGGCCCAAACCTATTAAATGGTTCGCCAAATCCAGCGGCACAACCAATGCTAAAAGTAAATTTATCCCTGTAAGCCAGGAGTCCCTCGAAAATTGTCATTATGCAGCGAGTAAGGACCTGCTCTGTATGTACCTAAACAATAATCCCGATTCACAACTTTTTCTAGGCAAAGGTCTGCGATTGGGGGGCAGTAAAGAGCTCTATGAAGAAAATGGTACTGTTTTCGGGGATCTTAGCGCTATCCTTATAGATAACATGCCCTTTTGGGCAGAATTCAGCAGCACTCCCAGCAATGAGATATCGCTAATGGCAAACTGGGAGGTTAAGATGCAGGCCATCGTTAACGAGACCATAAAGGAGAATGTTACCAGCCTGGCCGGAGTTCCTTCCTGGATGCTTGTTTTACTGAATAATGTAATGGAGTCTACCGGAGCGAAAGATCTCTTCGAGATCTGGCCAAACCTGGAAGTGTATTTTCATGGAGGCGTAAGTTTCGAGCCCTATTTAGATCAATATCGTAAGCTTTTACCTCGCGACGACTTTAAATATTATGAGATCTATAATGCTTCTGAAGGATTTTTCGCTATCCAGGACCAGAATCACAGTAACGATCTATTGCTTATGCTTGATTATGGTATTTTCTACGAATTCATTCCTATGAGTACGTACGGCACTCCGGAGCAGAAAGTGATCCCATTGAGTGAGGTGGAAAAGGACGAGAATTACGCCATCGTTATCTCCACAAATGCCGGCTTATGGCGTTACAAGATTGGTGATACCGTTCGATTTACTTCGGTGAGTCCGTACCGAATTCGTATTACAGGCAGAACCAAACATCACATAAATGTGTTTGGAGAAGAGCTTATCATTGAAAATGCAGAAACTGCCCTTCGCAAAGTGTCTAAACTCACTCAAACCGAGATCGTGGATTATACGGTGGCGCCTATTTTTATGAAGGGAAGAGAGAAAGGTGCGCATGAGTGGATCATCGAATTTAAAACCCCTCCCAAGGATTTCGATAATTTTACCAAGCTGCTGGACAAGTCTTTGCAGGAAGTAAACAGTGATTACGAAGCCAAAAGGTTTAATAATACCACTCTTAACGCTCCAAAGGTTCACTGTGGCAGGGAGAGACTATTCTACGACTGGTTGAAGAAGAATAACAAACTGGGGGGGCAGCATAAAGTTCCAAGGCTGTCTAATTCGCGAGAATATATTGAAGAATTACTTTTATTAAATAGCTGAAAATGGCCATTTCTATTCCCGATACGGCCTTCGTAATTGCCTGCTATCGCGCGAATCATGAAGAAATGAGTTGCGACCCATTTGCAAGATTATGGGTTAATCCCGGCTTGCAGGCATGGGTGGACGAATTTGCCGCCGAAGTTTCACCATATGATGAGATTCTTCATTGTATGAGAAATAGATACTTTCATAAAACCCTAAATGAATTACTGGAGCACAATTCTAAACTTCTTTGTATAAACCTTGGAGCTGGTTTTAGTATGTATCCATATAATCTTGCTGAAAGTATGGTCACCATTGAGGCCGATTTCAAAGATGTGATCCAATTTAAAAAGAACGCAATTACCAATTTTGAAACAAAAGGTCTACTCCCGGCAAGGAACGTGATAAGGATCGAGTGCGATATCACCAAGAAAGATGACCAGCTGCGGCTAAAATCCATGTTGGATAGCTATACGAATTACAAAAAAGTGATCATGATAGAAGGGGTTTTCTTCTTCCTCAACGAAGTTGAGATTAAATCGGTTATTGATTTTAGTCGTGATATGCTTGATACCGGAGATGTCCTCCTTGCCGAATCTTTCGAAGATCACACTAAAAAAACTGAAGTTTGGAAGCGATTAAAAAACTATTTTGAGAAAGAGCTGAATTCTTCAGGGAATGCTACCACACTACCATTTAGCTTTTACAAAAACCTCCCAGGATTTCTTCTGAAACGTAAAAACAGCACTCTGGAACTTGCAAAGGAACTGCGCCTGGTGCCCGAAAAGCTCCAAGAATGGGAGGTATTGAACGAATATTGCTATTTCCTCGTTCGGGAGTAATTAGTCTTGAAATATGGCTAAAAAATACGCTTAATCGAAAATTATCGCTACTTCAACTAATATATTTGGTAGTACTTTTCTTACTTTCTATGTTTGATTCATCAATTCATTATTGGGGCAATGAAAAAAATCATATACATAGTGGCAATCCTATTCTTTTCAATTTCCATGGTATCATGTGGAACTACTGTTAAGACAATTCAGAAGGAAGAAAAGGTAGCAGGATACACATTAAAAAATAAGAAGGAATTAATGCAGCAGAAAATTCTTAACAAAAAGAAGAAAACTGTTATCGCACAACCCTAACTATAAGTAATTTCAAGAAAAAGCCTCAGGTTTGTTCCCTGAGGCTTTTTTTGTTCTAAAGTCCTGTCGCTCTTACGATACAGCCTTTAATTTCTTAATGGTAGATTTATTGAGTTTCTCCTGAGCGTATTCCATGGTTACCGTTAGTTCTTTTTCATCACTTCCCGGCAAGTCGTACATAGCATCTGTAAGCACTGCTTCACACAAGGATCGCAATCCCCTGGCTCCAAGTTTATACTCGATGGCCTGTTCTACAATAAAGCCCAGGGCTTCTTCGGTGATCACGAAATCTATATTATCCATTTCAAACAACTTCTTGTACTGCTTGATTATGGCATTTTTAGGTTCGGTAAGAATGGCTCTAAGGGTACCTTTATCCAGTGGATTCATATAGGTAAGCACCGGCAAACGACCAATGATCTCGGGTATTAACCCATAATCCTTAAGATCTTTAGGGATAATATACTTAAGCATGTTATCCCGCTCCATGGTATCTTCTTTTTTACTGGCACTAAATCCTACGGCCTGCATATTGAGCCTTTTGGAAATATGGCGATCGATCCCATCAAATGCCCCTCCGGCGATGAACAGTATATTTTCGGTGTCTACTTCTATAAATTTCTGATCTGGATGTTTCCGTCCACCTTTTGGCGGTACGTTCACCGTGGTTCCTTCAAGTAATTTAAGCAAGGCTTGTTGTACGCCTTCTCCACTCACATCACGTGTTATTGAAGGATTATCACTCTTTCTAGCTATCTTATCTATCTCATCGATAAACACGATCCCGTTCTGGGCCTTTTCAACATTGTAATCGGCCGCCTGTAATAAGCGGGTAAGGATACTCTCAACATCTTCTCCCACATAACCAGCCTCTGTGAGTACGGTAGCGTCCACAATAGCTAAGGGAACGTTAAGCATCCTTGCGATGGTCTTCGCGACCAGGGTTTTTCCCGTACCGGTCTGGCCCACGATGATGATATTACTTTTCTGAATCTCAATATCTTCATCGCTCTTGGGTTGAAGCAGTCGTTTGTAGTGATTATAAACTGCCACAGACATTACTTTTTTTGTGTGTTCCTGTCCAATTACATAATCGTCTAAAAAAGCTTTGATAGACTTAGGTTTTTTAAGCATCAGCTCCTTACTAAGCTCGCTATTGGTAGAATGCAGAGCCTCCTCGATCACAATTCCATGAGCCTGTTCTATACATCGGTCGCAAATATGTGCATCCAATCCCGCGATTAGGAGGTTGGTTTCAGCTTTTTTACGTCCGCAAAACGAACATTCCAATTCTTCTTTCGACATAACTTAAAATTTAGACGGAATTTTAGTTTCGAGATAAGATCTCGTCTATCATTCCGTATTCCTTGGCTTTATCTGCCTTCATCCAGTAATCACGGTCACTGTCTTCGTAGACCTGTTCGTAAGTCTGGCCACTGTGATTCGCAATTATACGGTATAATTCGTCCTTCAAGGTAATGATTTCCCTGGCGGTGATCTCAATATCACTGGCCTGTCCCTGTGCACCACCCATAGGCTGGTGGATCATAACCCTTGAGTGAGTTAACCCGCTTCGCTTTCCTTTCTGTCCTGCACAGAGCAATACGGCAGCCATTGAGGCAGCCATCCCGGTACAGATAGTTGCTACATCCGGTTTAATAAACTGCATGGTATCGTAAATTCCCAGGCCGGCATATACGCTACCTCCCGGTGAATTAATATAAATCTGTATATCCTTGGAAGCATCGGTGCTTTCAAGGAAAAGTAACTGTGCCTGAACGATATTCGCCACCTGGTCGTTTATCCCCGTACCCAGAAAAATGATGCGGTCCATCATCAGGCGTGAAAACACGTCCATTGCCACAGCGTTCATCTGTCTTTCTTCAATAATATTTGGGGTGAGGCCTACAGGATACATACTACTCACGATAGTGTCGTAATAAGTACTGCTAACTCCCTGATCTTTTATAGCAAAATCTTTAAATTCTTTACTGTAGTTCATATAATTTGAGTCGTTTTCTGTATGATAAAAAAAGCGTTGAATCACCACAATTCAACGCCTAAATATAACTATTTTATTGCTGAATTAGGCGTATGCCTCCTTTATGAACTTGTCATACGTAACCTCCTTCGTCTTCAGTTTGGCATTTTCCTTGTAAAACTGAAGCATTTTGTTGGTATTTAGTTGTTCAGACAGTCTCCTTACTTCTTCTTCGTTCGACATAATTCTACCTACTATGCCATCCAGCTCCTCATCGGTAGGGTTCATATTCCCAAATTGCGCCATCTGCATACGGATCATATCCCGAGAATAGTCTTTCAATTCTTCGAACGTTACCTGTAGCTTGTGCTCTGCCCTTAGTTTTCCCTCAATAAGTTGGTATCTCAGACCTTTTTCGCTTTTCTCGAATTCTTCCTTTGCAGCTTCTTCGGAAAGTACTTCCTCTCCAGATTGCTGGATCCATCTTTGTAGAAATTCTTTTGGCAGATCGAATTTTGTATTTTCTATAAGCGATTCCACCACATCATTCAACAATTTCTGATCGCTTTGTTGTTCGAACTGTCGCTCGGCATCTTCCTTGATCTTTTCTTTTAATTGTTTTTCTGAAGTGACTACTCCTTCACCAAATATTTTATCGAATAATTCCTGGTTAAGATCTGCCATTTCGCGCTTGTTCACCTCTTCTATCTTCAAAGTTACTTCAATATCAAGGCCATGGGCAGCATCGTGATCAACACCCAAATATCGCTGATTGTCATGTTCATCTTTAAAAAGTCCTTTGGTCTTCAACGCGATGGTGTCGCCAACTTTAGCTCCAATAAGAGTTGAGAGTTGCTTTTTTCCTTTCACTATTTCGGTCTCAAAGGTTGCTTTTTTCTCTATTCCTTTTTCTTCAGAAGTAAACGTACCTGTAACCTCATCACCTTTTTCAACAGTATCCTTCGCTATTAATTTACCGTATTGCTTTCTAATGGTCTTTACCTGGTTATTGATCATTTCATCATCGGCAACGATCTTGTAATGAGTAACCGCTTTCCCTTGCAGTTTCACCACGAATTCCGGAGCAAGGCCCAGATCGAACTCAAAGGAGAAATCTCCTGCATCCCAGTCTATCTCGGCTTCGTTTTTAGGAAGAGGATTCCCAAGAACATCCAGTTTCTCTTCAGTTAAGAATTTATGTAATTCGTTCTGAAGGATCTTGTTCACTTCATCCACCAATACAGCTTTTCCGTATTGTTTCTTCACCATCCCCAAAGGAACATGTCCTTTTCTAAAACCGGGAATGTTCGCATTCTTGCGGTAATCCTTCAAAATAGTGTCCACTTTTTCCGAATAATCGTCTTTCGAAATATTCACGGTTACCACTGCATTTAGCGGATCGATGTCTTTTTTTGTAATGTTCATAGTCTTTAACCTTTACCCATAAAAATTGGGTTGCAAAAGTACAAATTTTAATGCAACCCAACAAGCTTTTAAAGTCTGTGAATCTACTATTCTTTTTTATTGTCAAGCACCGAATGAAAGATCGACTGCAGGATGGACAGGAGCAAACTAAACAACAATGCCCACCAGATGGAATCTACTGCAAATCCCGGGATGAAATAATCTGCCATCATAATGATCACCGCATTGATAACAAGCAGGAATAGACCTAGGGTAATTATAGTAATTGGAAGGGTTAAAACCACCAATATTGGTTTTACGATGAATCGAAGCAAGGCTACTACTATAGCAACTATAATAGCCGACCCGTAGCCTTCAACAGCAACCCCCGGAAGAATCTTAGCCAGGATGACTACGGCCAGAGCCGTGAGTAATAATCTTAAAATGGTTTTCATATTGTTAGTTTTGAATAAAGGTAAAAAACAATTACCAATTATCCTTTGGTGTCTTTTTCTGAAATGAAACGCCTCACGCGATCGTAAAACTCTTTTGGGTTTTCGGCATGCAACCAATGTCCGGCATTGCTAATAACAACTACGCTGGCAACAGGAAAATGTTTCTTGATCAGGATCTCATCCATCGCGTCTATATACCCCGAATTGGCTCCTGCCAGAAATAAAGTAGCCCCGGTGTAGACGGCGTTTTCCGGTAAAGGTTTTCCCACTTCTTCTATTTCCCTGTTAAGAACTTCCAGGTTAGCCCTTAGAGCTAACTCCCCTTTTTCTTTCCAGTAGAGATTCTTCAGTAAAAATTGTCTGATTCCAACTTCCTTAATATACTTTGAGAGTACTTCCTCGGCTTCTCCCCTCGTTTTAATTCTTTCAAAATCCAACGAAAGCAAAGCCTTAAAAATGTCCTGATGGTGCTGCGGATAGGCTTTAGGAGCTATGTCGGCTACCAATAATTTGGACACCAGATCCGGATGCTCTGTTGCAAATTGCATTGCGGCCTTTCCTCCCATGGAGTGCCCTAAAAGCACCAGATCACCAAGGTCGTGATGCTCGCAATAGTGGTAAAGGTCTTCCGCCAGTAGCTCATAGTTAAAATCATCACTATGAAAGCTTCTGCCGTGATTGCGCTGGTCTACTAAATGAATTTCGAATCCCAAAAGGGAAAATTGCCTGGCAAGTGTTTTCCAGTTATCACCCATCCCCAATAAGCCGTGCAGGATAATAAATGGTTTTCCTTCCCCTATTATTTGTGAATGTAAGATCATTGTAGCTTCTGAAGATAGGATTTGATCACATTTTCAAGTCCGTTGTAGATCGCCTCACAGATAAGGGCATGCCCAATGGAAACTTCAAGCAAATTAGGGATACTATCTTTGAAAAACTTAATATTTTGAAGCGAAAGATCATGCCCGGCATTGATGCCAAGGCCTAACTCCTGCGCTAAATGGGCACATTCGATATACGGTTTTACCGCTTCTTTATTTCCCAGACTATACTGGTGAGCGAAAGTTTCGGTGTAAAGTTCGATCCTATCGGTGCCTGTCTTGGCAGCACCTTCGATCATTCTAACATCCGGATCCACGAAAATGGAAGTGCGGATCCCTTTACTTTTTAATTCGGTGATCACCTCGCTTAGAAAGTCGCGATGCTTCAGGGTATCCCAACCCGCGTTCGATGTGATGGCGTCGACAGCGTCCGGCACTAGGGTAGCCTGGGTAGGTTGAATTTCGAGTACGAGGTCGAGAAATTTATCTATAGGGTTTCCTTCTATATTGAACTCGGTATAAACCACAGGTTTCAGATCGAAAGCATCCTGGTATCGAATATGTCGTTCATCGGGCCTGGGATGAATGGTCACTCCGGCGGCACCAAAGCGTTGCACATCCTTAGCTACCTGTACCACATTAGGCACATCCCCTCCTCTGGCGTTTCGAAGTGTCGCGATTTTGTTGATATTTACGCTTAACTTTGTCATTTGCTAAATTTGTATGAGCAAAAATACAAAGCTTAGGCAGGCTTTTACATCTTTATTTTAAGTAATTTGCATAAAAATTATCGCTTTGAATACCACACAATATATTATAAACGACATCAAGCCATTCGACATAGAAACGGCTATTAAGGAGGTACAGGTTGCCTTTAATCAGTTGACGTATTCACATATTCCGGTGACCAAGGATGGAAAATACGCGGGATGTATTTCCGAGACCGATGCCCATTGTTTTGAAAATGACAGGCACCTTACAGATTTCGCTTATGCTCTGGAACCGTTTTACGTCACGGATAAGACCAACTGGCTGGATATACTTGAAGCTTTTGCCATGTACGGCAGCAATATCATGCCGGTTCTTAATTCGGAAAATAAGTATTTAGGCTATTACGAGCTTAGTGATATCATGAATATATTCAATGACACACCATTTCTCAATGAAGCCGGTGCCATAATCGTGGTAGAAAAAGGTGTCCGGGATTATTCATTCAGCGAGATATGCCAGATCGTAGAATCCAATGATGCGAAAATCCTGGGAGTTTTCATTTCCAAGGTGGAGAACGACACTGTTCAAGCCACAATAAAGATTGGCCACACCGGCATGAACGCAATTGTACAGACTTTCAGAAGGTATAGTTACAATGTGGTCTCCAGCCACGATGAGGACAAATTCCTCGAAGACCTGAAAGAACGCTCCAATTATCTCGACAAGTACCTAAATATGTAATTATGAAGGTTGGTATTTACGGTCAATTTTACCACGAACATTCGGAGCAATCCATTCAGCATATATTAAATGCACTGAAACAAACCAATGTGGATATAGCCGTTGAGAAGAATTTTCTCGAGCTTATTAAACATCACAAAGAAATAGATACCAATGTTGCTACTTTCAGCTCTTTTACTGAATTGGATCATAGTTACGATTTGTTTTTCAGTATAGGAGGTGACGGAACTTTGCTAAAATCCATCACCTTTGTTCGGGATTTGGGAATACCAATTGTAGGGATCAATACTGGTCGACTGGGGTTTCTGGCCACTATTCAGAAAGAAAAGATCGTAGAGAGCATAGCCCAGATCATTGCCGGCAATTTTACCATCTCCGAACGTAGTTTGCTCGAAATACAAACAGATCCTCAAAGTGATGAAATTGGCGATCTTAACTTTGCCCTCAATGAGATCGCTATTAACCGTAAGAATACCACCTCCATGATCAAGGTTGAGACCATGGTAAATAACGAACATTTAACGTCTTACTGGTCTGACGGCCTTATAATTTCCACTCCTACCGGATCTACAGGATATTCGCTTAGTTGTGGTGGCCCTATTATGGATCCTGCCTCCCAATGTATGGTCCTTACTCCTATCGCCCCTCATAATTTAAACGCTCGCCCTTTGGTTATCCCGGACGACGTGGAGATCACTCTTAAGGTCTCCGGCCGTGAAAAATCCTATCTGATCTCATTAGATTCGAGAATAGCTACCATTGAAGACCACGCCATCATCCGAATAAGAAAGGCCTCTTTTACCATTAAGCTGGCCCAATTACAGGATGACACTTTCATTAAAACCCTTCGAGAAAAATTACTCTGGGGTGAGGACAAACGTAATTAGGCAATAAATCCTCTCAATTTTTGTTTATCATCTGAGACAATTTCGCATAAAATATTTCTATGCGAAGTTTATTGTTATATTTGCAAACTTTTAAGGTTTATGAGGTATTTCGCAGTTGTTTTACTTGTTCTAACAGGCATCTTTTCGGCTCAATCCCAGACGTATGAAATCGGGGGATTGCTTGGCGGTTCCAATTATATTGGTGATGTAGGTAGAACAAATTATATAGCACCCAAAAATATTGCCTTTGGAGGTATTTTTAAGTGGAATAGAAGTGCAAGGCACGCCTTTCGTGGCTCGGTCATGATAGCACAAATTAGCGGAGACGACGCAGATTCCAATCAAAGCAGACGAAAACAACGAGGACTTAGCTTCGAAAATACGGTCTCGGAGATCTCTATCGGGCTGGAATACACTTTTGTTGAATTCAATGTGCACAGTGGAAAACCTGTCTCTACACCATATTTGTATACAGGGCTCACCTATTTCTGGTACAAGGCCTTATATAGAGTTGGGGATGATATTAGAGATTATGATGGTGCCTCCGCTCCGGCAATCCCAATGGTTGTTGGCTATAAAACAACAATTGGCACGAAAATGGTGCTGGGTTTTGAGATTGGAGCCCGGTATGCCTTTACAGACGATCTAGATGGAAGTAACCCGGTAAAAGGGCTTGCAGATGCCGAAGAATTTAAATTTGGTAATACAAATAGCGACGATTGGTATGTGTTTACAGGTGTAACCCTTACCTTTAGCTTTGGTAGGAAACCTTGCTACTGCAATTTTTAACATGTCTTTACAAAATAAAATAGATCTTAACAGACTTCCACAGCATCTTGCCGTAATTATGGATGGCAATGGCCGTTGGGCTAAACAAAAGGGCTTGTTTAGGTCTATAGGTCATGAAAATGGCACCAAAGCAGTACGTGAAATTGTAGAAGCTTCTGCCGAAATAAACATACCTTATCTTACACTATACGCCTTTTCTACCGAAAACTGGAATCGACCCAAAATGGAAGTGGAATTACTCATGAAACTTCTGGTCAACTCGTTGAAGAAAGAGATCAAAACTCTTCAGGATAATAATATCAGGCTTAACGCCATAGGGAATCTTAGCGCCTTACCCAAGAAGGCACACACCGAATTATTAGACGTAATTGAGAAGACCCGGGAAAATACCAGAATGACCTTAACCCTTGCTCTAAGCTATGGCTCACGTGAAGAAATCACAAAAACAATCAAAGAGATTAGCCTTAAAGTTAAAAATAACCTAATTTCGCCGTCAGCTATTGACGAATCACTTATTAATAACCATCTTTACACCCGAAATTTACCGGATGTAGATCTATTAATACGTACAAGTGGTGAGCAGCGTATTAGTAATTTTTTATTATGGCAAATCGCTTATGCCGAATTGTATTTTACCGAAACTCTTTGGCCCGATTACACAAAAGACCATCTTTTTGAAGCCATAATAAATTATCAAAACAGAGAAAGAAGATTTGGAAAAACGAGTGAGCAACTTCAAAATTAGTCTATTATCACATACTTCTAAAACCCTGTATTGTACTCTTCTTTTTACAATACTTTCGGTGTTTTCTATTTCTGCACAGGATAATGAACTCGACAAGAATAAACGTTATACAATTAATAGTATATCGGTTACGGGAGAACAAACCTTCAACGAACAAACCGTAATTGCCTTTACCGGACTCAAAGTGGGTGATCGAATCTACGTTCCGGGTGAAAAACTAAGCGATGTCACTAAAAAATTGTGGGAACAAAATCTCTTTAGCGATATTGCCTTTTATGTTACCAATATCGATGGAGACCTGATCGACCTAGAGCTTTACATCGTAGAACTTCCTAAAATGTACGATGTGACCGTGGAAGGTATAAGAAAAGGCAAGAAAAAGGAAATTATAAAGGACAACGGCCTGAAACGCGGTGTTAAAATAACCAAGAACTTAATAACTACTACCAAGAATTACATTACCAATAAATTTAAAAAGGAAGGGTTCTTTAATACCAATGTAATTATTAGCACCCGGCCTCACCTGGATTCTACTGGTACCGAGATCGCACAGGATATGCTCATAAATATCGATAAAGGCGAACGGGTAAAAGTTTCAAGTATCAATATAGAAGGTAACGAACAACTTTCAGATAAAAAGGTGCGTTCGGCCATGAAGAATACCAAACGTAAAAATCCATTGCGTTTTTACAAAAGATCCAAATATACCGAGGACGGATTTACAGAGGACAAGGCTAATATCATCAAAAAATACAAGACCAATGGTTATAGGGACGCGAGGATAATAAGTGATACACTTATTATAAAAGATGAAAAGAATATCGCCCTGAACATCGAAGTTGAGGAAGGAAACAAGTATTACTTCGGAAATATAGATTTTATAGGTAATAGTAAATATACCGACGGGCAACTGCGGCAGATCCTGGGGATACAGAAAGGTGAAACTTATAACGGAACCTTACTTCAGGAACGAATTGCAGACAATTCTGATCCCGATGCCGCCGATCTTACCAACCTTTACCAGAATAATGGATACCTGGCCGTACAGATAAATCCCGTGGAAGTAGCTGTTAGAAACGACACCATCGATTTTGAGATCAGGATCATCGAACGTAACGAGTTCTTTTTCGACCATGTTACCGTTATTGGAAATACCAAGACCAACGACCATGTGATCTACCGGGAACTTAGAACCAAACCAGGACAAAAATACAGTAAGCGTAATGTAATTCGTACGCTTCGGGAATTGGGTCAGTTAGGATATTTCGACCCCGAACAACTTACTCCTAATTTTAAAAAGGTGGATGAAGCCAATGGTCTTGTAGACCTGGAGTACTCGGTGATCGAAAAAGGAGCCAGCCAGATCGAACTACAAGGTGGATACGGTGGTGGTGGCTTCGTGGGAACGCTCGGTCTCTCATTCAATAATTTCTCCCTACGGAACATATTTAATAAAGAAGCATACAAGCCTCTGCCAATGGGAGACGGACAGAAATTGTCACTTAGAGCTCAGGCGAGTAGTTTTTACCAAACCTATAGCCTATCGCTGGTAGAACCGTGGCTGGGTGGAAAGAAACCTATTCAGTTTAGCACTTCATTCTCACATACGGTGCAGTACCTCTACGATTTCATTAATCGTGATGTAGATAAAACTAGACGTTTCCTAATCACAGGAGGATCTGTTGGTTTTGCTAAAAGGCTGAAATGGCCGGACGATTATTTCCAGTTCTCACAGGCTGTGAGTTTCCAGCACTATAACTTAAAGAATTATAATACCGGACTATTTACTTTCGGGGATGGTTACTCTAACAACCTGGCTTATACCATCGGTTTGAGCAGGAATAGTACCTCGGCAAACCCAATTTATCCAAGAAGTGGTTCAGATTTTAGCTTATCGGCTAAACTAACCCCGCCTTATTCCGCCCTGGGAAGTACAGACTATAATGCATTGATCGAAGAACGATCCATGCTGGACGCATCTACCGTAGATGGAAGCGAAAGAATAGCAGAGATCGACCAGGAACGATTTAAATGGCTTGAGTACTATAAGGTTAAGTTTAAAGGCACATGGTATACAAGTTTATATAAGGACCTGGTTTTGCGAACCAACGCAGAATTTGGTTTCCTGGGAGCCTATAATCAGGATCGTGGCGTACCGCCTTTCGAACGGTTTTTTGTGGGTGGTGATGGTTTGGGATCGTTTTCGCTTGACGGAAGGGAAGTAATTCAGTTGCGCGGTTATCCTAACCAATCTCTATCAAATAACGATGGAAATACCATTTACAATAAATTTTCGTTAGAATTACGGTATCCGGTTACTTTGAAGCAATTGGCATCCATTTATGTACTCACCTTTATAGAGGGTGGAGGGGCTTACGACGGATTCAGAAATTATAATCCGTTCAGTTTAAATAGGTCTGCTGGCGCAGGAATACGTATATTTATGCCTGCGTTTGGATTATTGGGGATAGATTTTGGTTATGGTTTCGACCCAATTTTAAACGGTACCGAGAAAAATGGATGGGAAACTCACTTCATTATCGGACAACAATTTTAACTTTGGCACGATATTTTCTTAAAAACAACCAGCAATTATGAAAGCAAAAAAAATACTTCTTTTCGCGCTTGCAGTTTTCGGCCTTTCTTTGGTGGCAAACGCTCAAAGAGGAGTTCGGATAGGATATATTGACATGGAATATATTCTGGAGAATGTTCCCGAATACAAAGAGTCTGAAATTCAACTGGAAGGAAAAGTTCAGCGATGGAAATCGGACATCGAAAAGAAACAGAAGGCTATCGACCAGATGAAGCTAAATCTGGCAAACGAAAGAGTCCTTCTAACGAAAGAACTAATTGAAGAAAGAGAAGAAGAGATACAGATCCTCGAAGATGAAATGCTGAAATATCAACAAGACAGGTTTGGGCCTAACGGCGACCTGATGATTCAGAAAAGACAGTTGGTACAGCCCATACAGGATCAGGTCTTTAATATAGTGCAGGAAATTGCTGTAAACAGGAAGTACGATTTCATTTTCGATAAATCCGCAGATATAGTTATGCTATTCGCTGCTGAAAGAAACGATATAAGCGATCAGGTAGTGCGAAGTATAAATCGTGCCGCCAAACGCGAAGAAGCAACGAACAAAAGAGAAAAGAAAGAGATCGAAAAACGTGAGGAACTCACCGAAGAGGAAGAAGAGGCAGTAACCGAACGTGAAGAAGCAATTGAAGAGAAGAAGAATGAACGCGAGCGGATCATGGAAGAACGAAGAAGAGTTCGTGATTCGGTAAGAGAAGCCAAACGAATTGAGTTTGAAGAAAGAAGAAAAAAATTACTTGAAGAAAGACAAGCTAAAAGAGACTCTACTTTAAAAGCCCGTTCGGGAGGAAGCACCCCCCCACCTGATGGTGGAAATGGCAACGGGGGGATATAAAACGTAATAAAAATCTAATTTATAACACAAATAATCTATTATTACAATGAAAACATTTAAACTATTATTCGTAGCTATAGTGCTGTTTATGGGAGCTACATCCTTAACACATGCGCAATCTAAAATTGCTCATATCAACACCTCCGAACTTGTTCAGGCCATGCCGGCAATGAAACAAGCTCAGAGTCAGTTGGAGAAACTTCAGAAAACATACGATACCGAACTTCGTGCAATGGCCAAGGAGTTGGATGCAAAAAGAACACAATACGGAGCGGAAGCAGAATCCAAGACCGACGAAGAGAATAGAAAACGCGTAGAAGAAGTTCAGGGAATGCAAAACAACATTACCGCATACCAGCAACAAGCGCTTCAGGATCTTCAGAAAAAAGAAAGAGACATCCTGCAACCCATCCTTGATAACGCAAAGGCGGCGATCCAAAAAGTAGCTCGTGCCAAAGGGTATCAGTACGTGATCGACTCTACCGAAGGTAGTGGTTTACTATTGGCCGAAGGATACGACCTTCTTGCAGATGTAAAGAAAGAACTCGGAATTTAATCCGAAAATCTCATAAATAATTGGCAAAACTGCTCACTCTTTGGTGGGCAGTTTTTATTTTTATAGGAATGAAGGCAAATAATCCAATAGGTATTTTCGATTCGGGCGTAGGCGGCACTTCTATCTGGAAGGAGATACACCAGTTACTCCCTAATGAACATACCTTGTATCTGGCCGATAGTAAGAACGCTCCGTATGGAAATAGATCGGCCGAAGAGATCAGGGCTCTTAGCGTTAAAAATACAGAGAAACTGCTGGAGATGGGAGCCAAGATCATCGTGGTGGCCTGTAATACCGCAACCACCAACGCCATTTCCCTACTCAGGAAAAATTACGATATCCCTTTTATTGGTATAGAGCCGGCTATAAAACCTGCTGCCCTGCAAAGCAAGACAGGTAAAATAGGGATCCTTGCAACCCGCGGGACCCTTAGTAGTGCGCTCTTCTCTCAAACAAGCGACACATTCACTAAGGATATTTCGGTAGTAGAGGTCATCGGAGAAGGCCTGGTACCTCTTATTGAAAATGGTGACTTCGACAATCCGGAGCTAGACAAATTACTTCAGAAATACATAAAACCCATGACCGCGGCCAATGTGGATTACCTCGTTCTTGGATGCAGCCATTACCCCTACCTGATCCCAAAACTTTCAAAAATACTCCCCGAACATATAAAGATCATCGATTCGGGGATCGCGGTGGCTAAACAGACTAAATTCCTGTTGGAGAAGCACGATATTATCCGGAAAGAAATTTCAACTCCTAAGCTCCAATTTTATTCAAATACCAGTATTAGCACCTTGAAATACTTGCTGGGGGAGTTTGATAATGTAGAAATCGAGACAATGGATTTCTAACTGAAATAGGCCAGGAGTGCCTTCTTCTTAGCAGGGCTTACCATGATCTGTTTCCCGCTGGAAAGCACTACACTACCACCCTTACCTTTTCTGTATTCCACCACCGCACTTACATTTACCAGGTATGACTTATGTACCCTGGCGAAGCCATTCTCGGCCAAAGCGTCTTCAAAATACTTCAGGGTTTTACTTACTAGCTTTTTACCTTCCTTTAGAAAAATCTGTGTATAATTGTCGTCGGCCTGGCAATAAAGTATATCCGAAATGCTTAGTACTTCAAAACCATTTTGCTGCGGGATCGTGATCTTACCAGCCACCGGCTGGTGTATGGGCCTAAGTACCGAATTTTGCAAACTGTTCTCTTTTTCTTTTATTTCTGAAACGTAATCTACTGCTTCAATAAGTTTATCGATCGAGATCGGCTTTAATAGGTAATAAGACGCATGAGCATTCAACGCATCGATCGCGTAATGGTTATAGGCGGTAACGAACACCGTCTCAAATTGGCGGTCACCCACCTTATCCAATAGATCGAAGGCGTTCCCGTAAGGCATTTCAACATCCAGGAACACAAGGTCCAGTTCATTATTGCGTATTAGTACCAGCGCCTCGTCAACATTAGCGGCTTCGCCTTTTAGCACAACAGTGGGACAGTATTTTGCGAGATAGTTCTTCAGGATCTCCCTGCTTGTCTCCTCATCTTCTACAATGATGGCTCTTAATTCCATTAGTCCTTCTTTAATTTCAAGATAACACGGGTTCCTTCCTCGTTCTCAAATACGTTCTCCACCATCACTTCTACTTTATCGTCGTACATTTCGTTGAGGATGGCTATTCGCTTTTGGATATTTCCCATGCCTTTAGATTTCTGTTTTTTCTGATTTTCTGTCTTGATCGCCTTGGACTTACTCCTGCCTATCCCATTATCCTCGATGATGATCCTAACAGTATCTTCGGAAACCGATTCGAATTTAATATCCAGTTTGCCTTTCTCCTCTTTGTATCTAAGTCCGTGCCATACTGCATTCTCCACATAGGGCTGTAATAACATTGGTGGAATAACAAATTCGTTCATGTTAATTTTTTCATCAACTGTGAATTGGTATTCAAATTTATCCTTAAACCTGAAATGTTCCAGTTTGGTATACATTTTCAGCAGTTCGATTTCGTTGGCCAAAGGGATGAAATCTTCTTCACTATTTTCCAATACCGAACGCATCAGCTGAGAGAAATCACTCAGGTATTTGTTTGCGGTCCTTTCATCATTACTGGCGATAAAACTATTTACGGAGTTTAGAGCGTTGAAGATGAAATGAGGGTTCATCTGTGTTCTCAGAGATTTAAGGGCTAAAAGGTTGTTAGCGTACTTCTGTTGCCTAACATTTTTGTACTGGTAATATGCAGTGAGCAGTAAGAGTAATGCAATGAGAATTAAAGATCCTATGATCCATTTTTGGATTCGGTTATTCTTTTGGATCAACTCCTGGTTTTCAAATGCCAGTTTATAACGGCTCTCATTGAGTACCCTTTCATTTTCCAGACTGGTGATCCTGTTTTGCTTTAAGGCAATTTCCCTGCTGAATCTCGCGGCCTGAGATAATTCCTGTTCTTTCTTTACGTAAAGTTCGTCTACCACCTCTACATATTTCTCGTAATTCTCTGCGGCTTTTCCAAAATCACCTATTCCTTTATACACTTCCGAAAGTTTTCTAGTGGCATCCTTCTGTACCAAAAGGTCTTCCTTCTTGTCTGCTTCTTCAATACTTTTCTTTAAAAACGGGATAGCATCCTCGTATTTATCCTGTGCCACATAGGCATTGGCTATCTTGTAATTTTGGCGCTGCGGACTTATAGCCTCTGCTTCATCATCTTCCAAAGTCTCTTCATCCAGGCCTTTAAGTTCTTCCAGCAGTCCGGACCTTAACTGTATTTCCTTATCAAAATCCCGATTCTGATTATAAAAATCGGCCACCTTATTCTTTTCTACCACTGCACGCTTCTTATTCTCCTGCTTGGCTAGATTTAGTGAATTATCGAAATACTGTTCTGCTTCCTTGGGCGCCCCGCTCTTGGCATAGGCCTCTCCTATCTTCGAATTTAGATCGGTTATCTTTGGAGTTATGCTATGCTTCCCGGCAATATTCAACGCTTGCTGGTAATTAAGGACACTCTTTTTCTGATCGTTGATCGCTCTGTAAGTGTCTCCCAGTCCTTCGTAAACTTCTACTTCCTGGTAGTTGGATAGTTTCTCCTTAAGCAGTTTCTCGAAAAGGCTAATGCTTTCCTGGTAATTATTATTAGCAATGAAGGCTCTCCCTAATTTTATTCTAACATCGGTTCGGGATTGCGATGCAATGCTGCTTTTGTAATTATCCACGGCGAGATCCGGTTGATTCCAGAAAAGGTTAATATCCCCTAAGGTCTCAAAAGCAATACTATTATGCCTTCTGGAAGTAGCTTTCGCCTGAACCGATTGCAGGCTGCGTGTTACATATTCGATGCTTTTCTTAGCGTCCTTCTTCAAATAGTATCTTGCAGAATCGATCAACTTATTGAAGGTATTCTCCGTTTCATTCCTGCTTGAACTGGTTACAGGCAGCTTTTCTTCAACAATACTTGCATCTTTTACACGAATAGTGACATATTGTTTATCCTTAATGGTGTAATAAACGGTTTCGAAGGTGTCGCTTTTTACGATTAACTCGTCTCCTATTTCGGCTGATATAGCAAATTCTCCTGCACCATTGGTGGTGGTATAGCTTCCCCCGGGGATCTCTACGTTTACTCTGGCAACCGGGCTATTGGTTTCATCCTCCAGTACAACGCCTTTCAATACAAACGCGTTCGCAGATCGCTTCTGTACCTGCGAAACCAGAGGCTGTACAGCCAGGGTTAGAACGAATAATAAAATTGATAACCGTTTCATTTACTCCTTAAAAAGGTAAACTTACATACTTTAAGCGGGTTTCTAAAACCTTGATCACCTCATTTTCCCTCAATTACCCTACCAAAATACGGCTTCCCTAAACAAATGATGCATTTACCTAAATGTAAGATACTGTTCCCTCAAAGTACTTTTTACACCATAAAAGTTGACCCTATGTTTACGCTAAATTAAAAACAGTGTACCCTGAAAGTATTACCTAAATTAAAAATGATGAAAACATTAAAAATCTTTACAATCCTGATCGCACTTGGTTTTTCCGTCTCATGTAAAGCCGACGTGAAATCCAATGAGCCTGTGGCAGAAATCGCCATGAATACTACTCCGGTAGCGAGCAAACACTACATAAAAGTGGCCTTACTACTTGATACCAGCAATAGCATGGACGGATTGATCGATCAGGCCAAGGCACAGCTTTGGGAGATCGTGAATGAGCTTTCTTATGCAAAATGCCGTAACCAGAGACCCAACCTACAGATCGCATTGTATGAGTATGGAAACGATAATCTTAACGCGAAGGACGGATATCTTAGAAAGATCCTGGGCTTTACCGAGGATCTGGACGATGTTTCCAAAGAGCTATTCTCACTCACTACTAACGGAGGAAGCGAATACTGTGGTACTGTTATCAAGTCTTCTATTAAGCAACTGGACTGGGGAAATGATGCAGATGATCTAAAAATGATCTTCATTGCGGGCAACGAGCCTTTTACACAAGGTAAGATCGATTATAAGGACGCAGCTGCCGAAGCAAAGGAAAAAGACATTGTTGTGAACACAATATTCTGTGGCGATTACAACCATGGGATTTCTTCTAAATGGCAACACGGAGCGCAATTAACTTATGGCGATTATATGGCAATTAATCACAATCAGCATACCGTACATATCGCATCTCCATACGATGATCTCATCCTCCAACTCAATGTAAAGCTAAACGGTACTTATATACCATACGGAAGTAAGGGAAGGATGAAAGTAGCCATCCAGGAAGAGCAGGACGCAAATGCCGCCGAATATAATAAAGCTAATGCGGTTAGCCGTACTGTTTCTAAAGGATCTCATTTATATAAGAATAGTTCCTGGGATCTGGTTGATGCCGAAAAGGAAAAGGATTTTAGTTATGACGATTTAAAGAAAGCAGATCTTCCGGATAATCTGAAAGGTAAATCCACAGCCGAGATCAAAGCGTATGTGGCCAAACAACGCAAGGAGAGAGAGGCGATACAAAGGGAGATCGCGCAATTGAATGAGAAACGTCGTCTATATCTGGCCGAAAAAAAGAAAGAGGGTGATAATGAGCTGGAAGGTGCCATGATACAAGCCCTGAAAAGACAAGCCGAAAAGAAAGATTACAATTGGAATTAAATAAAAAGCCCTGCAAATTACAGGGCTTTTTTTATTAGTTGATCGCGGGACAATTACAATTATAAGGCTCTGGCCTGTTTCCTAAGAAATCATAACCCAGAGTGATCTGGTGAAAGCCACCACTTTGAAAACGTACGTTCCCTGCCTGGTACGAATAGTTATAGGCGAACATCCAGTTATTGTAATTCACTCCAATTATTGGTGTCCAGTATTGTAATTTTTGAGTATTAACTTCGGTTCCATCTAGAAATTCGGATCCGTCGAAACTTCTGCGATAGGAGATCCCTCCCCAAAGCTTTCCAAAATCCATTGTGCGATATACTTTAAAATTGATATCGATGGCTTGCTCGCCGGTACGCTCTCTCCATTGGAAAAGGAAAGAGGGTTCGTAAGACCAAGTTGAATAAACGCCACTCCCGATCGCATAAGCAGCAGAGATTAAATATTGTCTTTGGTTGTTGGGTTCAAATTTTTCTGAAAAAAGATTTCTGTTCTGAAATATGATATTCTTTACCGTAAAATGTCCCGAGAAATTCAGAAAATTATAGGATACTCCGGCGTCCAGATTAAAATAGGAACTACTCTGAATAATTCCGGCAATCACCGGATCGAAATCATTAGGATCGAATTGAGTTTCATCTAGTCTTGATTGTACCAACCCTGCACTCAGTCCAAATGACAATTGATTAAGGTCTGCCTCCGTACGCGAGAACATGATATGGTGAGCGTAAGTTAGATATCCACCTGTTTGAGAATGATATCCGTTTCTGTCGTTAAATATTATTGCCCCAACTCCCGAACGATCTCCTAATCGTGCATTAAAACTAAGTGTTTGTAGGTTTGGCGCTTCATCCTGATCAAACCACTGCTGTCTTGCTGTTAGTCTTAATTGGTTGTGAGAAGCGGCTCCCGCCATGGAAGGGTGTATAAGATACAGGTTGTCTGCAAAATAATCTGAATATACCGGGATACCGTCCTGTGCATATATAAATGAGCCAATAAGCAGGAACAGTATTAAGTAGGTTTTTCTAATCTTCATAGTAAATTATGTCTATCGTTTTAGGGTAAAGTGTCCTTTAAACTCTTTTCGGGTTTCATCTTCGGTGTATTCCACCAAAAACCAGTAATCGCTCGAGGGCATCGGGTTTCCGTTATAGGTACCGTCCCAGCCCTCTCCCAAAGGACTCAACTGCTTAAGCAGCTTGCCGAACCTGTCAAATATATAAATTTTTGCCGTAGGGTCACCACCGGCGATCCCGATGATGTTCCAGGTGTCGTGATAGCCATCCTGGTTGGGAGTGACAAAGCGAGGATAGTCGATGATACTCACCTCTACCGTTACACTACCACAACCATTAACATCCTTGATCGTTACCAGGTGCATCCCCGGTAATACCCCCTCGAACAAGCCCTCACTCTGGAAAGGTCCATCGTCCAGCTGGAAGCTATACTCCCCCAGTCCCTCGGCCGTAGCCTGGATCGCATGGGATCCCGCAAAGGCAGGAGTAACCACCTGGGCATCCCACTCCAGCGGCGGAGAGGATATCGTCACCGTCGTAACAGCCTCGGTGCTGCAGCCACTGTTGTTCTCGGTAACGATCACACTATAGGTGCCTCCACCCAGCGCAACGATCGATGGATCGTCCTGACCCAACTGCAACTGTCCGTCGATAAACCATTCAAAACTATAGAGAGCAGGATCCAGACCCGTATCGATCACAGGTGGCGATAAGGATCCCTCCTCCTGAGGAATCGGATTGCCATTGGCATCCACACACAAGCGATAACTCTCCTCCAAAAATACCTCCGGTAATTCCTCTACCTTTAAGATCACCTGGGTAATATCATAACAGTCCGTGCCACTGTTCTCCACCCGGGCGTAGATCAGCTGCGGGTTGATCGTATTGGCAAATGGACTGCCCAATGCATTGGTGTTGGCATGAGCATCCTCCAGGGTAGGATGGAAACTCAACAGATAGACCGAAGGATCCTGACCACCCAAAATCTGGTCGATCACCACCTGACTCTCCGCAGTACTGCCGTCCAGAACAAACTCCCCCAGACCGTCATTTGGCTCCACATTGTCACATATAATATACGGATCGGGAGTCGTGGCCACTGCACCCTCGCGCTCCTCGATCTCAAAACTCTGCTGGGCTATATAACAACCCGTATCACTGTTTAAGATCCCCACATAGATCGTCTGAGGATTGGTCGTGTTTGGATACGAAGTGGTGTTTAAGATCGGATTGAGCTGCGCATCGGCCTCCGCCTGACTCTCATAGAAACTCACCTGGAAGATCCCGGGATCCTGCCCCCCTAAGATCTCCTCGATCTTAGAGCTTAGATCAAACAACCCAAATCCATCCGAAGGTACCTCACACAAAATAAGAGGCGTTATGACAGCCGTAGCATCCGGAAGCGGATCAACGATCAACACCAACTCAACGATCTCAAAACATCCCTCAGGAATCGTATTGTTCTCTACCCGTACATAGATCGTCTGAGGACTACTGGTATTGGTATACATGGTAGGATCCACTATCGCATTGAGCCCGTCGAAGGCATCCTGATAACTCTCATAATAGGTCAGATCCCACGGACTGCCACCCGTGATCTGTAAGGCGGCCTGGGTGAGATCGAAAACCTCCATCCCATCCCCCGGATCATTCACATCACAGAGCGAAAGAGCCTCCGGAGTACCCGGCTCAGGATTGGCATTGACCCGAAGGGTTAAACTCACCGTGGTATCCACACATCCACTGTTGCCGTCGGTAACCCGCACAAAAACCGTCTGGGGATTGCTTATATTCTCATAGGCCGTCGCAGGATCGATCGCATTGGTATTGTTCTGCGCATCGGCCAGGGTCTCATAGTACTGTACCCCAACGCCCAATACACCACCGGTGATCTCATCGTTCTTTACCGTGAGATCAAACAAGGTAACCCCATCATTGGGCTCACCCACATCATCACACAAACTCAAAGGAGTGGGCTGGGTAACTCCAGGACCCTCAGGCGCCTGTAGCTCAAAGGAGGTAATGGCAAAACAACCACTGCCGTTGTGGGTCAATCGTACCCAGATCGTCTGAGGATTAGACGTATTCTGATAGGCCGTAGGCGTGCCGATAAAAGGCGTGCCCGCCTGTGCAGAAGCCAAACTCTCATGATAGGTGATCGTATGCTCACCAGGATCCTGACTGCCCAATACAGCAGCATCCTGAAGCGTAAGATCGAAGGTCTCTACCCCATTGCCCTCAGGATCACAGATCACCAAAGGATCTAAAGTTAAGGGTACCACAGGGGTGGGAACCGCAATTAAGTCTAACTCAACCACGCGGTAACAACCCGTGTTGAAAGGAGCAGGATTGATAGGAGAATAGGTCGCTCGTGCATAGACCGTCTGAGATCCCGATACAATATTCTGATACGGACTCGATAGCGCAAAAATACCCGCCTGGGCATCGGCCAGAGTCTCATGATAGGTGATCGCTACCAACTCCCCGCCGGCTATCTCCGTATTCTTACTGTTGAGATCGAAAAGCGCAAAACCATCGTTGTCCGCATCACAAACCTCCAAGGGCGTAGGGGTCACAGGAGAAGGAACCGGATTGACCACCAGATCCAAAGTGAAACCCTGACTGGTCACACAACCCGTGGTGGCCCCCACTGCACGAATGTAGATCGTCTGAGGCTGAGGAACCTGATTGACATACGGACTGCTCAACGCATTGGCGCCCGTATCGGCATCCGCCTGGGTCTCGTGATAGGTGATCACAATACCCGGATCACCACCGGTGATCTCAAAGGTCTTACTCTCCAGATCGAAGGGCTCCATCTCATCCCCGGGATTGTTTACATCACATAACTCCAAAGGCGTAGGCGCATTGATCTGAGGTGGCAGGTTCACCTGTAACTCTAAGGTCGTCTGACCCTGACATCCGTTGCTGATATCCTCAACAACCACATAGATCGTCTGGGGATTAGACAGGTTCGGATAGGCCGTGGTGTTCACAATGGCAATACTAAGGGCCGGATCCTCATAATAGGTGATCGTATAATCACTCGGGTTCAACGACCCCAAAATCTCAGCCTCGGCCTGGGTGAGATCAAACAAGGCAAAACCATCGTTGTCATCATCACAAACCACTAAAGGCTGCGGATCGTTGATCAAAGGAGAATCCTGAACAATAAGCAGCAGGGTCGTGGTCGAATAACAACCCGTAGCAATATCGGTAAGGCGTACATAGACCGTCTGTAGAAAAGGATCCACATTGGCATAAGGACTCACCAGCGCATTGACATTGTTTTGGGCATCGGCAAGGGTCTCGTGGTAACTCACCACCAAATTACCCGAAGGGTTCCCGTTGACCACATCCTCATCGGCATCGGTAAGGGTAAACTCCCCAAAACCATCATTGTCATCATCACAATAGGTTAACGGATCAGGCTGAAAGATCTCAGGGGCCATCACAACCACCAGATCCATCGCAAAGGTGCCATAGCAACCCGTCATGTTATCCTCCACACGTACATAGATCGTCTCACCCGCACTGGTATAAGGAATCGCTAAAGGATTGGTGTTGGCATCGGCATCCACCTGGGTGGGGTGATAACTTACACTCAAAGCCAAATTACCATCCACGATCGTGGCATTCTGCATATTTAGATCGAAATCCTCTACCCCATCCCCATCATTGTCGCACTGCTCGAAAACAGGTACTTCAACAAAAGAAGGAATACTGCCCAAGATCAAACCAAAACTACCCACCGTATAACAACCCGCACTGTTCTCACCCCGTACCCAGATCACCTCACCACCACTGCCATAAGCATTGGCAGGCATGATAGGATTCAACCCAGCCTCAGCCTCAGGCTGACTCTGGTGATAGGT
>CAJQNO010000134.1 GCA_905479745.1 uncultured Flavobacteriaceae bacterium | reverse complement strand
ACAAATGTACACAAATCCTCATAATTTAAAAAGTTTATTGCCTTTTTAAAACAGCCCTTTGAACAGTGGAAACGGGATATGAGATTACCTCGGTTCTTTCTTCATTTTCTGCATGGGTAGTCCGTGCGTTTTCGCGCTTTGCAGCGGCTATTTCGAAGATCATGTGGTCTTCCTTGAAAGTGATAAAAGTGGTGAGCAAAGTGCCTTGTACTTCGAATAAGGCGTACATCCTGTTGTCCACAACCTTATCATCAAGCAAAATACCGTTGTTCTCATCTACCAGGAATTCTCCCTTAGCTTTATTCAATGTACGTAAGGTGTAATTTCTTTGCTGCCTGCTGTCTCCTTCACCATACACAAGAATATATTCGAACGTATCCACACTATCTGTTGCCTTCAGGTGAAATTCCATGGTAATCTCCTGAGTGCCGCGATCCGAATTGATGTTCAGTTTTCCTTTGTAAACCCCTAGATAATCATCGGGAAAGACCGAAGAAATATCGTTTTGAGCAAAGGAAATCGCAGTGGCGACAAAACAAGCAAGGAGGAGGTGAATGAAATGCTTCAAATTGAAAAATTTAGACCAGTGAAATGTAAATAAAATTATCTAAAAAGGCAGGATAGCGATAAGATAAATTACAAGGATTATGATCGGTATCATCTGTATTTCCTTCAGATTTTAGTATACTTACAGCTTAAATTTTATAAAAGAGAAAAGTTGCAAGTTTTAAAATTTGGTGGCACCTCGGTAGCGAACGCAGAGAACATTAACAAAGTTGTTGATATTCTGAAGAAAAAATCGGTTGAAGCGCCGGTTATTGCAGTTGTTTCAGCGCTAGGCGGAATGACAGATACACTGCAGCAGGCTGGAGAACTGGCTAATGTGAAGGACCAACAATATATACAGCTGTGGCAATCTATAAAAGAAAGGCATCTGGAAACTGCTTCTCAATTAGGATTGGGTTCAGAAACCAAAGATGAGATTAACCGGCGGTTAAATGAACTTAAAGAGATCTACCACGGGATTTTCCTGATCAACGAATTTTCCACCAAAACCAGGGATAAGGTTCTTAGTTATGGCGAATTATTATCCGCATTTATAATTTCCAATTGTCTTAAAATCGAACTCGATGGTACAGAGCTCAAAGACAGTAGAGAGCTTATTGTTACCGACTCCAACTATACAAATGCCCGGGTGATCGACGATCTAACTTCTCAAAACATTAGATCTTACTTTAAAAACAGTAAGGCCAGAGTTACACTTATGCCGGGTTTTGTGTCGAGAAGTACCGAAGGGGAAACCACAACCCTGGGCCGAGGAGGATCCGATTTTTCTGCAGCTCTTATGGCGGCTGCCCTCAAAGCCTCCGTCCTGGAGATATGGACCGATGTAAGCGGAATGTATACCGCCAATCCGAAACTAGTGAAACAAGCCTTTCCAATCGCCGAAATCTCATATCACGAGGCGATGGAACTATCGCATTTTGGAGCCAAGGTATTGTACCCTCCTACCATTCGTCCGGTACTGGATTTAAATATACCCATCCTTATCAAAAATACATTCGAGCCAGAAGCCGAAGGCACGCTCATCAATCAATCCGGTAAACTAGATTTTGGGCCGGTAAAAGGAATTAGTCATTTACCAAATATCTCGCTGATCACCCTGGAGGGCTCCGGGATGGTGGGAATACCCGGTATTTCAAAACGACTGTTTGAGGCACTCGCCAACGAAAAAATAAATATTGTGCTGATAACTCAGGCCTCATCCGAACATTCTATCTGTATCGCAGTACAATCTGGCGATGCACAAAGAGCCGAAGAAGCCATTAGTAATGAATTTCTTTTCGAAATTTCCCTGGGGAAGATAAATGAGGCCATAGTAGAACACGGCCAGGCTATCATAGCTGTTATAGGGGATAATATGAAAAATCACCAGGGTATCAGTGGGAAGATGTTTAGTTCCCTGGGTAAGAACAATGTAAACATCAGGGCTATCGCGCAGGGGGCATCGGAGCGGAACATCTCGGCAGTAATTCAGGCCAGGGATGTGAAGAAAGCCCTCAATACCTTGCACAACAGGTTCTTCGAGAAGCAACGAGGTACGTTAAACCTTTTTATAGTTGGAACCGGTAATGTGGGTAAACGTTTGTTGGATCAGATAGCGCAGCAATGGGAACATTTACATGATCAACTCTATTTAAATGTAAAGGTTGTGGGCCTGAGTAATTCCCGCACTATGATCTTCGATGAAGAAGGGATCGACCTGGAAAATTGGGAACAATTACTTTCAGAAGGCAATAAGAAGGATGAAGAAACCTGGTTCAAAACCATAAAAGAATTCAATCTGCAAAACAGCATATTTGTGGATATTACAGCCAATGAAGAAGTTGCCAATAGCTACAGTAATTATCTAAGGGAAAGTATCTCGATCATTGCCTGTAATAAGATCGCCTGTTCTTCTCAATACTCCAAATACGAACAACTAAAATACCTGGCGAGAAAATACAATGCTTCCTTTCTTTTTGAAACGAATGTAGGAGCCGGCCTGCCTGTAATCAATACGCTGAACAATCTTGTAAATTCCGGAGATAAGATCACTTCGATCGAGGCTGTTCTTTCTGGAAGTTTGAATTTTATTTTCAATAATTTCAATGCTGAAACAACCTTTCTGGACATCGTGAAAAAAGCCGGGGAAGAAGGCTACACCGAACCCGATCCACGAATCGACCTGAGTGGAGTTGATGTGGCCCGAAAAATTCTGATCCTGGCGCGGGAGAGCGGATATGCTATCGATATGAAAGATATAGAAAACATTTCTTTCCTACCCGATGCTTCATTACAGCCTGGTGGTGTAGACCTATTTTATGAAAGTCTGAAGAAGGAGGAAGCGCATTTTCAGAAACTATATAAGGAAGCGGCCGATAAAGAAAACCGACTTAAATACGTTGCCGAATTTCGGGAGGGGGTTGCAAAAGTGGGCCTTCAGCAGATCGAAAAGGATCACCCTTTCTACAATTTGGATGGAAAAGATAATATTGTATTGTTCTACACCCAACGATATTCAGATCAGCCATTGATCATCAAAGGTGCCGGGGCCGGAGCCGAAGTTACCGCTTCGGGATTGTTCGGAGATATAATCAGTTTGGGTAAAAATTAAATTATGGATCAGCTTCAGATATTCTCTCCTGCAACTGTTGCCAACGTATCTTGCGGTTACGATGCTATGGCGTTCGCACTGGATTCACTAGGGGATGAAATGACATTTCGGAAGAATGATTTGGGGAAAACCCGCATTGTAAAGATAGAAGGGGCCGATCTGCCTTTCGAATCCAATAAAAATGTAGCGGCTGCAGTTGCAGAACAAATGCTGCAAGACGCAGGCGCCAATTTTGGTGTGGATATAGAGATCGTTAAAAAATACAAACCGGGAAGCGGATTAGGAAGTAGCTCAGCCAGTGGAGCGGGAGCTGCTTTTGCCATAAACCATCTGCTTAATAACCGCTATACAAAACTAGAACAACTTAAGTACGCTATGTTTGGGGAAGAAGTGGCGTGCGGATCTCAGATCGCCGATAATGTGGCCGCTGCACTTTACGGAGGATTTGTGCTAATTCGCAGTTACGAACCTCTGGATATCGTTTCCATTCCTACACCCTCCCAATTATTCGTTACAGTGATCCATCCGCAAATTGAAATAAAGACCGAAGACGCCAGGAATATTCTACCCAACGAGATCCCAATGAAAACAGCAATATCCCAATGGGCGAATGTGGGCGGACTCATAGCAGGATTGCATAGTTCAGATTACGATCTCATTGGCAGGTCACTAACTGATCATGTAGTAGAACCTTATCGCAAGAAGTTCATTCCACATTTCGATGCATTAAAAAGAGCTGCGCTGGATCATGGAGCTTTGGGAGCTGGGATCTCAGGATCCGGGCCATCGGTATTCGCCCTGGTAAAAGGTGAAGAAATGGCAGAAAAGATCGCGGCTGCGTTCAATGAGGTATATAAGGATTCGGCCATCGAATACCGAATTTATACCTCGGGAATCGCCAAAACAGGAGTAACATTACGCAACGAATAATGCAGTATTTCAGCTTAAATAAACAGACAGAAAAGGTAAGTTTCAAGGAGGCTGTCATTAGAGGACTTGCACCGGATAAAGGCCTGTATTTCCCGGAAACCATCGCAAAACTTCCTACGCGATTCTTCGATCGAATTGAACAAATGGAGGATCACGAGATCGCATTTCATGTTATAGACCAATTTGTGGGAGGTGAGATCCCGGCCACTGAATTAAAGCAAATATTAAAGGAAGTGCTTTCGTTCGATTTCCCCCTGGTGGAGGTGAAGCCCGATATTTTTTCTCTCGAACTGTTTCACGGCCCTACGCTTGCTTTCAAAGATGTAGGTGCCAGATTCATGGCACGTTGCCTGGGGTACTTCAACCGGGAGAAGCAGGCCGAAAAGGTGACCGTACTTGTGGCCACGTCTGGAGATACGGGCGGAGCTGTAGCCAATGGATTTTTTAATGTTCCAGGGGTTGAAGTGGTGATCCTGTATCCGTCCGGCAAGGTGAGTGAAATTCAGGAAAAACAACTCACAACACTGGGTAATAACATAAGCGCAATGGAAGTAAAAGGCAATTTCGACGATTGCCAGGCCATGGTAAAACAAGCTTTTCTGGATGAGGATTTCGCAGGTAAAGTAAAACTTACTTCCGCTAACAGTATTAACGTAGCGCGCTGGTTGCCGCAGATGTTTTATTATTTCAGTGCATACAAACGCTTAAAAAATAAAGGTAAACCTATAATTTTTTCGGTGCCTAGTGGCAATTTCGGGAATATCTGTGCCGGGATGATGGCGAGGAAACTAGGACTCCCAATTGCACATTTTATAACGGGAACCAACCAGAATGATGTTGTACCGGAGTATCTGAGAACCGGTATTTACCAACAAAAAATTACGATCTCCACTATTTCGAATGCGATGGATGTGGCGGCCCCAAGTAATTTTGTGAGAATAAAAGAACTTTACGATCACGATCTGGAGAAGCTGCGGGAGGACTTGTCGGGATATAGTTATACCGATGCACAAAACCTAATGGTAATGAAGGATCTGTTCGGTACATATTCCTATACGGCCGATCCTCATGGCGCGATCGGGTTTGCGGCTCTTTCAGATTATATTACTGAAAATGATTTTCATGGGATAGGGGTGTTTCTGGAAACCGCCCATCCGGTAAAATTCCTGGATGTTATTCCGAAGGAAATAACCGAACATATCACCCTGCCGGAAAGTATACAGGCTATAATTGATAAAGAAAAAAGGGCTATGCAGATCTCCTCTTACAAGGAATTGAGGGACTATCTCTTGCGATAGAATGTACGGGCAAAAGAAACTTTTCTCAAGATTTTAACAGAATAATTTGGAGAAGTCGAATCTGTTTCTCAATATTTGTACTCATAAAGTTCAAACTTTTACTGAAGTGTTATCAAGAAAGGTGGAGGGATTAGACCCTGTGAAACCTTAGCAACCCTTTCTCCGGAATGAAGGTGCTAAATTCTACACAGCTTAGGCTGATGATAGATAACAACGTGACAA
>CAJQNO010000133.1 GCA_905479745.1 uncultured Flavobacteriaceae bacterium | reverse complement strand
TTGATCATTATTTGATTTTTGAGATTTGTGGTTTGTAATCCAACTAACCACAAACTACTAACATCCACTACAACGGAAACATCTTATAGCTCTGATGGACCTCTTTCACTACTTCTTCAGTGCGCTCGGGGTGGGTATCGCTGATAAATATTTGTCCGAAGTTCTCCTCATCCACCAGTTTGATGATCTGGGAAACCCTGGATTCGTCCAGCTTGTCGAATATATCATCAAGCAGCAGGATGGGTGACTGCCCGATATGTGCCTTGATGAAATCGAATTGCGCCAGTTTTAGCGCGATGAGGTAGCTTTTTTGCTGTCCTTGGGAGCCGAACTTCTTCACCGGATGCCCTTCAATCTGGAACAACAGATCGTCCTTATGGATGCCAAAATTGGTATACTGGGTGAACTTGTCTTTATTGATGCTTTGCTGTAACAGATCGATGAGTGGGCCATCTTCCAGCTGACTCTTATACACCAGATCCACATTTTCTGTACTATTACTAATAACCTGGTAGCGTTTCAGGAAAATAGGGGTAAATTCTTTCAGGAAAGCCACTCGTTTTTGGTAGATCTTCGTTCCGAAGTCATGCAGCTGTCCGTTATAGATATCCAGGGTATCCTGATTATGCGTATTGTTAGCTGCGAAATATTTCAGTAGGGAATTTCGCTGAGAGAGCACCTTGTTGTAACTAATGAGATCGCGTAAATATTGGGCATCACCCTGGGAGATCACCCCATCTATGAACTTTCGCCTGGTCTCACTGCCTTCGATAATAAGGTCGCGGTCGGCAGGGGAGATGATCACCGCCGGCAGAAAACCGATGTGTTCACTAAAACGCTCGTAGGCCTTGCCGTTGCGTTTTATCATTTTCTTCTGACCTTTTTTCGCACTTACCACGATCTTTTCGTCCTTGTTGTCCTTTTCATATTTGCCTTCGATCACAAAGAAATCCTCTCCATGTTTTATATTCTGACTCGTAATAGGATTGAAGTAGCTTTTTCCGAAGGAAAGATGATAGATCGCATCCAGTACATTGGTCTTTCCTATGCCATTATTACCCACAAAACAGTTTATCCTCGGGTCGAAGTTGAAGGACTCCGATTCGAAATTTTTGTAATTAAGAAGGGTTATAGATTGTAAGATCATAAAAGCTAGTGCGTTGCGAATTATTCAGAAACCTTGGATGTAGCAGAAGAATTCGGGAAAACAAGCTGCAAATTATTGAAAAATAAGCACTTTTTTCACTTTTAAATTCTAATAAAAATTATATTTTTGCCCCTCAATTAAAAGATATTATGGCAACGTACAAGAAAAGAGGGTACAAACCAAAAAATAAGGCTGAGAAGCAGGCGCAGTTAGAAGATGGAAGCACAACGGCAGAAGTTTTCAAATCGCTGGACGAAGGAGCTTCGCGCACCGAGGCATGGGTAGAGAAGAATCAGAAATACATTTTGGGAGTAGTGGGAGCCATCGCGATATGCGTACTTGGATATATTGCTTATCAGCAGTTCATCCAGGAACCGAAGGAAGTGGAAGCTACCAACGAAATGTTCAAGGCTCAGGAGTATTATGAGCAGGCTCTGGCATCTGCCGATACAGATTCTCTTTACAACCTTGCTCTTAACGGAGGTGAAGGTAAATACGGTTTCCTTGATATTATCGATAACTACGGAAGCACCAGTGCCGGGAACCGCGCAAGATACTACGCAGGGATGGCCTTATTGAATCTGAAGGACTACCAGCAGGCGATCAACTACCTGGATGAATACGATGGAGATGACGAAATGACCGGGCCATTGGCCAAAGGGGCCATTGGAGATGCTTTTGTTCAGTTGGGACAAAATGACGAAGCCTTAAAATATTACGAAGAAGCCGCCAGTATGCGAAAGAATGGTGTTACCTCACCAAGATTTCATCTGAAAGCAGGAAAGACAGCACTCGATCTTGGGAAAGCCGATGTAGCCCTGAAACACTTCAAGGCCATTTCGGATAATTATCCCGATGCGATCGAAGCAGCACAGGCCGAGATCTACGCAGGTAAGGCCGAAGCAATGCAGTAGCCTATGGCAACCAAGAATAACAATTTATCGTCTTACGATAAAACAACGATCCCAAACGCGAAGGACTTTCGGTTTGGGATCGTTGTTTCTGAATGGAATCCATCCATCACCAACGGGATGTTCCAGGGAGCCTTCGATGCTATCCTGGATTGCGGTGGGATAAAAGAGAATATCGTTAGGTGGAACGTACCGGGGAGCTTCGAGCTTGTGTATGGCTGTAAGAAGATGACCGAGAGCTACGATATGCTGGATGCGGTGATCGCAATAGGCAGTGTAATCCAGGGAGAGACCAAACATTTCGATTATGTGTGCGAGGCCGTTTCCCAGGGAATTAAAGACCTTAATGTACAGGGAGACATCCCCGTTATCTTTTGTGTACTCACCGACAACAACATGCAACAAGCCATAGAACGCAGCGGTGGAAAGCATGGAAACAAAGGTACCGAAGCCGCCATTGCAGCCATCAAAATGGCACAACTACGTAAAGATGCCCGCTTTTAACCAGGCAATTATTTAAAAATTAACTTCTTCCATTTCTATTTTTCGGTACGGTAATTGTTGAAAATAAGCCGTGTGAAAAAGGTGAAAAAACGCAGGTTTTTAAGTACCTTTGATCTAATTCCGTACTTATGAAAATCAGTTTTTTAAAGCGCA
>CAJQNO010000132.1 GCA_905479745.1 uncultured Flavobacteriaceae bacterium | reverse complement strand
GCGGAGAGACCGGGATTCGAACCCGGGCAACGGTTGCCCGTTGACAGATTAGCAATCTGCTCCATTACCACTCTGGCACCTCTCCAATTTTTAAAGAACTTTACCTGATTTATCGGCTTTTTAATGGAATTAATCTTCCGTATACAGGCGGGTGCAAATGTAACTTTTCAATTACTTTCTCGCAAACAAAAAATTAATTTTTAGTGCTGTTTTATTCGATGCAACCCAGGTTGTTTATAAAATATTCCTGTGGATAAATAGGAACCTCTATGGCAGGGTTACTTAGAACCCGCTTAAATTCAATGTCAAAATTGGTATTCATACTGGTAATTCGCATAGACTTCAACGCCGATCCCATTAACTGAACCATACTTTCTTCATTCATGAAAAATGCAGCTTCCGAAGTACTATTATCTAATTGGTTTTCATGATTTGTTTGTCTTCCACAATTAACTTCATCCAAATAAGGTAAGGAAACATAACTACCATCTTCAAGTAAGAACGTTATCCTGCTTCTTTTATCGAAGCACATGATAGGAGGCATTTCCAATGCATTAAGAGATATTTGCATAACCAAGCTGGCCAGATCGCCTTCCCTCATCAACGAAAAATAAATGAACACACTCTGTGTTCTTGATAATTCGTATTCTACCAATTGTTCTGTTGTTAGCTTAAAATTTTCTTCTTCGGTATCGACATTGATCTTATACGAACATTCATCCTGGGCAAAACTCAACATAGTAAAGCCAAGAGTAAGCAGGATAGTACATAGATTCTTCATAAGTGAATTTTTTCGCAAATTAACATCATTTTTTTGTCATCATTACCTGTGGTGAAGAATACATATTGCTCTCCACCATCTTTTATTTTCCATCTTTTTTTTAATTCTGAAACACTTTCCGGAAAATTCCGAACTGCGACATTGGCTTTATCAAAAGTAATGCCAGCACGCATATGTTTTTTTGTATACGGAATCCTCTCCAAAACTTTAAATCGCCTTCCCGGAAACTCTATCAACTCATCCGAACTGAACAAATGCGTATGTTTATGCAATTTTTCAACACCAAAATTTTCCGAGATCACCGAAAATCCACCACTTTTCATAATAGCCGCATTCGGTTCATATAGATAACTTCTCACGTCTCCATATTTTTCAAAACCTGAATCACCATAATGAAAATTGAATTGCTGAACCTCCGATCCTATAAAATTTACGGTTAATATTTTAGGAGAGTTGACGCCTGGTGTTTCCAACACCCATAATAATTCCTTTACTTCATTTTCTACTGCAACAACATGGATCTCACGCACGAATTTCAATGCTTTTATCCCGATTGAAATATCCAACATAGGGGAGGTCTTTACCAATATCCTATTTGTGCTTTTCAGTAAACAATCAAGGTGTAGCGGAATATTGGGAAGGCAATCTTCCAATAAGAAGACTTTCTTTTTATCTTGATCTCTCCGTGAGGGATCTACATAAATTAGATCGTATTTTTTGTTCACTACAGCTTGTAACCCGTCTATAGTATAAAAACTGATGTTATTACTTCCAAGGATCTTAAAATTGTGCTGCGCAATTTCTGAAAGTTTATTGTTTATCTCGAAATGATCAACTGTGTCGAAACTTTTTGAAAAATAAAAAGTATCCACACCAAATCCGGCGGTGATATCCGCCATGCTTTTCCCTCCAAATAATTTTGCTTTGTATTTTGCTGTAACTTCTGAAGAGGTCTGTTCCAAGTTCACTCTAGGTGGATAATATATCCCTACAATAGCTGCCCAATCCGGAAATTTGATTTTTGCTGTTCTATATCCTGTGATTTGTTCGAGTAACTCCTGTACAGAGACATTATCGAAAGGGCTCCCCGAAAATGCCAACCTAGTGGTGTCGCCATCAAAATTTCTAATAAAGTTTTGCACTTCAGGATCTAAAATTGCACTATTCAAGACTATTGATTTAATTCACAAAGATACTATTTCACTGTAGTAAGATGATATAGTGCCACAGCGGCTGCTTGAGCAACATTAAGGCTGCTGTTCTCTCCAAAGAGCTCGATATGGTATATCCTGTCTGAAAGTTCTAAAATATCTTCAGAAATACCATGAGCTTCATTCCCAAGGATCATTGCAAGCTTCTCTGTACCACTCCATTTTAGATCATGTAGTGGTTCGCTATTGGTGGTTATCTCTAATGCCGCAATTCTATATCCTTCTTTTCGGAAGTGTTCTATTGTATCTATGAGATCGAGACTTTGAGAATAGTTAACTTTTCGATGTGTATCCCTCGCAGTTTTTTTTAATCGTCCCGAACCGAATTCAATTTCGGCATTTCCGAAAACAATTTCCTTGACCCCAAATCCTTCGGCAATCCGAAAAATGGATCCAATATTCGCAGGACCTTTTACCCCATCACAGATCAATACGATTGGGAATTCACGTTTTACGAACGGAGTGGATGAATGTGTGAGTTGCAATACAGATTAATTTTCGAAAGCATATTTTACAATATTAGCGCCCATACGCAGCGCCTTCATTCTAACTTCCTCCGGATCGTTATGAATTTCGGAGTTTTCCCATCCATCTCCCAAATCACTTTCAAAGGTGTACAGCAGGATTAACCTGCCTTCGTGCGTAATACCAAAGGCTTGTGGTCTGCCACTATCATGCTCATGTATTTTTGGTAGTCCTTCGGGAAATTTATAGTTGTAGGTAAAAATAGGATGATCCCCGGGCAATTCTTTTAATTCTTTTTCAGGAAATATCTTCACCAGTTCTTTTCTCAGATACTGATCCATACCGTAGTTATCATCGATATGCAAAAATCCTCCGCTAAGCAAGTAGTTGCGCAGATTAACAGCCTCTTCAGAAGTGAAAAACACATTCCCATGGCCGGTCATATGGACAAAAGGAAAATTGAAGAGATCTATACTGCCGGGAGCCACAGTCTCTATACTCGGATTTATTGCAGTATCGATCTGCTCATTACAGAACTTCGCAAGATTGGGCAGGGCCGTGGGATTGCTATACCAATCACCCCCGCCACCGTACTTCAGTACCGCGATCTGCTGAGCAAATACATGGCTAACACCAATAAAAAAGAGAACCAATATTAATTTAATGCGCATGCATCAAATTTACAGTTTTCAAACCGCACAATTAATAATACAATCTTAAATTTTCTTGAACATTCGTCCAAAAACGGTTCCCATAAATCGTTCCCAATCACTTTTAGTATTGGCCGACGATTTCTCAAGTGTTTTGTCTGAATTTTCTTCGGAATCTGGTATAACGCTCAAATCACCCCCCACTGGTTTAGTAGCTTTTGCTTTCATAGCTAAGTTGTTAGGTTTAGTTAAGGGGAGGCTATACAAGCGATTTGGAACCTAAATGTACATTAAATTAAGTTACATACGAAAAAGAAAAGACGAAATTTTTATCTCAAAGTTAGAAATTACATCTGGGTGTCAGGACAAAATTTGGTTAATGAATGCAACACTATGACAGGCAACCAAAGCTGCTGTTTCAGTTCTTAGCCTACTGGATCCAAGATGTATTCCTATGTATCCCTGCGACATAGCCTGTTCTATTTCATTTGTTGAGAAATCACCTTCCGGGCCTATTAAAATCGTAACTGGCTCATGCGGTACGATTACATCCTGCAATGATCTTTTTTCCGAATTTTCACAATGAGCTATACAATGAATTCCTTCTTTGTGACCAACAGCCAAAAGTTCCCGTAATGTGATCGCTGGATTAAGTATGGGTAGCCAGGCCTTCAGGGATTGTTTCATGGCACTTTGGATAATCCGCTCATAACGGTCTGCCTTAATTACTTTACGTTCACTGTGATCGCAGATTATAGGCGTAATTTCACTTACACCTATTTCTGTCGCTTTCTCCAAAAACCACTCGTAACGGTCGTTTAATTTGGTGGGCGCCACGGCGAGATGCAAACGATAGGGTAGCGGAGCTAGCTTTTCAGAAGAAATTATTTCAGCGATAGCTTTTTTTGGATCTACTACTTTCAGCATGGCTTTAACTAGCAGTCCCCGGCCATTGGTCACATATAAAGTATCACCGGTCTTATATCGTAGAACCTTGAAAATATGTCTGCTCTCATCCTTATTGAAAATAATCGAGGCTGAAGATTCGGAAA
>CAJQNO010000131.1 GCA_905479745.1 uncultured Flavobacteriaceae bacterium | reverse complement strand
TGCAACAGGCTGTCTGCTACTATAGGCATCGTCTACCACTTTAGCCTTAGAAGCAATAGCGGCCAAAGAAATTAAAGATTCCTCACGCTGTTGCAACAGAAACAGGAATAATTGCTCTTTAATAGACTGCTGTCTTTCAATATCCCGGTAAATACGTTCCTTGGCAGGAACTTGTTCTATCTTACTATTCAGGCTGGATTCACCGTAGTTAAGGTCGCGCAAGGATATCTGAAATCCGTTTCTTGTATTTTTTAACGACTGTAATATAGAAGTGCGTATTTGTTGTATCTGGTTGTTTAGATTTATTATCACCGGGTTTTTGGTGGTCGATGATTTTAAAAGTCGGTTTCGCTGTAATAGCAACTGATTGTAATCGTTTACGGCGCCTACTACCTCATCTCCTTCCAGGCCAATATTGGTGGGTAACAATTCGTTTTCATCTTCGTTCTCGATATAGTCTATCATCGAATTGGTTAACTCCAGTTGAGTGGCAATATTAAGCTGTCGCTTGTCAAATTCACTCGCACTTTCAAGGATGATAGCAGCTTCAGTCTGTATATTCGTTAGCCGGTTCTTACTCTTGAACTGCTCCTTGTCCAATTCGACCGAATCTAATTCTTTGCTTATAATTTGAAGTCGGTCATCTATAAAATTCAGGGTTTGCCGCGTAATTTGGTTTCTGTCATCAACGGCATCTTCATTATATTCGACGATCAACTGGTCTAGAAAATCCATGGCTTTCTGCGGTGTGGCAGATTCGAAAGAAAACTCGATCACGTGGCTGTTCGGGATCTCATTGAGTAATTTTAGTTCTCCTTGATAGTAAAGAGCGACGGATTCTTCGTCGTTGTGTACCACCGTAATAGTCTCCCCCGTATATTTACTGAACAATGCTTCGTCCTCCATATTTGGAAGTACGATCAAGTCGGCAAAATCAAATTGCACCCTGTCACCAAAATTATAGATACCGGCATTAGCTAGGTTGTCTCCCGAAATCTTATAGGTTGCTTGATCCTGAATCTCTATATTCAATACAGGAAACGCACCACCTCTATTCTCAATTTCCGGCTCCAGGAACTGGACTGTAAATGGGAGGGTTCCGTAAAGCTCTGATGTCTTTACATTACCCACGGCACGATATACCGTATTGAGATCAAGTTTTTTTACAACATTGGTTATTAATCGCTTTGAAGTGAAGATAGCAATCTCGTCGTCAATCTTGCTGTTCCCATAACGGGACATATAATTTCCTATTTCGGGGATTGCAGAAAATTCGAGAAACCCACTGCTATTACTTTCATCCTTGATAATTACCTTGGCTTTTACCGAATAAATAGGCGTAGCATACCTTAAATAGACAAATGCCCCGGCCATTGTGATAATCAGGCCAAGAAGGAACAAATACCAATACCGGATATAGGGCTTGATTATATCCTGAACGGTTTGATCTGATTGGGAAGAAATTAAATCCTTTTCCTTCATTTTAACGTGTTATAATTATCACCGCACTTAGAATAACGGTAACCAGAGAAAGAAGTGCCGGGATATCCGGGATAAAACCAGATTTCTTTACTCCTCTCAGTGATGGTTCCACATAAATTACATCGTTTTGTTTCAGAAAAAAGAAATTACTTGTGAAAATATCCGATTTGGTTAAATCCAGCTTTGTGACAATTCGTTTCCCGTTTTCTTCACGTATGATACTAATATTATTGCGGTTACCATCATCGGTAAGATCTCCTGCCAGCCCTAAGGCTTCCGGTACGGTAACTCGTTCATTCCTTATGGTATATACTCCCGGATTCGCAACTTCACCCAGAATGGTAACCTTAAAATTAAGAATCCTTACATCTACTACAACATCTGTGATGTACTCCATCAATTTGGTTCTTAGCAAATTTTCGATCTCGGAGCGCGATTTTCCGGCTACAGCAATTGCTCCAAGAACAGGAAAGTTTATATTGCCTTCCGAATTTACCAGATATCCCTGCAAAGCAAGATTATCTGAACTGGCGTTATTTTCGGCAAATTTTTCTTTATTAAACGGGGCTACCAAACTGTCATCAAAAGATGATATGGAGATATGTAGAATATCATTGGGCTCAATAATAGGTTCGAATGCTTTCTGAATTTCTGTATTATTTAAGGAATTTGAGTCCTGGAAGTAGATGATCTCCTTTTTTGTTGCACAGCTCAGCAAAGTAAACACCGCCAAACTCATTAAAACTACCTTTCTCATGTATTTATTTATGTTGCAAATATATACTTAAAATTATCCTTCCAAATATTATTGGGACTATACTAAGGGGCCTATTTTATCTTTTCTTTTACCAATTCATCCATTTTAGGTTTGTCTAAGACCTCAAACTCTGAATTTTCACTAATGTATTCTGGCACCATATCCTTTAACAATTGAACGACCTCATCGTTCTTTCCACGTGTGGCCATCTTTATGATCTGCTTAACATCCTTCTTAAGATCTTCAAATTTGCCTACGGGTGTCTTTGAGATCAATATCTTGGGGTGGTGCGTGGGCAAGGAGGTTGAAGAATCGTTCAGAAGTTCTTCATATAGCTTCTCTCCCGGACGCAAACCAGTGATCTTGATATCAATGTCTTCGTAAGGTTCTAGCCCTGATAAACGTATCATTTTCTCCGCCAGATCAAGAATTTTTACGGGTTTACCCATATCGAATACATAGATCTCTCCTCCATTCCCCATAGTACCTGCCTGAAGTACTAGTTGGCACGCCTCGGGGATCGTCATAAAATATCGTATAATCTCTTTGTGAGTTACCGTTACAGGACCTCCTTGCGCTATTTGTTTTCTGAAATGCGGGATTACAGATCCACTGGATCCCAGCACATTTCCAAACCGAGTTGTGATAAACCGGGTATTCACACCTTTTTCATTCTGAAGCGACTGAACATACATTTCTGCCACCCTTTTGGATGCTCCCATCACGTTTGTTGGATTCACGGCCTTGTCTGTAGAAACCATAACAAATTTCTTAATCTCATAGCTGGCTGCTAATATTGCGAGGTTAACGGTTCCAAGTATATTCACATAAATAGCCTCGTGAGGGTTTCTCTCAATAAGAGGAACATGCTTATAAGCAGCAGCATGGTAGATGACATCGAAATCATATTTATTGAACAACAATCCCATTCGATACATATTGCTGATGTCTGCCAGTTCGGTAATAAAGTTAAGTTTAGGATAGTTTTGTGACAGATAGATCTCCAGATCGTGAAGGGCAGATTCTGCCTGGTCCAGTATGACCAATTGCTTTGGCTCGAAACCTGCTACCTGTTTAACGATCTCACTACCAATGGATCCGGCACCACCTGTAACCATAATCACCTTATCGTGAAGGTCAAGCTCGATCATTTCGCTATCGATGGTGATCGGACTTCTATCCAGCAGGTCTTCTATGTCCAGAGGTTTTATATGATTGTGTATATCCTCTTTCTTGTTCCATGTTTCAAGATTTGGAACGTTAAATATCTCGATGTTATTCTCTATACAATCTTCAATGATCTGGTTCTTACGCTTACCATTCATTCCTTCACTAATAAGAATGACTCCGTCCAAATCCATTTTTGAAATGGTTTCTGAAAAACTTTCCTTGATGGGGATAACTGGTTTTCCTAAGATCTTGAATCGCTTCGAATCGAATATCTCTGTGAGAAACCCAACCAATACGAATGGCATATTGGATTCGGTGGTTAATGCCTTCCCCAACGAAATGGTCTGGTCGTCCACCCCTACTATTGCTACGCGTTTCTTTACTTTACCCGCAGCCGTATTCCGAAGGAATTGATAACTTTCTTTCACGGCAATCCTAAATAACAACATCACCGTAAAGGAAACCAGCATATAAATAAGAAGGGAGGTGGTTAAGAAGATCCTTTCACCCTGAATCGCCGCAAATATAAAATTGAAGCCAATTAGACTAACACAGGTAAATAGTGCAGACATGGCTAGTTTAAGTATATCTATAAAGGTTGAATGCCGTATAATGCCCGAATAGGTCTTAAATACGAAGAAAAAGAGAATGTTTACCGCCAGTATAAAACCTCCTTGCGCAGGCACCGAGATAAAATCACGAAATCTTATTGGAGTACCCAAAATGATGAGGTATACCAGTACCATGGACAATACTATCAGGAATATATCGATCAATAATACTATCCATCTGGGTAAATATCTTTGGTCAAGTACTTTAAGGCGATTATCACCCTTATAGAAGTTTGGTAAAATACGTTTGGGGGTTAGCACTTTATAGGATTTTAAACAAATATAACTAATATCTATAGGAATTGCGATAACACAGACATAATCCTTTGTTTATCAACATCTTTAAGGTTTGATCCTGACGGAAGACAAAGTCCGTGTAAAAACAATTCTTCAGCGATTTTTTTACCGTAAAAAGGGGAGTTTTTAAAAACTGGTTGTAAATGCATTGGTTTCCACAAAGGTCGTGATTCGATATTATCTTTTTCAAGGGAAAGCCGTATTTCTTCGGCTGAATATCCGGTTTTCGATGAATTTACAGAAATACAGGTTAACCAATGATTAGAGTAATAGTCTGAACCCGGTTCGGAAAACACGTCTATTCCATCCGTTTCAGCAAATAAGTTAGTATAAAATTCGTTCATTTGACGACGTAGCTTTATATGTGCATCAAGCACCTGCATCTGTCCCCTTCCGATCCCGGCGCAGATATTGCTCAGCCGGTAGTTATAACCTATCTCCGAATGCTGATAGTGCGGAGCATCGTCCCTGGCCTGAGTGGCGAGAAAGACCGCTTTATGCTTTTCTTCTATGGTATGAGTAACCAAAGCTCCCCCACCCGAGGTGGTTATTATCTTATTGCCGTTAAACGACAATATGGACAGATCCCCAAAAGTACCGCAGGATCTGCCCTTATACTTACTTCCCAGGGCCTCTGCACTATCTTCGATAACGGGAATATTATACATTGTGGCCACAGCAGTTATTTCGTCCACTTTATACGGCATTCCGTATAAATGTACTGCTATGATCGCCTTGGGCTTTTTACCTTTCTTTATACGATCCCTGATGGCCGCTTCAAGCTGATCAGGACACATATTCCATGTATCCGGCTCACTGTCCACAAACACGGGAGTGGCGCCCTGGTATACAATGGGGTTTGCAGATGCCGAAAAAGTCATGCTTTGGCAAATAACCTCATCTCCTGCCCTAACTCCTAACATGATCAACGCAAGGTGTAAGGCTGCCGTCCCGGAACTCAAGGCTGCTACATGCCTATCGGAACCCAGGTATTGTTCAAGATCACTTTCGAAACCGGTAACATTAGGACCTAAAGGCGCGATCCAATTGGTGTCGAAGGCCTGCTGCACAAAATCCCGTTCAGTTCCTCCCATATGGGGCGATGAAAGATAAATTTTTGAATTCATAAAATCGAGAATTAATCTTAAAACTGAAGCACAGTTGCTCCCCAGGAATAGCCTACTCCAAAACCGGCAATGAGTACTTGTTCATCCTTTTTAATGACTCCCTCTTGCTTTAGTTCTTTTAATGCAATTTGAATTGTTGATGATACCGTGTTACCGCAAAAATTCATTCGGACATGAAATTTATCTTCCGGTATCTCGATCTTCTTACGCAGATGATTTAGCATATATTTATTTGCTTGATGAAATACATAATGCGAAATTTCGGTTTTCGATAGGTTATTCTTTACCAGGGTATTCTGTATTAGATCCGGAATATTCTTAGAAGTAAAGTTAAAAATTTCAGGGCCATTCATATAAAGATCCCGTCCGCTGTGCACATTTCCATAATCATCCTCCGTATTTGAATTCACTTTTTTAGGATTACGCATAGCTCCTTCCTTAACTATTAGGTTTTCTGCACCCTTGCCATCGGTGCCTAATTGGAACTGTAAGATTTCTGCCCCGTTTACTGCTTTTTTATTAGAGATCATACATGCCGAAGCTGCGTCTCCAAAAATTGTACGATTTCCCTTGTCTCCCCTATTTAAGAATTTACTATACGTTTCGGCACAAATTAACAGTACGTTGCTGGCTATGCCGGCAGCTATCAAACCTTTCGCAATACTTAATCCATAGATAAATCCTGAACAACCTAAATTAAAGTCTAAGGCACCAATATTTTTGCGCAAATTCAATCTATCCTGAATGGTACAGGCAGTTGTGGGAAGAAAATAATCCGGACTTTGTGTACAGAATAGCAGGAAATCGACTTCCGATTTATTTATTTCAGATTCTTCAAATAACTTTTCAGCAGCCTGAACCCCCATATCCGATGAAAATTCATCTTCGGCTGCAATGTGGCGTTCATCAATACCTATCTTGGTTGCGATCTTTTCTATCGACCAATCTGGAAATTCCTCGCTAAGTTCTTTATTAGTAAGAACTTTTTTTGGAAGGTAATATGAAATATGATTTAAATAAGATTTTATCATCGCAACGTTAATCCTCCATCTATTTTTAGATTAATACCTGTAATCCATTTGCTTGCATCGGAAAGTAAGTAAACAGCTGCGTAAGCAACGTCTTCAGGCCGGCCATAACCTCCTAAAGGGTAATTTTGTTCATCCGAGGATAGATCTTCCTGGGAAGATGCTATATTCCCCAGTAGTTCTGTTTTTATCATTGCCGGAAGCAGACAATTTACTCGTATCTGTTTCGGTGCTAATTCGAGAGCCATTGTCTTGGCAATTCCTGTAATAGCGCTTTTCGATGCCGAATAGGACGAATTCCCTATATAAGTTAGCAAGGGTCCTGAAACAGAAGAAAGAAAGACAATAGAGCCCGGTTTATTTATTTTCTTCTTTTTTACAAGCTTTTGTATTAACAATACAGGGGAAAAGAAATTGGTTTCCATTATCTGGCGAATTGAATCCTCTTTTAAAAATGAAAATAACTGACTCTCAACAATTCCTGCCGAATTCACCACTCCGTCCAAACCTGATAATTTACTAACAAGAGCGTTAACACTTTCCGTCTGATTTATATCGACAACTTCGTAGCTGTGTGCTCCGCCTTGAAGAGCGGCTAAGGTTTGTTTTAGTCGATCTTCGTTACGGCCAACCAAGATCATATTGGCCCCTTGAGCCGCACTTTCTATAGCAATACGTTTTCCCAGACCGGACGATGCACCAATAACCAGTATCTTCTTATTTTTTAAGCTGAATGGCGAATCCATAATTATAAGGCTATAGTTTTTAGAAGGACATCTCTATCCAGCTTAAAGTACGCAATCCCCCAGGAAAGGCCAACTCCAAATCCACAACATAAGATGTTGGACCCTGTATGCCGTTCCGCCATAGATTGTGTAATGGTTAGCGGAATGGTTGCCGAGCTCACATTTGCGAAATCATGCAAGGTATAAGGAACTTTTTCTTCTGTCGCCCCTATCTTTTTTCTAATCTTTTCGTTCATAAATTTATTCGCCTGGTGGAAAATATAGAAGTCTATGTCCGAATCCTGTAATTCTTCCTTCTCACAAAACGCTTTGATGGCCTTGGGTATTCTTGTAATACCAAAGGAAAACACGTCCATTCCATTTAAATAAAGATCGGTTTTACGATGAAAATTCACTCCATCTCTTGTTATCTCATCGCTAACAGACGTATCGTATGGGTTTCGGAATCCTCCATGGGTGATTTCTATGGCTGAAGCTCCTTTTCCATCAGTAAATAAATCGAACGATATGGATTTCCCTTTTTTCTTTTCAACCAGGGTGGCACTTCCGGCATCCCCAAAAAGAGGATAGGTACTTAGATCCTTTGGATTCGCAACCTTGCTTATTGTATCGCCCACCAGTAATAACCCCTTTCCATTATCGCCTGGCACATTGGCAAGAAGAGATGCAACTACCGAAAGGCCGTACACATAACCAGAACATCCCATATTAATATCGAACGCCATGGTGGCATTAGACAAGCCCAAACGATCCTGCAATAAAGTGGCAGTAGCGGGCAAAATAAAATCGGGCGTTTGAGTGACGAAGATTAATATCTCAATCTCCGATGGGTCTATCTGTAAATCTTCAATGAGACTTCTTGCAGCTGCTTCACAAAGATCTGATGAGGTGACGCTCTCTTCAGTAATCCTTCTATATCTAATCCCGGTGCTGGTGATTATCTTCTCGGCATGCTCTTTTTCAATATTGATATCTTCCAGATTATCCACTTTATTGGGTGGAACACAGGACACTATGCCTCTTACAGAAATATCATCAATTTTGAAATGTGCCATTTATTTATTTTCTACGATCTTATAAAGATCTTCTATGGTCTTTGCAGCTTTTATGTCGTCTCCATTTATGGTTTTATCATATTCCTCATCAACCATAGCGATTATTGTTAGCGCCAACATTGAATCCCACTCGTCTAGTTCCTTGAATTCGGTTGATGCGCTGAACTCGCTTCTTTCTGTTTCATCAAATTGTTCTGCAAAATGCTCAATAAATTCTTCCATATAGTTTTTTTAAATACTTATTCTTCTTGCCGGAATTCCAAAATATTTCCGTTCGTCCTTGATACTTTTAGTTAAGAGGGAAAATGAGTTTATAATATTCTTGTTGCCAATAATCTTATTCTGAACCACTGCCGAAGACATACCAAACATGTTTAGGCTTCCAATCAATACATTACCAGAAATTTGCACTCTAGGATTCAAGGCATTAAAATCTCCCAAAACTACATCGTGGCCAATAGCTGCAAAGGTATTTAAAAAGTTAAAATCTCCAACCTTTACATCTGTAGAGATAAAAGATTGGAACGCCATTACATTTCCCTTCCCCATTGTAGTCATATTACAAATCTCAACTGTAGGATGAATAATATTGGGGTAATGATAGCCTCTTCCAGAAAAAGCTTCTGTAATCGACTTAACTATAAACCTGTCTGCGATGCCAAAGACAATCGAGATATCATCGGGTTGCTGATCTTTAATATCATCGATCACCCCTAAGCAGTTTATCCCGTCTGTAACTTCATAAGGTTTTGTGAAGGCATCATCGTAAAATCCAACCAGGTCCCATGTGGGAGCCTGTTTGTTGATGGAATCCAGTATGCTTTTTATTTCTCTCCCTAAGCCTGCGGAGCCTATTATTATAATCTTTTTCATCAATTTGTTCCATTAAAGGGTTCGGTTGTAACCTGTCCGTCGGCATTTATACCCTCGCGCTTAAATACTTTAACAACGGTAAGGAATAATATCTTCAAATCCAGCCAGAAAGAGATATGTTCACAATACCAAATATCCAAATTCAGTTTGGTTTTCCACGAGATGGCATTTCTTCCCTTTACCTGTGCCCACCCTGTGATTCCCGGTTTTACGCTATGCCTTTTCTTTTGCGCTTCGCTGTAAAGAGCGAGATATTCCGGTAGCAGTGGCCTTGGTCCAACAAGGCTCATGTTACCAATCACCACGTTGAGCAACTGCGGAATCTCATCCAGCGAAGTGGTACGAATAAATCGCCCCACAGGCGTTAATCTTTTCTCATCAGCTAACAATTCTCCGTATTGATCTCTTTGGTTATTCATGGTTCGAAACTTGAGTATGGTAAATATTCGTTCGTTCTTTCCGGGGCGCCTTTGGAAGAAGAACGGGTTACCGCCAAGTGAAAGCGCAAGAAACACTGTAACCAACAGAAACACCGGTAATAAGATTAGGAACAACAATGTAGCCGTAAGAATATCCAATAGTGGTTTTATAACTTGCCGATACATGGCGCAAATGTACTAAAGATTTGCCTCTTGTATTCTGTATTCCTCCAGGATTATCTCCCACATTTTTTTACGCTCATATCTGAGTATGATCTCTTGTCGGGCGTTGGAACGCAATTGTTCCCTCATAGCCTTGTTGTTAGCCAATAAGACCATCTTTTCATATAGAATTTCTGTGTTCTTTACCGGTACAATTAAGCCATTAAATCCCTCTTTTACAATCTCATTACAGC
>CAJQNO010000130.1 GCA_905479745.1 uncultured Flavobacteriaceae bacterium | reverse complement strand
AGAAATTACGGTTAAAAAACAATACACTCCTTCCGATCTCGATCATATCCATCACCTGGACTTTGTTGCGGGAATCGCCCCCAACCTTAGAGGCCCCTACTCCACCATGTATGTTCGCAGGCCATGGACCATTAGACAATACGCAGGGTTTTCTACCGCCGAAGACAGTAACGCTTTCTACCGCCGAAACCTGGCAGCCGGACAAAAAGGGCTGTCTGTAGCCTTCGATCTGGCAACGCATAGAGGCTACGACAGCGATCACGAACGTGTAGTTGGTGATGTGGGAAAAGCAGGTGTAGCCATAGACAGCGTGGAGGACATGAAGATCCTTTTCGATAAGATCCCTCTGGATAAAATGAGCGTATCCATGACGATGAATGGTGCGGTGCTGCCTATCATGGCTTTTTATATTGTGGCTGCTGAAGAACAAGGCGTTTCTCCCGAAGCTTTAGCCGGCACCATCCAGAACGACATTTTAAAGGAGTTTATGGTTAGAAACACTTACATCTACCCTCCTGCTCCATCGATGAAGATCATTAGTGATATCTTCGAATTCACCTCGGAAAAAATGCCGAAGTTCAATTCCATCTCAATTTCGGGCTATCATATGCAGGAAGCAGGCGCAACCTGCGACATCGAACTGGCCTATACGCTTGCCGACGGCCTCGAATACATCCGCACCGGAATTGCGGCGGGAATGGATATAGATTCTTTCGCTCCCAGGCTTTCTTTCTTCTGGGCCATAGGGATGAATCATTTTATGGAAATTGCCAAAATGCGGGCTGCCAGAATGCTCTGGGCGAAACTCGTAAAACAATTCAACCCTAAGAATCCCAAATCGCTATCGCTTCGTACCCATTGCCAAACCAGTGGTTGGAGCCTTACAGAACAAGATCCTTTTAACAACGTAGCCAGAACCTGCATTGAAGCGGCGGCAGCGGCCTTTGGCGGTACGCAGTCCCTGCATACCAATGCCCTGGATGAAGCTATCGCACTGCCCACCGATTTCTCGGCACGTATCGCCAGGAATACCCAGATCTATCTTCAGGAAGAAACCCAAATTACGCGAACGGTCGACCCCTGGGCGGGTAGTTATTATGTAGAAAACCTCACTCACGAGATCGCCAATAAGGCCTGGATGTTGATCCGGGAAGTGGAAGAATTAGGAGGAATGACCAAGGCCATCGAAGCAGGGATCCCTAAACTACGTATTGAAGAAGCGGCAGCGCGAAAGCAAGCTCGTATCGATAGCGGCCAGGATATAATTGTTGGTGTAAACAAGTATCGGCTCGAAAAGGAAGACCCGCTGCATATACTCGACGTGGATAACCAAAAGGTAAGAAACGGACAAATTGCCCGCCTTGATAGGATAAAAAACGAAAGAAATAGTGAAGCGGTAGAAACTGCCCTCGCAAAATTAACACACTGTGCCAAAACAGGTGACGGAAATTTATTAGCTTTAGCCGTAGATGCAGCCCGTAACCGTGCGACCCTGGGAGAGATCTCGCACGCATTGGAAAAGGATTTTGGACGATATAAAGCGCAGATCCGGTCCTTTAGCGGTGTGTATAGTAAAGTAATGCAGAAAGACCCTTCTTTTGAAAAAGCCCGTGCGATGGCAGATCGGTTCGCCGAACTGGAAGGACGACGTCCTCGAATAATGATCGCCAAAATGGGACAGGACGGACATGACCGGGGTGCCAAAGTAGTGGCAACAGGTTATGCAGACGTTGGTTTCGATGTGGATATCGGTCCGTTGTTCCAAACCCCGGCCGAAGCCGCAAAACAAGCCATGGAGAACGATGTGCATATCCTGGGTGTTTCCTCCCTGGCGGCCGGACATAAAACCCTCGTGCCCCAGGTAATCGAAGAACTGAAAAAACAGGGCCGTGATGATATCATGGTGATCGTTGGTGGTGTTATTCCACCACAGGATTACGAATTCCTCTTCGATGCAGGTGCCGTGGCGGTGTATGGCCCTGGCACACGTATTAGCGATGCCGCCATTGAAATGCTCGAAATTTTGATCGATTCGGTAGCCGAATAATGGACTATATAATAAAAACAAACAGACTTGGACTTCGGAACTGGAAACACTCAGACGAATTGCCTTTTATTGAAATGGGTAAGGATGCCGAAGTAATGAGGCATTTCCCTACCGTGCTAAGCGATGCAGAATCGCTGGATCTTATTAAAAGGCTTTCAGATCATTACAAGGAATACGGCTATACCTACTTTGCGGTAGATGAATTGGAAACAGGTGAATTTATCGGGTTCACAGGATTGAAAAATCAGGTGTGGGAAAGCGAATTCACACCCTGTGTGGATATGGGGTGGCGACTAAAACGAGCTGCCTGGGGTAAGGGTTTTGCTACCGAAGCTGCCCGGGCTTGCCTGGAAGCAGCCTGGCCGAAATTTGGCTTGAAGGAAGTACTTGCCTTTGCCACCGATACCAATCTGGCTTCCCAACGGGTGATGCAAAAAATAGGAATGAATCATATCGGCAAGGTGCAACATCCCATGATAAAAGGCGATACCAGGTTCAGACACTGCGAGGTGTATAAATTTACTATGCAAGCATAATATTTAAGGTTTAATCCTTACATTTACTGCTCTAAAAAACAAAGAATGGATCTAAAGGCTAAAATGCTACGAGACGATGCGCTAAAAGGAAAAACTATTGTTGTTACTGGTGGTGGCAGCGGCTTGGGTAAGTCCATGACCACCTACTTCCTCGAATTAGGCGCCAATGTGGTGATCACCTCCCGAAATCTGGAAAAACTACAAACGGTTAAGCAGGAACTGGAAGCTGAAACGGGAGGAAAAGTTCTCCCTGTACAGTGCGATGTGCGGCATTACGACCAGGTGGAAGCCATGGTGGAAGCGTCTGTAAACGAATTTGGAACGGTGGATGTGCTGCTTAACAATGCCGCCGGGAATTTCATCTCCCCTACCGAAAGACTTTCGGCTAACGCCTTCGATACCATTATCGACATCGTCCTGAAAGGTACCAAGAATTGTACTTTGGCCTTCGGAAAACACTGGATCGATAAAAAAGAAACCAATAAAACGGTACTAAATATTGTTACCACATACGCCTGGACCGGCTCGGCCTACGTGGTGCCCAGCGCTACTGCCAAGGCAGGAGTTCTTGCGATGACAAGATCCCTGGCGGTGGAATGGGCTAAATACGGAATGCGCTTCAATGCCATAGCTCCAGGGCCTTTTCCTACTAAAGGTGCCTGGGACAGGTTGTTACCCGGTGACCTCAAGGAAAAATTCGATCTCGCCAAAAAAGTTCCGGTGAAACGCGTTGGGGAACATCAGGAATTGGCAAATCTGGCTGCTTACCTCGTTTCCGACTTCTCCGCGTATATCAATGGAGAGGTGGTTACCATAGACGGCGGTGAATGGCTGAAAGGAGCCGGCCAGATGAATATGCTTGAAGAAATCCCCCAGGAAATGTGGGATATGCTTGAGGCCATGATCCGGGCTAAGAAAAGTAAGTGATTCTGAAGTACTTAAAGGTAATTATACTGCAATTACTCAACTATTAGGACGACCACATCCATATACAAATTCTCTAGAGCTATAGTTTCTGAAGGGCCTTTAGATGCTCATCCATTTCCCGGTCGTAAACGTAGATAAACAATACGGCCATCATATCCCTAAATCCGTCGGAAGGATTATAAGTGTGAAGCTGTAATTCGTACTCATGATCGGCATAAAGCGGCAATCCCTCCTCGCTGGAATAAGTGGATACATCCTTCAACCCGATCTTCTCATCGTAATTCTCGCAATTGATAGTATACACTGCTCTGTTTGCAGTGAGGTCGTAGAGAGTGAATTTCTGGGCATCGGGATGCAGATGCGCCGCCATGGCATGTATGGTGGTATTCTCGGTTAATCGCAATTGATAGGTAACATTGAATTTATAGAGATGTTCTCCCTTGGGCAACACCCAGTGAGCTGCATAGCGTACGCCATCCTCGTTGGGAAAGGAATGATTTTTCAGATCCAGGGGTAGGCAGAGGTTGGGGTCGTCACTTTGTTCGGGGTTGTCCGGGTTTTCTCTGTTGTAATCCTGTAACAACACCAGGGCCTTGGGAACTAGTGGTTTTAGATTGGCTTCTGCGGGTTTTGTACTGAATTCGATCTTGTGTTTCACCTTGAAAAAGGCATCCTCTATATTGTGGTTAAGTGTCCTGGAGGCGATGATAAATGCATCTTTATCGGCTACGGGAAACCCGAACCCCTCCGGAAAGTTCAGTTGGTTGATACCGTTGGACAAAGTGCCCAACCTGGGATACTGGCTGTTTATACGTTTAGGAAGTTTTAGGTTTTTGTAATGAACTCCGTTAAAGAAATCGATATTGGTATGGCAAAGAAAATCGTTGTTGTGTTCCTGTGTTCCCTCGCGGAAAACCTCGGCTTTAAATCCGGTGATCCACTTTATACCAGAATCGCCCGAATTAAGCTCAAGGTTAAGGATAGCCTGTGGCCCATCCATGGATTGATAAATATTATCAACAAGCAGCTCGGGGGATTCTAATTGCACACTGCTGTCATTTTCCATGATCTCCCAGTCGTGATCGATTATTCTCAAGCCGTGAAGCAATCGTGTTTTTACGATGGCCTTATGACGGTTAGATAGCTGAGAATACCATATCCCGGCCGTGATCAGTCCCAGAAGAAAGGCTAATCCTAAGTATTTCAGTTTGAAAAATCTACGTAGCCGCACCTTACCAATTGTTTGAAGCTAATATACGGATTATGACGCATTGCGCTATTTGTAAGAATTGTTCACTTTCTGTTAACAAAATTGATTTCCTATCCCCATAATTAATCGTATTTTTAGTGCTAAATTATAACGAACCTGATGGGTAAAATAATTGCTATTGCAAACCAAAAAGGGGGGGTAGGAAAAACGACGACTTCGGTTAATCTGGCGGCATCCCTTGGTGTATTAGAAAAGAAAGTTTTATTGATTGATGCAGATCCCCAGGCAAATGCAACCTCCGGGCTTGGGATTGATGTGGAGCAGGTGGAGCACGGAACCTATCACCTGATCGAACATACAGTGTCTGCAAAGGAGGCCATCGTATCGACTAGTTCTCCCAACCTGGATCTTATCCCGGCTCATATAGACCTGGTGGCCATTGAGATAGAACTTGTAGATAAAGACAAGAGGGAATACATGCTGAAGAACGCCATAAGCGAATTGAAGGATGAGTATGACTACATTCTCATCGACTGTGCTCCTTCTTTGGGTCTTTTAACGCTGAACGCTCTTACTGCGGCCGATTCGGTGATGATCCCTATTCAGTGCGAATATTTTGCCCTGGAAGGTCTTGGTAAACTCCTCAACACGGTAAAAAGTGTTCAGAAGATCCATAATCCCGAACTAGATATCGAGGGGCTATTGCTCACTATGTACGATTCGCGTTTACGTCTCTCTAACCAGGTGGTGGATGAAGTAAAAAAGCATTTCGATGAAATGGTGTTTAAAACAATCATTCAACGGAACGTTCGTTTAAGTGAAGCACCCAGCTACGGAGAAAGCATAATTAGTTATGATGCCGGTAGTAAAGGTGCCAATAATTACTTAAGTTTGGCACAGGAATTAATAGAAAAATACGCATAGGACGGTATGGCGAAGGCGACGAAAAAACAGGCATTAGGACGCGGACTCTCTGCATTACTCAAGGATCCGGCAAACGATATAAAATCTGCAGATGATAAGAATGCCGATAAGGTAGTTGGGAGTATAGTAGAGCTGGAACTCGATACCATCGAGGTTAATCCTTTTCAGCCAAGAACCAGTTTCAACGAAGAATCCCTGCGCGAATTAGCCTCCTCTATTCGAGAGTTGGGCGTAATACAGCCTATTACAGTTAGAAAACTTGGCTTCAATAAATATCAGCTGGTAAGTGGTGAAAGACGCTACAGAGCCTCAAAGCTTATCGGTCTTGAAACCATCCCGGCTTACATCCGTATCGCTAACGACCAGGAATCCCTGGAAATGGCATTGGTGGAGAATATACAGCGGCAGGATCTCGATCCCATTGAAATAGCATTATCCTACCAACGACTTATTGAGGAGATACAGGTTACCCAGGAGGCCTTGAGCGATCGTGTGGGTAAGAACCGCTCTACCATAGCTAATTATCTCAGGTTGCTCAAACTGGACCCCATCATCCAGACAGGGATGCGCGACGGATTTATCTCTATGGGTCACGGGAGAGCACTCATTAATGTGGAGGATCTGGACCAACAGCTCGATATTTACGAGCAGATACTGAGCAAGAAACTTTCGGTTAGAGAAACAGAAAGCCTTGTACGAAGTATCAAAGGCCCTGAAACTGCTCCTAAAAGCAGTACGAAGTCACTACCCGCTTACGCTTCAGCAGCAAAAAAGGAACTTTCAGACCTACTCGATAGCAAGGTTCAGCTAAAAGTAAATGGTTCGGGCAAAGGGCAACTTATAGTCCCATTTGCGAATAAAGAAGATTTTCTTCGAATTTTGAATCAGATAAAAGGTGAAAAGTAGGCTATTATACATCCTCTTCATACTTTCTGCAACTTCACTTTTTGCGCAAACCCCCGATTCCCTGAACGTATCCAGGGAGGAAGTTCTCGTGGTACAGGACACCATCAATAACAAACAAAGTTACGACCCCCTTGCGCCTTCACGCGCTGCTTTCTATTCGGCGGTATTACCTGGTTTGGGACAGGCCTATAACAAGAAGTACTGGAAGATCCCCATCATCTACGCGGGGATGGCAACAGGTGTTTATTTCTATATCCAGAACGATAAGGATTACGACCGGTTCAGGGATGCCTATAAGCGTCGTCTTGCCGGCTTTACCGATGATGAGTTCTACGGATCCGGGACCACACCTGTGATCTCGGACGACCGGCTGATAGACGCACAAATTTCGGCACAAAAAAATAAGGATATAAGTATCATCGTATCTCTGGCTTTTTACCTGGTGAATATTATCGATGCGAATGTGGATGCGCATTTGAGTCAGTATAACGTAAGTGACGACCTTACTTTGAGTCCGAACCTCTACGTAGACCCCATCAGTACCCAGGCAAATTACAGTCTCTCGTTTAAATTCAATTTAAAATGAAACTCGCACTACTGGGCTACGGAAAGATGGGAAAGACCATTGAACGACTGGCTGTTGAAGCCGGGCATGAGGTAGTATTTATCAAAGACAGGGCAAATGAACGTGGTGATCTGGCAGAAGCCGATGTTGCGATCGATTTTTCAACTCCTGAAGCTGCCATTGAAAATATATCCCGCTGTATTATGGACGGGATTCCCATTGTGAGTGGAACCACCGGCTGGCTGAAAGACTATGACAAAGTGCTAAACCTTTGTGAAGAACGTAACGGAAGTTTTATCTACGCGTCCAATTTCAGCATTGGGGTCAACCTGTTTTTCGGCTTGAATGAATATCTTGCCAAGCAAATGAGCTCCTGGCCTATGTACGATATAAGCATAGAGGAAATACATCATACCGAGAAAAAAGATGCGCCAAGTGGTACTGCCATTAGCCTGGCCGAAGGGATCATAAAAAACACGGCTAAAGAGGCCTGGCAACTGGATGGGCAGGGTGATGCGGTTGTCCCAATCCATGCGAAACGAGAGGAAGATGTAAAGGGCACCCATGAGATCACCTATAGTTCGGAAATAGATACTATCTCTATAAAGCATGAGGCTCATAGCAGGGACGGATTTGCAAAAGGAGCCATCCTGGCTGCTCAGTGGCTTCAGAACAAGAAAGGGGTTTTCGGGATGAAAGATGTCCTCGGAATTGAATAAAAACAAAACAACAATCCTGGAGGGATTCCTTCAGAAAAAAAATAAAAAATGACGATAACAGGCTGGTTAATATTTATCCTCATACTGCAGCTGGTTCACTTCTTAGGAACCTGGAAATTATATATAAAAGCAGGTAGAAAGGCATGGGAGGCAGGCGTACCAATTTACAATGCCATTGTCCTGATGAAAATAATAAATCGGCCCTGGTGGTGGACGATACTACTTTTTATCCCGATCGTAAATCTCATTATGTTCCCGGTGGTCTGGGTAGAGACGATCCGAAGTTTTGGCAGAAATAGTACGACAGATACGGTCCTGGTGCTGCTTACCCTTGGATTGTACATTTACTATATCAACTACACCCAGGATGTTACTTATATAAAAGACAGAAGTTTAAAACCAAGAACAAGTGCCGGCGAATGGGTAAGTTCGATACTGTTTGCTGTGGTTGCTGCAACCATTGTACATACTTATTTCATGCAGCCTTACACTATTCCAACTTCCTCTTTGGAAAAGACCTTACTGGTTGGGGACTTTTTGTTTGTAAGCAAATTCCATTATGGAGCACGTACTCCAATTACACCGGTATCTCTGCCAATGGTGCACGACACCATCCCCGTTTTAAAGACCCGCTCTTATGTAAAAGGCCCCGAATATCCGTATTTCAGGATCCCGGGATTCGAGGATATTGAGCGAAACGATATAGTGGTATTCAGCTGGCCGGTTGATACTTTGATAGATATTCAGCGACCGTTCAAAGGTTCCTATATAAAGCCACTGGACAAGAAAACCAATTATGTAAAGCGTTGTGTGGGATTACCCGGAGATTCTCTCGAGGTTAGGGACGGCTATGTGTTTATTAACGGAAAGGAAAACGATCTGCCGGACAGGGCGAAGCTGCAGTTTGGGTATTTTGTGAAGACCAGCGGACGAATATCGGACGGGATCCTGAAAAATCGCTACGATATCACAGACGACTACCAGTACTATCAGAACGACAACGTCTATTACTTTAAGGCAATCTCTGAAGAGGCCGCGAACAAACTTCAGAATCACCCCAGTGTGATCTCCATGGAACGGGCCCTGGCACCTGGCGGGAAGTACGATCAGAATGCATTTCCTAACAACCCAAAGTATTCCTGGAACACCGATAATTTTGGTCCCATCTATATTCCTGAAGCTGGCAAAACGGTTGCCATTACGCCGGAGTCGATTCCGTTTTACCGGCAGATCATCGAAGTATACGAAGGCAGGGAATTGGGGATAGATAACAAGATAAGTCAGTCCGGAACCCAGGTTCTACTCAACGGGGAACCCATTACAGAGTACACTTTTAAAATGGACTACTACTGGATGATGGGAGACAACCGCAGTAATTCCCAGGACGCACGTATGTGGGGTTATGTACCTTTTAATCACGTGGTGGGGAAACCCGTGTTTGTATGGTTTAGCTGGAACAGTCACGGGCAGGGAATTTCGAACAAGATCCGCTGGAACAGGCTGTTTACTACCGTTGGTGGTGAGGGAGAGCCGGTGTCTTACTTTAAATATTTCCTCATCCTCCTTGCAGGATGGTTTGTGTTCGATTTCTTCAGAAAAAGAAAGAAGAAAGCGAAGAGCTAACAAAGGTGGTGGATTTGTTGAGTTGAAGTAATTCAGGATATTCGGTTAAACAATGAACCTATCAATATTCTCTCGAGAAAATAATTGGTTGGCATCGATTTCCACCCTAAGAAAAATTTGGATTGTGATCCTAGCTACGAAGAGAGCAGGTTGAAAAACCCACAAATAAGCTAAACGCATCAAGAAAATCACAACATAGTGAATAAGTCTGAATTCTACGTCCAACACATCAACGAATAAACGTATCGCACGTATACTTCTCCATCCCACCTATTTCCCTTCCATCTCGCATATGGTTGCGATAGTGGCGGCAGATGCTATTGTGTTCGAGGTTCAGGACAATTACCAAAAACAAACCTACCGAAACCGCGCCTATATCGCTCATACTAACGGGCGTCTATTACTTAACGTCCCTGTAAAACACAGCCGTGGTGGTGACAGACAAAAAACCCGGGATGTTGTTCCCGAAGATAGCTTTCCATGGCAGTCGCAGCACTGGAAGTCGTTACAAACCGCCTACCGCACCTCCCCTTTCTTCGAATATTATGAAGACGACCTCAGGCCCCTGTTCACCCGTCCGGTAGAAAAACTCTTGGATCATAACCTCAACATCTTCAACTTACTATGTGATTTACTGGGTATAAGTAAACCTGTGGAGTTTACCACAAGTTTCGAGCTTAGTCCGTCCATTCCCGATTATCGATATCTGGTTGCCGCTAAAAAGGAGAAGGACTTTGATTTTCCTCCCTACACGCAGGTTTTAGAAGCGCATCACGGTTACCTGCCTAATTTGTCTGTGCTGGATCTCTTATTTAATGAAGGCCCAAATGCGCTACACTACCTGGAGGCACAAAAGCTGGACACAATTTAAGACTTAGGTTAATCGGCTTTCACGGGCCAGCCAACGGTAGCCGAAACCGGGCTATGGTCTGAAAAGGTGTTCTTTACTGTTTCGAAGGTGATTACGTCGAACGATGGGGAGGTAAGGATATAATCGATCCGTACCGGGTAAAAATCGAACTTGAAAGTGGTGCCAATTCCGTTTCCTTTTTCCAAAAAACTATCTTTCATCCCGGCTTTTGCCTGTCTGTAGATATAGGAGAAAGGAGTATTATTAAAATCGCCGCACATTAGAACCGGATAGGGTGAAGTTTTCTTATGCGCCAAAATCTCCTTTAACTGAATTTCCTGTTTCACAAAGGCTTGCGACATACGGGAACGTATCACTTCGGAATCGCCATCCTGTAAATAACCCATCTTAGGTAGTATCCCCAGCGATTGCAAATGGAGGTTATACACTCTTATCGTATCCCGTCCTTTTACAATATCGGCGTAGATACTATTGTTGTAGGTTTTGTTGAAATCGAAGGCGCCCTTGTTCACGATCGGGTATTTAGAGAAGATGGCGTGACCCAGTTTATTCTTAGCGTGAAAATGAACAAATTTGTAAGGGTACTCGCTAAATTCGGAGCTATTGGGGTTATAATATTCCTGTATCGCTATCACATCCGGTTTTTGTTCACGGATCATATTCGAGATAACCCCGGCAACGCCAATACTGTCCACATCTTTCTCATAAGCATTGAAGAGGCGTACGTTATAAGAAAAGATCTTCAGGGATTGACGGTAGTCTTCTCTATCCCCTTCAGAAGAGATCTCTATAAACGGCCCGAAATGAAGATAGGCGATCACAAGGACCAGACCCGTTAGGATCATTTTCCTTTTCTTTCTGAATAACCAATAGATGAGGAAAATAAAATTGAGAAGGATTAAGGGGGAAACAGCTAAACTGGCAAGCGATAGTTGCGGGAAGTCTGATGGCGCCAGAAAAGGTACCACAAAACTCAATGCGAGAAGAAAAACGGACAATCTGCTGCCCCAAAGCATCAATTTATTTAACATCCCCGGTTTATATTGGTTTCGTTTTATTCTTTCCTACCGGCCTTGAACAAAAAATCCTTTTCGGCTTTCGTAAGGCTGTCGTAACCACTCTTTCCTATTTTATCCAGAATGGCATCCACCTTCTTCTGGTGGTTGGATTTATCAAATTCTTTTGCGCCACCACTCTTTTTTGGTGTTCGGTGTACTTTTTTAAATGGTCTCTGTTTCCTGGTTTTAAAGAGGTTTTCAAACCAAGCCAGTATATTTTCAAACCACTTACCTATGTCGTTACCTTTTGCCAGTTGTACAGCATATACATAACCAAACACAGCGCCACCCAAATGGGCCAGAAGGCCGCCTGCGTTATCCGATGTAGATAACCTAATTAGATCTGCCAGTATAAGGAAAACGGCAATATGCCATAATTTAATATTGAACATGAAAATTCGCAGCTGCGTATTAGGCGAATAAGTTGCAATAAATGCCATGAGGGCAGTTACCGCTCCCGAGGCGCCAAGCAGAAAACCGCGCTTGTTCTCGAAGACCGGAAATACATTGTAAGACAATACAAAGAACAGCCCCCCGAAAATAGCGCCCAGCAAATAGATGGTTAAAAGCCTTTTACCTGAAAAGATATTAAGGATGATCCGGCCGAACATATACAGCCATATCATATTGAACAGTATATGAAAGAAGCTAAAATGCACAAAACTGTAGGTAATAAAAGCCCAGGGTTGCAGGATGAATTCTGAAACTCCTTCCGGCAGCGTAAACCATTTGGTGAGATCGGCAGGGTTAAGCTGCATAAAAAAGGCCGTAAGCCTGAACGCCAGGAACAGCACAGAGTTGATGATTATGAGTTTCATAACCATATCGGCCGTTTTGTATTTATATGTCAAACTCGAAGCTGCCATCGTCAATACAATCTGCTGTTGTCGAAACTATTCTTTTTCCAGTACCAGGCCATGATAAATCCAAAGAGTGCGCCACCTATATGTGCCCAATGGGCGATTCCCATAGCAGATCCAGTAAAGCCAAACACAAGGTCCATCACTATGAGTCCGGGTACGAAATACTTAGCCTTTATAGGGATAGGAAGGAAGATCAGCATCAATTCGATATTGGGGAACATCATCGCGAAGGCCACCAAAATACCATAAATTGCACCCGATGCACCCACCGCCGGTATATTAAAACTTTCCGCCATGCGCTCTATAGAATCCATGGAAACCGATTCTAACACGGCCCTGGATCCCCCGTTATCGCCTGCCAGGTAACTGGCCAGTTCAGCCGGAGACCACCCTGCCTGCAATAAGGCTTCCGATATAGTACTCACGTTATAATAGTTCACCAGGGAATGAATTAGAGCAGCACCCAGGCCTGCCGAGAAATAAAAGAACAGGAATTTCTTTCGGCCCCAGCGCATTTCAAGCGGTGTTCCAAACGCCCAAAGGGCATACATATTAAAAAGGATATGCCATAAGCCGCCATGCATGAACATATGCGTGACCGGCTGCCAGACGTGGAAATTGGGATTATCGAAATAATAAAGTGAAAAGAGGCGGTACGCCACTTCCTGGTTCATCAATGTACCCGCGAAAAAGATCACGTTTACAACGATCAAGACTTTTATGGTTTCAGATATTCTTCCCATCTACATAAAGCGTTTTTCGAGTTCTGTTACATCCAACGTAATTAATACAGGGGTATTGTCGGGAGACACGGTAGGTTCTTTACAAGCAAAGAGCCTGTTTACCAAATGTTCTCTCTCTTCCTTGTTTAAGGAGGTTCCGCTTTTTATTGCCATGGCCCTGGCCATACTCTTAGCCAGCAGGTCGTTAAGGCTGAAACCGGCATCCGGGACATCATCCCGTATATCGGTGATCAATTGCTCGAGCACCGCGCCTGCGTTGGAATTGTTCAGGCCTACAGGGATTCCGCTTATGCTTATTTTTTCTTCTGAAAAGTCTTCAAACAAAAATCCTGTGTGTTCTAATTGCTCTTTCACCTTCCGAAGTATTTCAAGATCGGGCTTGGTAAGCGCTATTTCAAGGGGAAATAATAACTGCTGACTCACAGCTTCCTTCACTGTTATATTCCGAAGGAATTCCTCGTAAAGCACACGTTGATGCGCCAAATGCTGATGAATTACCATCATCCCGCTTTTAATAGGGCTAATGATATATTTATTCTGAAGCTGAAAGCTAATTTGTGCCGTCTCGGTTTCCCCGGCTTCGAACATACGGCCGGTTACCTCCTCGCTTTCAAATTCTATCTGAGAGGCTGCTTCGGTTGAAGGCACCACCTCAAAGTCGTCTTTTAACCCTACATATAGCGATTCCCATCCGGCCGATTTCTCTTTATAACCGGTGTAAGCTCCTCCTTTAGAGCCTCCCCCCGATTTGAACGGATTAAAATTCCTGTCCACTTCGATGGTGGGTGCCACAGGGCTTTTCTTGCTGTATTCGTATGGAGTTTCGAAGCCTGCATCTTTATTGAAATCCAGTACCGGGGCAATACTAAACTGTCCCAGGCTGTGTTTTACCGTAGCCCTAAGCATGGCGTAAATAGCATGCTCATCGTCAAATTTGATCTCGGTCTTGGTAGGGTGAATATTGATATCGATAGAGGTAGGCTCTACTTCCAGGAAGAGAAAATAACCCGGATGCGTACCCTCCTTTACCAGGCCTTCAAAGGCCGATGAAACGGCATGATGCAGGTACGGACTCTTGATAAAACGGTCGTTCACAAAGAAGAACTGCTCTCCCCTGCTCTTTCGAGCAAATTCGGGCTTGAGCACAAAACCACTCACTTTTACTATTTCGGTTTCTTCCGAAACAGGAACCAGTTTCTCATTGGTCTTATTTCCGAAGATATTTACAATACGCTGCCTGATATTACTCTCCGGCAGATTGAAGACATCACTTCCGTTATGGGTCATTGTAAATGCCACCTGCGGATGTGCCAGTGCCACACGATGAAACTCATCGATGATATGGCGGGTTTCTACAGGGTTGCTTTTCAGAAAATTTCTACGGGCAGGAATATTGTAAAACAGGTTCTTCACAGAAATAGTGGTTCCCTTTGCCACCACCTCTGCCTCTTGCGAAACCACCTTGCTACCTTCTATACAAATGCGGGTTCCCACCTCGGTGGCCGCTGTTCGGGATTTTAGTTCTACATGGGCGATGGCAGCAATGGAAGCCAGTGCCTCCCCGCGAAATCCTTTGGTATGCAGGTTAAACAGGTCCTCTGCCGTTTTAATCTTAGAAGTGGCATGACGCTCGAAACTAAGACGGGCGTCTGTAGGGCTCATTCCTATCCCGTTATCGGTTACCTGAACCAGAGTCTTTCCGGCATCTTTTACTACCAGGTTTATTTTAGTAGCCTGAGCATCTATGGCATTTTCCAGCAATTCCTTCACCACGGAAGCAGGACGTTGAACGACCTCTCCGGCAGCGATCTGATTAGCAACATGATCCGGTAAGAGCTGAATGATGTCTGGCATAGACAATTATTGTGTAAATATTGAAAAGTCGAAATCAATGATCCATAAGAATACCAGGATCAGTAATGCTACGATGATCAGTATCGTCCTGTTGAACTGCACATTTCCCCTGTTCCGCATATCCTTACGAGCCTCCCGCCAATGCGCCCCAAAATCGTTTTTGTTATAGGTATCGGCAAATTTGTCGAACTTGGTTCCAAACTCATATGGAGTGGTATCCTCGTCCTTTCCTTTGTAATACCGTGGCGTATAATTGTAACGATTGTTGGGCTTTATGCGCTTTAAAAAACTGATTTTCATAAGTACGGAATTAGATCAAAGGTACTTAAAAACCTGCGTTTTTTCACCTTTTTCACACGGCTTATTTTCAACAATTACCGTACCGAAAAATAGAAATGGAAGAAGT
>CAJQNO010000129.1 GCA_905479745.1 uncultured Flavobacteriaceae bacterium | reverse complement strand
TATCTTCCAAATGAGAACTTTAGTCTGCTCGTTAACTGTTATTGTTTTGTAAAGTGGCATAAATATGTAACGGATATTACGTATTTTTGCAAACCGAAATACTTCGGAAGAAAAATTGATTAAATCAAAGATACTAATATGTCAACGAAAACAATGCCGTACGTAGCCTACAAAGTAAAAGATATTTCCCTGGCCGAATGGGGACGCAAAGAAATCGAATTGGCCGAAGCAGAAATGCCGGGTCTTATGTCTCTGCGTGAAGAGTATAAAGATGAGCAACCTCTTAAAGGAGCTCGTATTGCAGGTTGTTTACACATGACCATACAAACTGCCGTTCTCATTGAAACGCTAATAGAATTAGGTGCCGAAGTTACCTGGAGCTCCTGTAATATTTTCTCCACACAGGACCAGGCTGCTGCTGCAATCGCCGCCGCAGGTATCCCGGTTTATGCCTGGAAGGGAATGACCGAAGAGGAATTCAACTGGTGTATAGAACAAACCTTGTTCTTTGGCGAAGAGCGCAAGCCGCTTAATATGATCCTTGACGACGGTGGAGATCTTACCAACATGGTATTCGATAAATATCCGGAACTCGCTCCGGGGATCAAAGGTCTTTCCGAAGAAACAACCACAGGTGTTCACAGATTATACGACCGTATGAAAAATGGCACTTTGGTTATGCCGGCCATCAATGTGAACGATAGTGTTACCAAATCTAAATTCGATAATAAATACGGATGTAAAGAGAGTGCCGTAGATGCGATCCGTCGTGCTACCGATGTGATGCTGGCTGGAAAGCGCGTAGTGGTTTGTGGTTATGGAGATGTAGGTAAAGGAACAGCTGCTTCTTTCCGTGGCGCCGGATCTATAGTTACCGTAACCGAGATCGATCCTATCTGTGCGTTACAGGCTGCTATGGACGGTTTTGAAGTAAAACGTCTGGAAACAGTAGTTGAAAAAGCCGATATCTTTATCACTACCACAGGAAATAAAGATATTATCCAGGGCAAACATTTTGAAGCGATGAAAGACAAGGCGATCGTATGTAACATTGGGCATTTCGATAATGAGATCGATGTAGCCTGGTTAAACAAAAATCACGAAAAAGTGGAGATCAAACCTCAGGTAGATAAGTATAACGTAAATGGTAAAGACATCATCCTATTGGCCGAAGGCCGACTAGTGAACTTGGGCTGTGCTACGGGACACCCTAGTTTTGTGATGAGTAATTCGTTTACAAACCAGACCCTGGCTCAGATCGAACTTTGGAAGAACAGCGATAAATACGAGAATAAGGTCTATATGCTTCCGAAGCACCTGGACGAAAAAGTTGCGAAATTACACCTCGAGAAGATCGGAGTAGAATTAACCGAACTTCGTGAAGAACAAGCGGAATATATAGGTGTTAAAGTAGAAGGGCCCTATAAGCCTGAATACTACAGGTACTAGTTGTAATTCTGTGTTATACTATAGCTGATTCTGTAAATACCTATTCAGCATATATCATAAAAACCCTCATTGAAAGATGGGGGTTTATTTTTTCCTGATTATGAAGGTCGCTTCTTCCCCGGCCTTGAGGTTGGTAAGGCTTTCCACAACGGTTTCCTCTAGAATGATGTGGAATTTTATAGTGTTTTCACCAATGGTTCCGTTGTTCAGAGCAACGATCTTAATGGCAGTGGCTTCGCTTTCCAGGGGAATACGCTCCCTGCGTTCGGCACGCATAGCCGCATAGTCCTCCCAAAGTACCTCATCATTTACATAAAGTGAGATGCGGTCATTATCTTCCTTTCCGGCATCGAATAGTACCAGCTCTACCGTATCATTTGAAGTAAAGATATTTAAGGTTTCGTTCTTCCTTACTATATTCATATTGAGACTGTCCAGATCTCGCACCAGGTTGATCTTGTCCCTTTTTTCCTTACTTACCAACACAGTACGATCTATTTTGCGATCCAGTTTTTTGGCCTTTTTTAGTACTTTTCTGAAGTTCAGTAAATTGATACTGCCGTCTATACAAGTCTCTCCATTGTTGTAAAGGCCTTTAAAATCACCTTCAATCCCTTGACGATCATCCAGTTTTTTTAGCTGCCCGTCAAAATGCACATAACAAAAATCATCTCTGGTATATGGCGACTTGGTATAAAGGATCCCGCTTTCGTAAAAATCGATCTTGTTATTTTCAGCCTCATAATATCCACTGATAAAAGATTTGGTTTCATGAGACCCTCCCATATCGGTAACAGAATATCCCCTTAGCAATCCGTTTTCTTCATTAAATGCGATCTTGTACGAAATAAAGGAAGAGTCGTTTAGCTGGATAACACCCAGGTATTCGTAATCTTCTTGGCTCCAAATATTTACAATGTTTAGAAAAAAAATAAGGGAAAAACTCAAGGAAAACCGCATTATAAAAGGTATATTTATGAAGACACAAGTATAACTATAATCCAATTGTTTATGAAGTTAAAAATTATTTTTTCTTTGCTTTTTGTGCTAATGACAGTTCAATTGTCTTATGCCTCTTTTCCGGTACCTCGAACCGCATCGGCCGATACCGAAGTAACAAACACTAATGCAGATGAAGTAGTCCTGGAATCTCCGGCGGCCTCTGCTGCAGTAGGAGACGACATGCTCGTTTCTATACTGTTATGGTTTTTCCTTGGATGGGCAGCTGGTCACCGCTGGTATCTGGGTAGCCCTGTAGGCTGGAACATTCTATTTATAGTCACTGCAGGTGGACTTGGCATCTGGTGGTTGGTTGACGGAATACAGATCCTGTCGGGCACATATTAAGTACCAGGAAATTAATAATGCACATAAAAAAACCCCAACCGGATCGGTTGGGGTTTTTAATTTCTGTCTAAGTAAGATCTAAGCCTCCGCGTTAGGAACAATACTAACATAAGACTTATTATTCTTCTTCTTAGTAAATTTCACGGTACCGTCTACCTTAGCGTGTAAAGTAAAGTCTTTACCTGCATATACGTTTTCGGCCGGGTGGTGTTCCATACCTCGTTGGCGTACGATGATGTTCCCGGCAATTGCTGCCTGACCACCAAAGATCTTTACGCCTAATCGTTTCGATTCTGATTCGCGTCCGTTCTTCGAACTACCTACTCCTTTTTTATGTGCCATAATTGAAAGGGTTTATCTTGTTATACCTGAAGGATTATTTTTTTCCTCCGTCTAGTTTATCTTGTAATGCTTTTAGCTCATC
>CAJQNO010000128.1 GCA_905479745.1 uncultured Flavobacteriaceae bacterium | reverse complement strand
TACAACGAGATATTAAAATTAAAAAAACCATTGATTTGCCTTGCATATTATAGTATGTTTTTAAATTAGAGTTATAAACAATCCTACTTATACCTACAGCTAATCTCTAATTGCCCCCCAATTGCACCGCCTTTTGCATGGCCTTGTATCGTTTTTTCCATTTCGCGCGGTCCTTATTTAAATGATCGTCTATGTGCACCGGGTCTTTGGTGTTAAATAATCCTCCCCAGCGGAGATCCGGATCGTCGATAATAGCCTTTAAAAATTGTCGTACCGGCCCGGGGACATTGGGATATTGCCTTAATACCGAAGAGTTGGCCCATTTTCCATCATCATAGACCACGTTCATATCGATACCGTGTCCTGCCAGGTGGTTAGAAAATGTGGCTGGCGGTACTATGGCACCATTTACGTTGGTGGAGGTTCGGAAGGAGCTGGTCACGTGAATAAATACATCGGCAGCTTCGGCGTGCTTGTTTATTTGCTTTAGTCGTGGCAGGAATTGAATATCGGCGCGGCAGGGTTTTCCCCGGAATTGGGAACCTTCAAAAAGGATAAGTGGTGAACCACTGCCGGGGAGGTTTTGTGCGGCCAGATCGCTCCAGCTTTTGCCATAAAATACGTTGATGTCTTTCAGCATAATATCTATTAGTGGGCGTGAAAGCCAGTCGCCATCAGAGATTACCCCGTTATCGGCAGCGTATTTCACCAGGGCTTTACGGGTGTTGCTTCCATAAAGACCATCGGCGCCAAATTTCGCAAAGTTGAGTTGCTGTCCGTAGCCCAGGGTATTGAGCAATACCTGTACGGCCGAAATACTGGTACGGGTTCCTTTAGAGATAAATTTACGGGTGCGAAGGTCGCCCTCACTAATTTCCCAGAGCACATACATTTCGGGCAGGAAATCGTGACGTTGCAACATGATCTTGGCCAGACTGTCGTCTACCTTTTCACCATTTGTTTGTATTCCGTTCTTACTCGCAAAGGTAGCCACGGCGTTTGCGGTTGCCTTTCCGTAGTCTCCGTCGGCGTTATAGCTATCCCATTTCAGTTCCTTTCTGAATCCCAGTTCGAAGAGTACTCGCTGTAGGTCTGTCACTAACTCCTTTTCCGAAGAGCCCTTAAATAGTTTATTCCCTATGTTGCCTTGCTGTAAGGCTGCTTCCATAATGTTTGAACATTCCATACTTGTGAATTAATTAGAGTAAGGCAGGGATGGCCGGGTTGTAAAAAAAAGCCCCATAAGATTACTGAAAATCAGTACGCTATAGGGGAAAATTCATTTTAAAGATAAGGAATTTTTCGATTGGTGTTACCCCTTCTGAAAGGAGGACGTAGGAAATTTATCTTTACGAAAGCAATCCATGAACGCAGTCGTTAGATTCTTGTGCCTGAAGCCTGGTGTTCTGAAGTGCTTTCCAGGCTGGTATTCACATTATAGCCAGTATTTTCGGAACTTTCGGTGGAGTTATCCATGCTGCAAAGCGACGGTAGGGCAGGAATTCGTTTAAAATAAAATACATCGTAACCTACGGTAACGGTAAGCGTGTCGTTCTTCACTTTAAACGCCCCTTCAAAATCTGTTAGCATGCCCGAATCTGTAGGGGAACAAATGCTATCCGCATGCTCGTAGTAGGTGTAGTGATCTTTTTCGATCTGAAAAATACGTCCATAGCCCAGCGATTGCCATAATCCTTCTGCAGATTCTATACCGTTGTTATTCATGTTACATGAGGACATGAATAGGGAAGCTGTAGCCAGAAGGAGGAGATAAAGTAGGTTCTTCATGCTCGTTACGTTATTAGTATGTAATAAAGAGTGTATTTTTTTAACATTGTTACAGATTTGTTAATTTTTTCTGAAAACTATTTACTGTGGCTTAGCATCAGGAAAAAGAAATGTAGAAGCAATTTCATACGAGGTTTTTTGTGAGGCTATTTATTTATAACGTTTGAAATGTTGAAATTGTATACCTCGTATTTTTTTGAGTCTTACAGAAAGAGAAACGATGATGAATTGGTAAAAGTCCGGTATCAAAACTCACAAATCACAATTTTCAAAAAACAAATAATGGTCAATTAACAAAGTTCAATTATGACTAATTGAATCTTAAATTTTATTTGTGATTTGGTACTTGGAAGTTGGAATTTATTTGAAATTTGGTGCTTGTTATTTGATTTTTATTTTCTGTCTCCGACTTTTTTTAGTTTAATTAAAATTTCTACTCACCACTCACATTCCATTAAACAGTAAAAACAGAAAATTGTACTTTAGTATCATGCCAGTTTGGTTACATACACTTATTTGGGTTCTGGGAGTCTATATTGCAATTAGTGTGGCACTGTACTATTTGCAGGATTACTTTTTATTTAAGCCGGAGAAGCTACCGAAGGAATTTCAGTTTTACTACGAGAACCAGGAGGTTGAGGAGTACAACCTAGAGACTCGTGATGGAGCGAGCCTGAACGGCCTGCATTTCAAGACTGAAAATCCGCGAGGGATAGTGCTTTATCTAAAGGGGAACTCTAAGAGTATAAAAGGATGGGGGAAATTTGCGATCGATTTCACTCGACATGGTTTCGACGTGTTCATGGTAGATTATCGTGGCTTCGGAAAAAGCATAGGGAAACGTTCTCAAAAGGCCATAAAGCGTGATCTTCAGCTAGTATATAACAAAATGCGGGAACGGGTGCCGGAGCAATACATCATTCTTTACGGCCGCTCCCTGGGCTCGGGATTTGCCACTAAACTCGCGTCTATGAACAATCCCCGGATGCTTATCCTGGATGCCCCTTATTATAGCCTTGCCAAGGTCACCGGTCGCTATATGCCCTTTATGCCCTTGTCGCTTATCTTAAAATATCCCATGCCCACCTATAAATGGATAAAGTACGTGAACTGTCCCATCCATATCATACATGGCACCAACGACAAGCTTATACCTCTTAAGTCCAGTGTTAAGCTATCAAAGATCAATGCCCAACGCACCCGTTTATACCCGGTAATAGGGGGTGGGCATAAAAATCTCAATAATTTCGAATCCTATCATAAAATGTTGGGAGAGATTATTAATTTTGTCGACCGGGAAATCGACCTCGAAACTACGAGCATTGGAGTTAAACATTCAGTGAAAAAATAATATGAAAGCGCTAAAGAGAGTATTTTTATTCATACTGGCTGCAGCTGTTATAGTGATTATGGGAGCCTATTTATTTCAGGAAAAATTTATATTCTTACCTTCAAAATTACCACAGGAATACGTGTACGATTTCGATCACGATTTCGAGGAGTTGTTTATTGAGACTGAAGATGGTGCCCGTTTAAATGCCCTTCATTTTAAGCAGGAAAATCCAAGAGGAATCATTGTTTATTATCACGGCAATGCCGGTGACTTGTCGCGTTGGGGAAAGGTGACATCTTATTTTCTGCAGTACAATTACGAAGTCTTGGTAATGGATTATCGCACCTATGGTAAAAGTACGGGTAAACTATCGGAAAAAGCCCTTTATAGCGACGCTCAACTCTTTTACGATAAGGCCAAAGAATTATTTCCCGAAGGCAATATAATTGTGTACGGAAGATCCCTGGGAACGGCAATGGCGGCATACGTGGCATCTAAGAACAAGCCTAAAAAACTCATCCTCGAAACTCCCTTTTACGATTTCAGGAAACTGGTACAGGAGAAGGTGCCTTATCTTCCCATAAAATTATTGAAATACGATTTCCCGGTGGCGTATTTTACAGATGATGTAAAATGTCGTATTGTAATTATTCATGGTACCGAAGACGGGGTTGTGCCCTTTGAGTTTGGTGAAACACTCTATAAGACCCTGCCGGAAGAACAGCGTAGTTTTGTTACAGTTGATGGGGGAAAACACAACGACCTGATTAATTACCAGGCGTATCGCCTTACCATTTACAAAGAATTGCTTTAGTTTCCCTTTTTCTTTTTGGTGAGTTTCCCAACACCCTTACCTCTTTTTTCGAGTTGCTTTTTATTTTCTTCGACGGCTTTTAGTCTGGCAGCTTCCTGTTCTTCCAGTTTTTTACGCTGAGCCGCCGCTTTGGCCTTAGCTTCTTCGATAGATCGCTTTAACTCCTCTTCCTGAGCTTTTTTTCGAGCCGCGATCATCGCCTCGTTCTTTTCGTCTAAAGCAGTTTCGTCTACAACCACTTTTTCCTTGTCTTCCACCGCACTCTTTTCGCTAAACACCTGGTTCTCTTCCTCGTTATCAGCTACAATCACCGCGCCTTTCTCAGAAGTGGTGGCTTCAACTTCCTGAACAACAACGGTGCTGCCTTCCTTCTTCACCACGCGTTTTACCGTGGTTTCTTCTTTAATGGTCTTGTTCTCCTGCGCATGGCCTATGCTAAAACACAAGCTAAATAACATGCTTAATAGCGTAATTTTTTTCATCTTCTGAAGTTTGTGAGCTTATAGCTATAAAGTTACTACAATCCATTCGATTCTTAATAAAATAAGTTATAAAACCCAATGTAGAACTTTGCTTCTTTTTCACCGATGAAAATGTATATTTGCAACCGCTATAAAAGCCACATATGAAAGCAGGAATTGTAGGATTGCCGAACGTAGGAAAATCGACCTTGTTCAATTGTTTATCGAATGCCAAGGCACAAAGTGCCAATTTCCCATTTTGTACCATCGAACCCAATATTGGGGTGGTAAACGTACCAGACCCCAGATTGGTGAAGCTTGAAGAGCTGGTAAATCCGGAAAGAGTATTACCGGCCACGGTGGAGATCGTTGATATTGCCGGACTGGTAAAAGGAGCGAGTAAAGGAGAAGGGCTGGGGAACCAGTTCCTGGGAAATATCAGGGAGACCGATGCTATCCTGCATGTTCTTAGATGTTTCGACAACGACAATGTGGTGCATGTAGACGGGAGTGTGGATCCGGTGCGGGACAAGGAGACCATCGATATCGAACTTCAGTTAAAAGACCTGGAAACCGTAGAAAAACGAATGGATAAAGTAGCACGTGCGGCAAAAACAGGAGATAAAGAAGCTCAGAAGGAAGTGGCTGCCCTTACCAAAGTGAAACAAGGCCTTGAAGCCGGGATCTCCGTTCGTGGGATCGATCTAACCGAATCTGAAAGAGAAGAGTATATCGACCGTATGCAGCTTATCACAGACAAGCCGGTGATGTATGTGTGTAATGTGGACGAAGAATCTGCAGCAAGCGGAAACGCCTATGTTGATGCAGTTAAAGCTGCCGTAGCTAATGAAAATGCGGAAGTACTGGTTCTTGCCGTAGGGACCGAAGCAGATATCACCGAACTGGATACATTCGAGGAAAGACAAATGTTCCTGGAAGATCTGGGGCTGGAAGAACCGGGATCGGCTAAACTTATTCGCGGAGCATATTCGCTGCTCAATTTGCAAACTTATTTCACTGCAGGTAAAAAGGAAGTTCGTGCGTGGACCATTCCGGTAGGCGCCACTGCGCCACAGGCGGCTGGAGTGATCCATTCAGACTTTGAGAAGGGCTTTATTCGGGCTGAGGTGATCAAATACGATGATTACGTTACTTACGGAAGTGAAGCCAAGGTAAAGGAAGCCGGGAAAATGGGAGTTGAAGGCAAGGAGTATGTTGTGCAGGATGGAGATGTGATACATTTCAGGCATAACGTATAAGGCCAATATTTAGGAATCGAACTGCCTGCATTTCAATAAATTGAACCGGATGGGATCGCAGCTGTTATTTCGTATCGAACAGCCTGAGTTTTATTGCAATTTTCTTCAGAAAAATTACTAACAATAAGCCCGTATAATTGTTAATTACTTTCCCCGTATTCGGTTCGCATTTTCTCTGTGAAACCCTATATTTAGGGCTTATTCAGTAAAAAAATGTCTCAAACCCAATATACCGAAGAGAATATCCGATCGTTGGATTGGAAGGAGCATATTAGAATGCGTCCCGGAATGTATATCGGGAAGCTCGGCGATGGTTCTTCACCTGATGATGGTATTTATATTCTTCTGAAAGAGGTGATCGATAACTGCATCGATGAGTTTGTGATGGGAGCGGGTAAGACCATCGAGATCAGGATCAAGGACAAGGAGGTTAAAGTTCGTGACTACGGTAGAGGAATCCCCCTTGGGAAAGTAGTGGATGTGGTTTCGAAGATGAACACCGGTGGTAAGTACGATACACGGGCGTTCAAGAAATCAGTTGGTCTTAACGGTGTAGGTACGAAAGCCGTGAATGCTCTGTCTTCGTATTTCAGAGTAGAATCTGTGCGCGACGGAAAATTGAAGACTGCCGAATTCGAACTGGGGGAGCTGAAGAAGGATTCGGATCTGGAAGATTCCTCAAAACGCAAAGGGACCAAAGTGATCTTTGTCCCGGATGAGGGCATCTTCAAACATTATAAGTACCGTACCGAATATGTGGCGAAGATGCTTCGGAATTACGTGTACCTCAATCCGGGCCTTACCATAGATTTCAACGGAGAAAAATTTTATTCAGAAAATGGTCTAAAAGACCTGTTGGAAGATAATATGTCTGTTGATGACATGTTATATCCCGTCATCCATTTGAAGGGTGACGATATAGAAGTAGCGCTTACGCACCATAAAACCCAGTATAGCGAAGAGTATCACAGCTTTGTGAATGGGCAGAACACTACCCAGGGCGGAACACATCAGGCGGCTTTCCGGGAGAGTATCGTAAAGACCATACGGGAATTCTATGGAAAGAACTACGACGCCAGCGACGTACGTAAATCTATCGTAGCGGCTATTAGCATTAAAGTGATGGAGCCGGTGTTTGAGAGTCAGACAAAAACCAAGCTAGGATCCACCGAGATGGGTGGCGACCTGCCTACGGTACGGAGCTATATCAACGATTTCGTTAAGACCCAACTTGACAATTATTTACATAAGAACCCCGCCGTCGCCGAAAAGATCCAGCGAAAGATCATGATGGCCGAAAAGGAGCGGAAAGAACTTAGCGGGATTAGAAAACTGGCACGCGAGCGAGCGAAGAAAGCAAGTTTGCACAATAAGAAATTACGGGATTGTCGCGTGCACCTGGGGGATATGAAAAAAGATCAGCGCCTGGATACTACACTCTTCATCACCGAGGGAGACTCGGCCAGTGGAAGTATCACCAAGAGTAGGGATGTGAACACACAGGCAGTTTTTTCGCTGAGAGGGAAGCCGCTCAACAGCTACGGCATGTCCAAGAAGGTGGTGTATGAGAATGAGGAATTCAATTTGCTTCAGGCAGCACTTAACATAGAAGAATCTATAGAAGACCTTCGTTATAACAATATAGTGATCGCCACCGATGCCGACGTGGATGGGATGCATATTCGTTTACTGCTAATTACCTTCTTCCTACAGTTCTTTCCGGAGCTTATCAAGGAAGGGCATTTATACATATTGCAAACACCTTTGTTCCGGGTGCGGAATAAAAAGGAGACCATTTATTGCTATTCGGAGCAGGAACGCATAGATGCGATAGAAAAATTAAAACCGAAGCCCGAGATCACCCGATTTAAAGGGCTTGGGGAGATATCACCCGATGAATTCCAACATTTTATCGGGGACGATATGAGGTTAGATCCTGTGATGCTGGATAAGTCGATGAGCATAGAGGAACTGTTGCGCTTTTATATGGGTAAGAATACACCGGACCGACAGGAATTTATCATTAATAATTTGAAGGTAGAACTGGACAAAGTGGAAGATTAAGAGATGATCGAAGACCCAACCAACGAAGAAGAACTTAACTACGAGCCGGGACACCCAATGGATATGCCCGATGGCGACACGGGAGAGACCATAACCCGGGTAACCGGTATGTATCGCGACTGGTTCCTGGATTACGCTTCCTATGTGATCCTGGAAAGGGCCGTACCAGCCATAGAGGATGGATTTAAGCCTGTGCAACGCAGGATCATGCACTCTATGAAGGATCTTGACGATGGGCGCTATAACAAGGTCGCCAATATCGTTGGGCATACCATGCAATATCACCCCCACGGTGATGCCAGTATAGCAGATGCCATGGTGCAGATAGGGCAGAAAGACCTGCTTATCGACACCCAGGGGAACTGGGGAAATATCCTTACTGGCGACAGGGCCGCTGCTTCCAGGTATATCGAAGCCCGCCTGTCTAAGTTCGCCCTGGATGTAGTATACAACCCCAAGATAACCGAATGGCAGGCCTCTTACGACGGCAGACGAAAAGAACCCATCAATCTACCGGTAATGTTCCCCATGCTTTTAGCACAGGGAGCAGAAGGGATAGCTGTAGGACTCTCTACTAAGATATTACCACACAATTTCATCGAACTCATAGACGCCTCTGTAAAGCATTTGCAAGGGAAGCGATTTCAGCTGGTACCAGATTTTCCAACAGGGGGTATCATGGATGCCACTAATTATAACGATGGCCTTAGAGGTGGAAAGATTAGAAGTAGGGCGAGGATCAACCAGGAGGATAAGAACACCCTGGTAATCACCGAGATACCTTATGGTACTACCACTTCATCCCTTATAGATTCTATTCTGAAGGCTAATGACAAAGGGAAGATCAAGATCAAGAAGATAGAAGATAATACAGCTGCCGAGGTGGAGATCCTGATACATATCCCCAGCGGTATCTCGCCGGATAAGACCATAGATGCCCTGTATGCCTTTACAAGTTGTGAGACGTCTATATCTCCTCTGGGATGTGTGATAGAAGACAACAAACCCCTGTTTATAGGGGTTACCGAGATGCTTAGACGATCCACAGATCGTACGGTGGAACTGCTGAAAAGCGAGCTCGAGATAAAACTTTCCGAACTAGAAGAGCAATGGCATTTTGCTTCCCTGGAAAGGATATTTATAGAAAACAGGATATACCGCGATATAGAAGAAGAAGAAACCTGGGAAGGGGTTATTGCTGCCATCGACAAAGGATTAAAGCCGCATATTAAACATCTTAAGCGCGCCATAACCGAAGAAGACATCGTTAGGTTAACCGAGATCCGGATTAAACGTATTTCAAAATTCGATATAGACAAAGCACAGCAAAAGATTGATGCGTTGGAAGATAGCATAGCCGAAGTAAAGAATCACTTGAATAATCTTATCACCTACGCTATCGACTATTTTAAGCGTTTGAAGAAGGAGTATGGAGCCGGAAAGGAGCGCAAGACAGAGATAAGGATGTTCGACGATATCGAGGCCACCAAGGTAGTTATACGCAATACGAAATTGTATGTAAATCGGGAAGAAGGTTTTATAGGCACCAGCCTTCGTCGCGACGAATACGTGACCGATTGTAGTGATATAGACGATATTATAGTGTTCACACAAGATGGAACCATGATGGTGACCAAAGTGGATGCCAAGACCTTTGTAGGTAAAGGGATCATACATGTGGCGGTGTTCAAGAAGAAAGACAGCCGTACCATTTACAATATGATCTACAAGGATGGGGCAAGAGGGGCCACCTATGTGAAACGATTTGCGGTTACCTCCATCACCCGCGACAAGGAATACGATCTCACCGCAGGAAGTAAAGGCTCCAAGGTGTTGTACTTCACGGCTAATCCAAATGGAGAAGCGGAGGTTGTAACCATCTTGCTACGGCAGTCCGGCAGCATTAAGAAACTTAAATGGGATCTCGATTTTGCCGATATACTCGTAAAAGGCAGGGCTTCCAAGGGAAATATAGTTACCAAGTACACGGTGAAACGCGTAGAGCTTAAGGAGAAGGGATTATCAACGCTAAAACCACGTAAGATCTGGTTCGATGAGACCATACAGCGTCTAAATGTGGACGGTCGCGGAGAGCTTCTGGGGGAATTCACCAAGGAAGACAGATTATTGATAGTGCGACAAAACGGAACGGTAAAAACAGCCATCCCAGAGGTAACCATGCATTTTGACGATGATATGATCATCCTTGAGAAATGGGAGCCGAAGAAGCCAATTTCGGCCATATACTGGGATGGTGAGAAAGAACTATTCTACGTAAAACGATTCCTGATCGATAATCCCGATAAGGAAGAATTGATCATTTCAGATCACCCTAAATCCTACCTGGAAAAGATATTTACCGATCATCGCCCAATGGCCGAAGTGGTGTTTGTGAAGGAGCGAGGTAAGGATCGCAAACCGAACATGGAGGTTAATCTGGAGGAGTTTATAGCGGTAAAAGGCATCAATGCCTTGGGGAATCAGCTTACCAAGGATAATGTGCTCGAGATCAACGCTAAGGAACCACTGCCTTACGAAGCCCCGAAGCCGCTACCGGCCGAAGAAATAGATGTGGTGGATGAAGAAGCGGTCTCTTCCGAAGCTTCAGAAGAAAATAAAAAAGCCTCCAACGGTGATGAAAACGACCCAGCTACCGATATAGACGGTGAAGGGCAGACTAAGCTATTTTAGTTAGATGAGAAAATTTATCCGGGAGTTTAAGGAGTTTGCTGTAAAAGGCAATATGATCGATATGGCTGTGGCGGTAGTAATTGGTACAGCCTTTAATGCGGTTGTTAGTGCGCTGGTAAAAAAGGTGATCATGCCACCGCTATCCTTACTTACAGAAGATGTTACGCTATCTAACAGGAAATATGTGCTTAGAGAGGCTTCAGGAAAAATGGAAGAGGTAGCGATAGGATATGGAGAACTTATCGAAAAAATGATAGACTTCCTCATTATTGCTCTTACCATCTTTATTGTGATAAAGGGCATGAACCGATTTAAAAGTAAGGCTGAAGATCCTATGGATAAAGCCGTGGAAACCCCCAAGAATATTGAGCTTTTATCCAATATAGAGCGATTGATGGAAGAGCAGAACGAGCTGCTGAAGAAAAAATAATCAAACCAGTGGTATTCTATGCCGTTAAAGGCAGTGACCGCAGGACTTAATCTACTATTTTGGTCGCTGTAGCCCTACTTTTGCCAGATTTACCCAATTCATTAAATTCGAAGGTATAGCTATTGTCTTTGGTAGTTAGGATCTTTATATGAATAGCCTTTTTCTCTGCCATGTTTTTCGGATTTAGTTTGCGTAACACATATTCGCAATCGTTTATCCACCTGATCTCGGCCGTATCTATACTTTCTTTATAGTATTCTATCTCTATGCTGTCATTGCGTTCGATACGCGTAGTAAATACCTCTGTACCACTCACAGCTTCAAACTGAAAGGTGCCAGTCCTGAAATCGCCGCAGTTTCGTTCAACTTCGTAGCAGGAAACAAGTAGAAAGAGCAGAGAAAAGTAGGGCAGTAAGCGCATTTTTGAGATTTACGGCAAATTTCCGAAAATCCTGATAAATAAATTAATTTTTAAAGGATTTAAAACTTCCATCCTTGTAAAAGATAACGATTCGTTCAATATCGGAGTCTGGGATAGGGGGTCTGACTGTTTTTTCGGGAGAATTTTCCGTTTCCACAGGACTTTGAGAAACTTTGGGTGTTTCGGGAGCAGATTTTTCTATAATTTTTTCTGAAGGAAAATTTCCTTTCCCATTGAGTAGCCAATACAATTCTACTTCGGGGTAGTGCTGAATAACCTTCATTACAAAATCCAGACTAGGTTTATTCCGGCCCGATAAAAGGTGCGAAATAGTGGAGCGGTTCACCTCGATCTCTTCCGAAAAAGAGGTGGCCGAAATACCGTAATAATCCAGTATTTTCTGAAGCCTTTTTGCGAATTCTGCACTGTTTACCATTGTAAATCCCTTCTGTTCTATAAAACGTTTACAAATGTAAATTATTATGCTGAAATTAGCTAATAAAATAGAAATACTTCAACAATATTATTCAATATATACTTTATATAAAGTAATATAAAAGATTGAAAATAAATAACATATATGATGAGTTTAATTGATAACCGGTTTTTCAGTGATCTTTGGAGCAGATCTGATGGTTTTTGTTTACAAGTATATACGAAACAGGCGTATATTATTGTTTACATTTGTAAACACGCCTTTGTTTACCTTTGTACACAGTATGAAAATCGAGCAACAGTATTCCCGCTTATTTCGAGCTCCTTTGGAGGGCCGGTACATTCATAATGAACACATTTCTCCCCTGCTGGAATCGGCTTCAAAATTTGCAAAAGTTAAGGTGGTGGGTCATTCTCAAAATGGACTACCCATACATAGGGTCACCCTGGGTCATGGAGATAAAAAAGTGTTTGCCTGGTCGCAAATGCACGGAAACGAATCTACTACCACCAAGGCGCTATTTGATTTTCTGCAATTATTTCAGCAAAAAGAAGCGTTACAACAGGAGATTTCCATCTTTTTATCCCGATATACCTTTGTATTCATCCCTATTTTAAATCCGGATGGAGCATTGGCCTATACCCGTGTAAATGCCAATGAAGTGGACTTAAACAGGGATGCGTTGGACCTAAGCCAGAAAGAAAGCCGCATCCACAGAAAGATATTAGAGGAGTTTAAGCCCGATCTCTGCCTGAATTTACACGATCAGCGCACAATTTACGGTACCGAAGAAGGTAAACCTGCTACGGTTTCCTTTTTATCACCTGCCGCCAATTCGTCCCGGGAGATCACAGCCGCCAGACAGGAGGCTATGCGCCAAATTGTTAGACTTCACAGGGTGTTAGAGCAGTTCGTCCCGGGCCAGATTGGACGTTACGATGACACTTTTAACGAGAATTGCCTGGGAGATTATATCACCAAATCGGGTGTTCCAACTATATTGTTTGAAGCAGGGCATTATCCTGGGGATTATCAGCGGGAGAAGACCAGGGAGCTCATCTTCTATGCTTTTCTAGAGTTATTCCACTTCACAAAACTGGGAACAGGCACACCAGATCATAGGGATTATTTTAAAATTCCGGAGAATAAGGTCAATTTTAAGGACGTGATCATTAGAAATGTTCGCATTTCCGGCTATGATGAAGTAGTTTCCATAGGGATTCAATACACCGAAGTGTTAAAAAATGGTAAAATTTTGTTCGAACCTATAGTAGATTCTATTGGAGATCTTGATCATTGGTATAGCCACTACGAAAACGATGGAAATAAGGGGTTCGTATTATTAAATTATCATAAAAAGGAAGGAATTGGTGAGAAAATAATAAGTATTATTGAGGAATTCTCAGGAAACACGTTATTTTATTCAGGGAATTAGTAGTAATTTCGTATCATTATAAAGGCAAATTTCCCTATAAATTAACACGTATGGCTAAATTTAAATTAGACGATACAGACCATCAAATCTTAGATATGCTTATCGATAATACCCGTACTCCTTTTACGGATATTGCAAAAAAATTAGGTATTTCGGCAGGAACAGTCCATGTGAGAGTTAAGAAAATGGAGGAAGCAGGCATCATTACCGGCTCTTCCTTAACCCTTGATTACAAAAAGCTAGGGTATTCGTTTATTGCTTATGTAGGTGTATTCCTGCACAAAACCTCTCAAACTCAGTTTGTACTGGAGCGAATTAGTGAGATCCCTTACGTAACGGTAGCGCATGTAACCACAGGAAAGTTCAATATCTTCTGTAAGATCCGAGCCAAGGATACCAGTCATGCCAAAGAGATCATTTATAAAATAGATGATATTGAGGGGGTTACACGTACCGAAACCATGATCTCACTAGAGGAAAGTATTAACGATAAGAAACGACTCATGCACTCCATCTTTATGGAGATATAGTTTGTTTCACCGTTTTGTAAACCCCTTGGTGACTCACTATAGGGGTTTTATTTTTTTCATTAATTTTAAAACATGAAGCTAAAAGACGTCCAAACTACCGAATACAATTCTTTCTTCCAGGGCTACATGGACCAGGTAGGGGATTTGCCTTTGGTAGAAAATTTAAAAGATGGGTTGAAATCTTCGAAAGCATTTTTTAAAGGTATTCCACGGGAAAAGCAGGAATTCAGATATGCTGAAAATAAATGGACCCCTAAAGAAATACTGCTGCATCTCATCGATTCGGAAAGGATATTCTGTTATAGGGCATTAAGCTTTGCACGCAGTGAGCATGAAAGCCTACCTAGTTTCGATGAAAATACTTTCGCTAAAAATTCCCGGGCAAATTCCAGGAGTTGGGAGGATCTGCTGGAAGAATACGTCGCTGTGCGAGTGGCTACAATAAAGCTTTTTGATAGTTTTAATGATGAAGTGCTCCTTCGAAAAGGCGAGGTTAAACAAAAGACATTATCGGTACGGGCCACCGGTTTTATTATTTGCGGCCATGAAGCCCATCATAAAAGAATCATTACAGAAAGATACCTACAGTAAGTTAATCTTCCTCTGGAACGCCTTCTTCTTCCTCTTCTTCATCTAAGTCTTCCTCGAGGTTCTTTTTATCGGGTAG
>CAJQNO010000127.1 GCA_905479745.1 uncultured Flavobacteriaceae bacterium | reverse complement strand
AATCGATACGGTCTGTCGTTGTATTTATCTATATAGGATTCGTAATAATCTTCTACATTAAAGAATAATTTAGAGACACCTGTAGTACGCCCTTCCCCTTTTACGTGATACACACTGCGTCCTTCCAGATAAGCATTGTCAACCTGCAAGGTGGCGTAACCAGCCGTTACGAAACCGTAGTGCACCCGAAACTTAAACCATTCTCCATCCCCATAGGCCTGTTCCTGGGCATTTACAGCGATGAAAGAAAAAAAGAAAAAAAGCGTAATAAGCCTTTTCATAGCATAAGTATTAAGATTTGGTAGCGTTAAATACAACTACTGTTCCAAAGTAAAAACTCCATCATTAAGACGATGGAGTTTTTAATTAGTTACATCTTATAGGGTGCCGCGCGCTGCTTGTTCTCTCTCTATAGATTCAAACAATGCCTTAAAATTTCCTGCCCCAAATCCTTTTGCGCCCATGCGCTGAATGATCTCAAAGAATAAGGTAGGTCTGTCTTCAAGGGGTTTGGTGAATATTTGCAATAAATAACCTTCTTCATCGGCGTCTACAAGGATAGATAATTTCTGAAGCTCTTTAATATCTTCCTTCATCATATCCATGTGCGATCCCAGCCTGCCGGGAATATCATCGTAATACTGCTGTGGTGGCGGTGGTAAAAATTCCACTCCCCTGGCCCTTAGTTGTGCAACTGTTTCGATGATATCATCTGTAGCAAGTGCCAGGTGCTGTACTCCGGCTCCTTCATAAAAATCCAGATATTCCTCAATTTGAGATCGCTTTATCCCTTCTGCCGGTTCGTTGATTGGAAACTTAATGCGTCCGTTCCCATTACTCATCACCTTACTCATAAGAGCCGAATACTCGGTATGGATCTGCTTGTCATCAAAGGAAAGGAAATTAACAAATCCCATCACTTCTTCATACCATTTCACCCAGGTATTCATCTGTCCCCATCCCACATTTCCAACCATATGGTCTATATACTTCAATCCGGTAGGTGCGGGTTTATAGTCTGTTTCCCATTTTACAAAACCGGGTAGAAATACACCATTGTAGTTCTTCCTTTCTACGAACATGTGTACGGTCTCGCCATAGGTATAGATACCGGCTCGTACTACTTCACCATGCTCATCTTTTTCTACCAATGGTTCCATATACGACTTAGCACCTCTGCTTGTAGTCTCCTCCCAGGCTTTACGGGCATCATCAACCCACAAGGCGATCACTTTTACTCCATCTCCATGCTTTACAATATGATCGTTTAGAGGTGATTTACTGTTAAGGGGTGTGGAAAGTACGATACGGATCTTGTCCTGTTTCAGCACATAACTCACCACGTCTTTAGATCCGGTTTCCAAGCCTTTATAGGCATAATCCTGAAAACCAAACGCTGTTTTATAAAAATGTGCAGACTGTTTTGCATTCCCTACGTAGAATTCTACATAATCTGTTCCCAGCAATGGTAAAAAGTCCTGGGCTCCTTCAAAAATCTTTTCAAGTCCGTAGTCTACGGATTTTACTTCTTTACTCATGGTATTTTATCTTTTTTGCCTTCGGCGAATTTTTCTTCTGAATAGATAAGAGTTAATCGCGATTGAAGGCACATTATTGTTTAAATTATTCCAGCCACGACTGATAATAGGTGTCGTCGGCTATTTTTAATGCATCTTCGGTTACCTTCAATGGTTTGAAGGTATCCACCATTACGGCCAATTCGTCTGTTTTCACCTGTCCTATACTTCGTTCGGTAGCGCCCGGATGTGGTCCATGCGGAATCCCGGCCGGGTGTAATGAGATATGTCCGGCATCTATATCGTTCCTACTCATAAAATCTCCGTCTACATAATAGAGTACCTCATCGCTATCTATATTACTGTGGTTATAGGGTGCAGGGATACTATCCGGATGATAATCATAAATTCGCGGCACGAAACTGCACACTACAAACGCGTCGGTTTCGAAAGTTTGATGGACTGGCGGAGGCTGATGAATTCGCCCGGTAATTGGCTCGAAATCGTGAATTGAAAAGGCATATGGATAGTTATATCCATCGTACCCTACCACATCGAAAGGATGGGTTGCATAGACCATTTCTATGATTTTGTCTTGTTTTTTCACCTTCATTAGAAATTCACCTTTCTCATTGAAAGTCTCTAGTTTTTCCGGCTTTCTAATATCACGTTCACAAAAAGGTGAATGCTCCAGTAGTTGTCCAAACCAGTTTCTGTATCGCTTAGGTGTATAAATGGGACGATAAGATTCTACAATAAAAAGCCGATTATCCTCGGTATCGAAATCGATCTGATAGATCATACCCCGCGGTACCAGTAAATAATCTCCATAGCCGAACTCCAGATTGCCCATGAAGGTTCTTAACGTACCGCTACCTTTATGAATAAAGATAAGCTCATCGGCATCTGTATTCTTGTAAAAATACGCTCTTAGAGATTCTTTAGGAGCCGCCAGGATAATATTGCAATCGCTATTGGTGAGTACCACCTTTCTGCTATTCAGATAATCATTTTCCGGCTTAACCTGAAAACCCCTGAAACGGTAGGATTGCAAGTTGTTCGCTTTTGCAATCTTTGGCGCTACACTGTACTGGTCTTTGATCTTAACCACCTGTGTTGGGCGATGTTCATGATACAAATTACTGTACATCCCATCAAATCCGATAGTTCCGAACAATTGTTCGGAGTAAAGTGTTCCATCCGCCTTCCGAAACTGGGTATGACGTTTAGGAGGTATTTTCCCTAATTTATGATATAATGGCATTATTAATTAAATTACGTTAATACTTACTTAAGGGCAATAAAAACGCATTATTCGGGATTTCTCTTGAGGAGAAATTTTAAGTCGAGGAGTAAATATTTCCAAGCCTTATCGGTCATAACACAAATATCGGAAATTTTTGACGCAAAAAAGACAATAAAACATTAAAAGCTGAAGCCCACCCGCACATGCCATTCGTCAGTATCCATTTCTGGCGAGTAGGCATATTTTAACTCGATGGGACCCAAAAAGGTCTCCATTCCATATCCTATCGAATACCCGGTATAATCTATTTCGTCTATCCATTCTCCGGTCTCGAACAATCGATCTCCTACATTAGTGATGTTAGCGGCAAAAACAAGATGATGATTTCTGGCAAATTCATAATCTAAGCTAGCCGTACTCATCAGGTAGGTATCCCCTCGCAAGCTTAAGGCTTCGTAACCTAGCAGGGGAATAATGTTATTGATACGTTCAAAACCATAGCCCCCAAGGAAGAAATCCATGGATCGGGTATTGTTTCCACCCAATTTAAATCCGCCTTCAATATTTAAACGTACCGTTAAATTTGTGGTCAGACCAAGTGCGTAACCAATATTTGCTTTGGCAATGGAAAATTCTTCGAAATTCTTATTACTCCCGTTGGCGAACATGTAAAAATGAAAATCCCCATCTAAATATAAACCCTTGGTGGGAAAGAATGTATCATCCATGGTATCGTATTTCAGATACCCATAAGTACTAAAGTAATTTGTGTTCTCAAAGATGGTTCTGGGGTTATTGTTCTCATCTATTCCTATGGTTTCTGAAAGATACCGGAGCCATTTATGTTCTACTCCTGCCCCTAGTAAAAAGGATCTTCGGAAGAGTGTTTCCACATACAGCTGATTGGTAACATCTCCGTATTTTAACTGAAGTTTATTTAGCTGAAGGTTGGGTTCGGAAATCATTTCAGGAGAAATAAAATCTATCTGCACATCTTTTTCGAAGAAACTATAACGGGAGTTCAAACCAATACTCCAGTAGAATCCTTTGTCGATATAATAATTGAAATTATAGCGTAGATTGTCGCCCACCACAAAGTCGAAAGATGCGATATCATTGTTGGTAAACAGTCGTTTTCTCGTAATATTGATCAGCGCAGCTGTGCGATACAAATTGTCATAATGCGTCCCTAAGCGAAGTAAATTTCGCGAATCGCTTTCAATAAGATCAAAATACAATTTATGCTTTCCTTCCTCCGTTTCTACCATGCGATAGTTTATATCTTGAAAATTTCCTGTCGCACTTAGATTATTGATTCCTTCATTGAGCCGTTTGTATGAGATCTCGTCCGGCGTCCTTATTTTAAGTTTGCCAAGCACATAAGCTCGCGTATAATTCACATTCCCAGAGATCTCAACACTTTCTATAAAAATTGAAGATTCCTTTAGAAAGTCGGGTTTAGGTCTTTCCCGTTGTTTTTGTCTACTTGCGATCTCCTTTAATTGATTTACGAACGGCTGTGCTGCATCTTCTCCCGCCTGAATGATCTTTCGGCCCTGGTCGAAAGAAACCACGGTAAAATCGGCTATATTAGGATTGATATAGATGTCTGTCTTTTGTCGCTTTTTGGCCATGTCTTCTATGGTCCTGTAGTTATTTATCTGCACCAGCACATCGAAGGCAGAATTGAGATCCTTCCGGGTCTTCAGGGTATCCTGGACATCAACTCCTATAATTATGTCCATGCCTTTTGCCCTGAGGCGATCTACGGGATAGTTATTTTTAACTCCTCCGTCTACTAGCACCTGGTCGTCAATTATCACCGGACTGAAAAGTGAAGGCAACGCGCCACTCGCCGATATTGCCTGTGGCAGATAACCCTTTTCCATGATCACTTCCTTACCTGTTTCTACATTCGTGGCCATACAGAAGAACGGGATTGGCAATTTCCCAAAATCATCAATATTATTAACATGAGAGGTCAATCTTGAGAAGAGATTATAAACGTTCTGCCCTTTCGAAAGTCCACTGGGAAAACTCACTTTAAAGCCATCGAATGGCAGTGTCACGGCATATTTGTCTGTTTCGGCTTTTTCGTAAAAAGTCTTGGAACTTCTGGGGATATCATCCTGGATCAGTTCGTCAAAATCTAAATCCTCGAATATGGAATCCAACTGCCGGGCTGTGTAGCCCGAAGCATACAATCCACCAATAATGGCTCCCATACTGGTTCCTCCAATGTAGTCTATCTCAATTCCACTATCTTCAATAATCTTCAGGGCCCCAATATGGGCAAGCCCTTTGGCACCGCCTCCGGAGAGGACCAGGCCAACTTTAGGGTCGTCTGTTTCCGTCTGTGAGAAAGCCCATAGCGTCCCTAATAAAAATAGAATGAGTGTTACCTTTATTCTCATGGCATTTGCTGAAAATGCGTTACAATTTTTTTTGCCCTATCGGCTCCTACAACAGCGGCAAGTTCTTCAAAATTCGCTGTAGCGATGCGTTTGGTACTTTTAAAACGCTTCAATAATTCGACGATCGTTTTTTCGCCAATTCCCGAAATAGATTCCAGTTCTGTATTTAACGCATCCTTGCTCCTTTTGTTTCTGTGGAATTCAATTCCGAAGCGATGCGCCTCATTCCGAAGTTGTTGTATAACCTTCAGGGTTTCAGATTTCTTGTCGAGATACAGCGGGATGGGATCGTCCGGATAAAAAAGTTCTTCCAGGCGCTTGGCGATCCCAACGATGGCGATCTTCCCCCGCAGTCCCAGTTTTTCAATGCTTTTTAAGGCCGATGATAACTGTCCCTTTCCTCCATCTATGATGATAAGTTGTGGTAATGGTTGCTCCTCTTCCAGCAATCTTTTGTAGCGTCTGTAAACCACTTCCTCCATAGAAGCAAAATCATCGGGTCCTTCCACGGTTTTAATGTTGAATTTTCGGTAGTCTTTTTTACTGGGTTTTCCATTTTTAAATACTACGCAGGCCGCTACCGGATGTGCTCCTTGTATATTACTGTTATCGAAACACTCAATATGCCTGGGCTCTTCACTTAATCTAAGGTCTGCCTTCATCTGTGCCATGATGCGTTTTTCATGACGGTCCGGGTCCACTATTTTAGCCTGTTTGAAGCGTTCCATCCTAAAGTATTTGGCATTGCGTTCGGAGAGGTCGAGAATCTTCTTTTTATCGCCTAATTTCGGAACGGTGACCTTCACTCCGGCTTCGGTCTTAATAGCAAAAGGAACATAGATCTCCCGAGACTGCGAATCGAAGCGCTGGCGTAGTTCCACAACGGCCAGTTCGAGTAATTCCTTATCGGTCTCCTCCAGTTTCTTGCGAATTTCCATGGTGTGCGACCGGATTATGCTTCCGAAGGAAATCTGCAGAAAATTTACATATGCGTAAGTCTCATCGGAGATAATAGTGAAAACGTCCACATTGTTTATCTTAGGATTAACGATGGTGGATTTTGCCTGGTAATTTTCCAGGACCTCGATCTTCTCCTTTACCCGTTGCGCATCTTCATATTGCATACGTGCGGCATGTTCTTTCATCTGCTTCTTAAATCCACTCAGGGAGTCCTTGAAGTTTCCTTTAATAATATTCCTGATCGCGTCGATATTCGCTTCGTAATCTTCAAGTGTTTGTTTCCCTTCACAGGGTCCCAGGCAATTCCCAAGGTGGTACTCCAGGCAAACTTTGTATTTCCCCGCGTTTATCTTCTCTTCAGATAGATCGTAGTTGCAGGTCCTGAGTTGGTACAAGCCTTTGATGAGGTCCAATAGGGTATGTACTGTTTTCATGCTGGTGTACGGGCCGTAGTATTCGCTTCCGTCCTTGATAAACCTGCGAGTTGAAAATACTCTGGGAAAGCGCTCTTTTTTTATGCAGATCCAGGGATACGATTTATCGTCCTTCAGCATAACATTATACCTGGGCTGATATTTTTTAATGAGGTTATTTTCCAAGAGAAGCGCATCTGTCTCTGTAGCTACCACTATATGTTTAATGTTAGCGATCTTCTTTACTAGCAGTCGAGTACGGCCATTGTCGTGTTTTTTACTGAAGTATGAAGCGACGCGTTTTTTAAGGTTTATCGCTTTCCCAACATACAATAGTTTATTTTCCTTATCGTAAAACTGATAAACCCCCGGCGACTCGGGAAGGGTTGAAATTTGAAGTTTTACAGGAGCTTTTGCCATAGACTCAAAGATACTTCTTGTTTTAAAAACGTATGGAATAAGATGGCTAATTTTTCGGAGGCGTAGAGAAATTACACATTAAATCTTCAGAATCTAATTTTTGTTAAATTGCAGGAACTAATATTCTAAAATGAATATCGCCATTTTATCACGTGGGGAAGGTTTATACTCTACCCGAAGCCTTTTTAATGCCGGAGAATCCAGAAACCATGTGATGGAGGTGATCGATCCCAACCGCTGTACCCAAGCCATTGTAGAAGGCAAGCCTGTATTGTATTATAACGACGAGCTTGTAGAGGATCTTCATGCGGTTATCCCACGTATTGGGGCATCAAACACTTATTTTGGTGCGGCTTTGGTAAGGCATTTACAAGCTATGGGTGTCTTTTGTGTGGCGGGAGCCGAACCTATTCTCCAATCCCGAAATAAATGGACTTGCAACCAGATACTTGCCCATGCTAAGATCCCGGTTCCACGAACTGTATTGGGAATGACTGTAGATGTAGACTCCATGTTGGAAATATTTGGTGACCCCCCATATATTATTAAGATCTTACAAGGTACACATGGCCATGGAGTCATCCTGGCCGAAACTTATGCTTCGGCAGTATCAACCATAGAAACACTGTTAACTGCAAAAGTTCGATTTGTGATCCAGGAATTTATTGCCGAATCTAAAGGTTCCGATCTAAGGGTGATCGTTGTTGATGGGAAAGTTGTGGCGGCCATGAAGCGACAAAGTCAGGAGGGAGAATTCAGATCTAATCTTCACAGGGGCGGATCTTCAGATATGGTAGAATTAACCTACGCAGAAGAAAATAGTGCCCTCAGGGCTGCAAAAGCGCTTCGCCTGGGGGTGTGTGGGGTGGATATTCTTCAAAGCGAAAGAGGACCTCTGGTGCTGGAGGTGAATTCTACTCCCGGACTGGAAGGAATTGAAACCACTACGGGCATTTCCATAGCGAGCAAGATTATAAGTTACATAGAGCGAAATAAACGCAGATGACAAAAAAGAAAGCACAGGATATCGAATTGTTCAAAGAAGTGATCCCTCCGGGCGCTTCCAAGGAGATCAATTTAAGTTTTGCGAAACTACACACCAACACCCCTATCGATGTGCCAATTTTTGTTGAAAGATCGATCTACGAGGGCCCCACTGTGTTATTTACAGCGGGGATACACGGGGATGAAGTTAATGGGATCGAGATCGTGCGACAATTAGTTTCGAAGGGAATTAACAAACCTAAAATAGGGACGACCATTTGCATCCCCATCATCAATATCTTTGGATTTTTACAGAAGGTGAGAGAATTTCCGGATGGGCGTGACCTCAACAGGTCTTTTCCCGGCAGTAAATCCGGTTCACTAGCTGCCAGGGTTGCCTACAAGTTGATGACTCATATTATCCCCAATGTGGATTACTGTCTCGATTTTCATACCGGGGGTTCCAGTAGGTTCAATGCTCCCCATATCCGAATAGAGAAGGGAGACGATCATGTAACAGAACTGGCGGGAATCTTTAACGCCCCATTTATCCTTCAATCCAAAAACCTCAAGAAATCATTCAGAAATGCCTGTAGAAAGAAAGGAGTTCCTATGTTACTATTTGAAGGCGGTAAGTCTAATTATATAGACAATGTGGTAAGTAATACCGGGGTAAACGGATCGAAACGAGTGTTACATCATTTGGGAATGCTTAGGTCTAATTTCAAGGTCTCCTCCCCTAAGAAGAATTCGGTTACTATCACCAATAGTATGTGGGTAAGAGCGCATGCATCGGGGATGTTCAAACCTGCTGTAAAGGTGGGTAGCCTGGTAAAACGTGGTGAAGTAATAGGTCATATTACCGATCCGTACGGCAAGGTTCACTACTGGATAAAATCCAGCAATGAGGGTTATGTATTTAATGTAAATGAGGCTCCTTTGGTTTACCAAGGGGATGCCTTGTTTCATATTTCCACAGGTGTGATCTAATGAATAAGACCGAAATTCGTAAAAAATACAAGAAGCTTAGACAAAACCTAAATGAAGAGGATATAGAGGCATTAAGCCTGGAAATTGCAAATCGCAGTCTTGAGCTGTCTATTTGGGAAGCTAATTATTATCATCTCTACCTACCTATTTCAGGTAAAAAGGAAGTTAATACCGAGTATTTACTACATATCCTTCAGGGGAAGGATAAGAGTGTGGTGATATCGAGGTCTAATTTCCAAACTCTGGAAATGGAGCATTTTTTACTTCAGGAAAACACAAAAATAAAAGTATCCGAATTTGGCATCCCCCAACCGGAAAATGGGGTGCAGATTGACCCTGAAATGCTGGATGTAATCTTTGTTCCACTACTGGCTTTCAACCTCTTAGGACATAGGGTTGGCTATGGAAAAGGGTTTTACGACCGCTTTTTGTCTCGATGTCGCCCGGAAAGTGTTAAAGTGGGACTTTCTTTATTTGAAGCGGAGGAAAATTTTATCCATGAAAACATGGATTTTCCACTGGATTACTGCATTACACCGAAAAAAATATATGGTTTTAAAAATTCTAACCTATATTTATAGTCAATTAATAACCAACTAAATAAAAATTATGGAAACATCTAACAATCCAGCAGGAACTCCTCCGGATAACAATCTGGTATGGGCAATTATTTGTACAGTACTATGTTGCCTGCCATTAGGTATTGTAGCTATTATTAAATCGACCAAGGTAAAAGAGCTTTGGCTACAAGGAGATCATGCAGGTGCTCAAAAAGCTGCTGATGATGCAAAGAAATACTCTATCTGGGGTATGGTTGTAGGTGGTGTTGTTGTAATACTTTATATCATTTTTGTTGTAGTATTAGGAGTTGCCGGTGGTGGATTCTAAAAAAATGTTATTTATCGCCCTCACGATCATTATTCTTGGGGGCGGTTTTTTTTTGTATTTCAATTATAATCCATCCAATAATTCACTTTTTCTTCCCTGTCCTTTTAAATTACTGTCCGGTTATAATTGTCCGGGATGTGGCTCGCAACGTGCGATTCATCAATTGCTTCACGGCGATCTAGAAACTGCTTTTCAATTAAACCCCTTAATGGTGCTCTCATTACCCTTAATCGTTTATGGATTGGGTATAAGAGGATATAATTATTTATTCGACACTAATCATCGCATAAAACTTTTTTACAGTAAGATCTTTATCTATGTTTATTTCGGAATCGCGGTCCTGTACTGGGTTTTACGCAATTTATCTTTTTATCCCTTCGTGAAATAAACCGAATCAAAATTTATTCTGTTTGAAGGAATTATCTTACAATTGAGATATTTTCGTTATATTTCGGGCGTAAAGTTGAATGAATGAACTTTTTGGCTCAGAAGCGCAGTAGAATACTGTTGCAGAATAGTACTAATTACAATACATCCACGCCCCCGGATTCTGAAACTCCTGATCACTTTTACTACCAGGAATTATCAAAACTTACCGGATCAGGAGGATGGTCCGTAAATTTTAAGGAAAAGAAGAGTTTTCTGGATCCCGAAGGACAAAGAATACTGGAAATTCCCAAAGATTATCATCCTAGCCTTCGTACCGCTTTAGATTTCTATGCAGACGAGCATAAGGAAAAAGTAACAGCACTATTCATGGAATGTGCAGAAGGACACCCTTTTACCACAACCTTGAAAATGCAAACCTATAACAAGCGGCAATTCTGGGCGCGGGCAATAGGAAGACCTATTTTCAATGAGGATAACGAGGTCATTGGAATTCAAGGAGTGTTTCAAGACATAAACGACGATAAGCAGAAAGAACTTGAGTTGTTGAAAAGTATGAAGATCATCGAATCTCAGAACACCAAACTCAACAATTTTGCAAATATTATCCCCCATAGCCTTCGTTCACACGCCAGTAACCTGCAGATGGTGCTGGATTTATTTAAAACAGCAGAATCTGAGGCAGAACGAGAAGAAATTAGCCAGAGTTTATACGAGATTTCCGATAATATCTCAACAACTATCGGTCATCTAGCCGAATTAGGTTCTATTCAGGCTAAGTCTAAAGAACCTACCGAAACCGTTTATTTCGAACAGGTTTTGGCAGATGTAAAAAAGAAGATTAGACATACACTTACCGACACCCGAACAGAAATTTTTACCGATTTTTCTGAAGTTCCCTCTATAAAGTACATCCCATCCTATTTGGAAAGCATTTTGGTGAACCTCATCACCAATGCCGTGAAATACAGGCATCCTGAAAGAAGTCCGGTGATCGAGATCTACTCCTTTTACGAAAACGACAGCCCGTGTTTAATGGTAAAGGACAATGGTTTGGGGATCGATCTAGAGAAACACGGTAACAGGTTATTTAATATTTATCAAACCTTTCATCCTAACAAAGATGCCGAAGGAGTAGGCTTATTTCTAATTAAAAATAAGATCGAGTCGCTACAGGGTACTATCTCTGTTCAAAGTGAGGTGGGCCAGGGAAGCACATTCACTATTCGGTTCTAATTATTTTTTTGCCGAATACGCCTTAGGCTTATAGATCCTTGTTTGCTTGTGGCCTCTATAAAATATACTCCCTCTAGTTCTAATTCGTTATATAAACTTCCTTCCTCCGAAATCGCTCTTCCTCCTACATTGGTTAGCGCATCTACAGTTATATCTCCGGAAATAGAATATAATCTGGCATTCCCCCTAAAACGTGATAGCTCACAATTTCCATTATCCAGGGCCGTTTCTAAAAATGAAATATTTCCCTCAAAACGTACCGATGCCGACTTCGACCTGATAACAACTGCCAGATTTTCTGGTACTTGTAAGGTCATTTCAATAGACAACACCTTGTGAGCAGCAAGTTTATCGTTTTTTGGTTTGAAAAAAGGACTAAAACCGGTGTCAATTTTTAGGGTTCTGCTTATAATTTTAGTATCCACAGTAACAGATTCGAAGTATTCGCCCTCTATGCTGGTTAGAAGATCGATAATTCCGTTATCTCCCGATTTGATCTTCACATTATAAACCTGGTCGGAACTAATCCATAACGTATCTATTCCTGTTGCGTCCCAATGCTTCTCAATCTCTTTCTGGGCGAAAAGGCTTAGAGTAGATAGTAGCATAAGGAGTATGAAGAGTCGACTTTTCAGCATAAAAAAACCCCAAATAAAGCATTTGGGGGTGAATTTAATAAGTAATAGCGTGTCCGTCTATTTTTGCATGTTCTTGGCCTCTATGCTCAAAGTAGCATGCGGTACAAGCTTCAATCGCTCAGGATTGATAAGTTTACCTGTAACACGGCAAATTCCGTAGGTTTTATTCTCAATACGGATAAGTGCATTCTTTAGATCACGTATAAATTTTTCCTGTCTAATGGCAAGTTGGGAAGACGTTTCCTTACTCATTACCTCGCTGCCTTCGTCGAAGGCCTTAAATGTAGGTGAAGTGTCGTCTGTACCATTATTACTATCATTCTTATAAGCACTTTCTATTAGCTCAAGTTGTTCCTGAGCCTTTCCGATCTTCTCAAGGATTAGTTTCCTGAATTCCTCCAGTTCTTTATCGCTATATCTGTTCTTAGCATCATTTGCCATAATTTCAATGTTTTTTAATTCGTAATCGGGTAGCTACCTCGTCGAAAGCAATTTCCGTTCCATTTACTACCTCGCTTTCAAACTGTAGTACTTCTGTTAGGGTTTCTTGTTTTATATAGTCAAGATTTTCGGCTACCGCAGGTTGTAATTCTGCATCATCCTGAATGGTGATGTCCACCCTATCTGTAACCTCAAAACCTGAATCTTTTCGAATATTCTGAATCCGGTTCACCAATTCCCTGGCGATTCCTTCTTTCTTCAATTTGGGCGTTATAGTAACATCCAGTGCAACTGTAATCCCATCTGCATTTGCAACCAGCCAACCCTCGATATCCTGTGAGCTGATCAACACATCATCAATTGTTAATGTAGTGTTTTTTTCGTTAATTATCACTGATATTTCACCATCTTTTTCAAGCTGTGCTATTTCTTCCTGACCAAAATTCATAATCACTTGAGCCACAGCTTTCATGTCTTTTCCGAAATGCGGTCCCAGTTTCTTAAAATTCGGTTTGATCTGCTTTACCAGTATCCCGGAACCTTCATCGATCAGCTCTATTTCTTTTACGTTTACTTCAGATTTTATAAGATCTGAAACGGCTTCAATCGCACTTTTTTCCGAAGCATCCAAAACGGGGATCATGATCTTCTGAAGTGGCTGGCGAACCTTGATCTTCTCGCGCTGTCTCAACGATAAAACTAACGAACTTATTGTTTGGGCCCTATGCATCTTCTCCTCCAGCTCCTTGTCCACATAAGACGCATCGGCTACCGGAAAGTTACTCAAATGCACCGATTCCTGTCCTTTTTTTACTACCCCGGCCGTTAGGTCCTTATACATGCGGTCCATAAAGAATGGGGCTATAGGAGCTCCCAGGCGCGTTACCACCTCCAGACAGCTATATAAGGTCTGGTAGGCAGAGATCTTATCTTCGCCATAACTCCCCTTCCAAAAGCGCCTTCTACTTAGGCGTACAAACCAGTTGCTTAAATTTTCCTGAACGAAGAGCGAAATTGCCCTTGCAGCCCTGGTTGGCTCATAATCGGCGTAGGCTTCGTCTACCTTCTGAACAAGAGTGTGGAGCTCGGAAAGGATCCATCTGTCTATCTCTGGACGCCTTTCAAGCTTAATGTCTTCTTCCGAATAATCGAACTCGTCCAGATTCGCATATAAACTGAAAAAGCTATATGTATTATACAGGGTTCCGAAGAACTTATTCCTCACCTCGGCGATCCCGTCACTATCAAATTTCAGGTTATCCCAGGGATTGGCATTGCTTATCATATACCATCGCGTGGCATCGGGACCATACATTTTTAGAGTTTCGAAAGGATCCACAGCGTTCCCAAGGCGTTTAGACATTTTCTGCCCGTCTTTATCCAGCACCAGGCCATTACTCACCACATTTTTATAGGCCACATCATCAAATAACATAGTAGCGATGGCGTGCAGGGTATAGAACCACCCACGTGTTTGGTCTACCCCTTCCGCAATGAAATCGGCTTTTCGCCAAGTTTTTTCAACTTTTTCCTTGTTTTCGAATGGATAATGCCATTGTGCGTATGGCATACTTCCGCTATCGAACCAAACATCGATAAGATCGGCCTCCCGCTTCATGGGTTGCCCTGTATCTGAAACCAGGATGATCTCATCCACGATATTCTTATGAAGATCTGCTTTTTCGTAGTTTTCTTCGGAATAATCACCGATCACAAAATCCTCAAACAGCACCTTCTCCATAAATCCGGCGTCTACAGACCGCTGCATTTCGGCTTCCAGTTCTTCTATACTCCCGATACATTTGGCTTCTTTTCCGTCTTCTGTACGCCAGATAGGTAAAGGGATTCCCCAATAACGGGATCGAGACAGGTTCCAATCGTTCGCATTGGCCAGCCAGTTTCCAAAACGCCCTTCTCCGGTAGCTTTTGGCTTCCAGTTGATGGTCTGGTTTAACTGGAACATTCTGTCCTTGAATTCGGTTACCTTTATAAACCATGAATCCAACGGGTAATAAAGGATGGGTTTGTCTGTACGCCAGCAATTAGGATAGCTGTGCACGTATTTCTCTACTTTAAAGGCTTTGTTCTCTGTTTTAAGTTTGATAGCCAGTTCCACGTCCACACTTTTTTCGGGTGCGTCGCCATCATCATAATATTCATTCTTCACATATTTACCGGCAAATTCGCCCATTTCTGGACGGAACCTCCCCTGGAGATCAACCAATGGAACCAGGTTGTCGTTTTCGTCTTTTACCAGCAACGGAGGGACTTCGGGGGTAGCTTCTTTCGCTACTTTGGCATCGTCTGCACCAAAAGTGGGTGCAGTGTGTACGATCCCTGTACCGTCTTCCGTTGTCACAAAATCTCCCGTGATCACCCTAAAGGCATTTTCCGGATTGTCATTGGGTAAGGCATACGGCAACAATTGCTCATAACGTATCCCTTCCAAAGCAGCTCCTTTAAAATCTTTCAGTATATAATATGGAATTTTCTTAGCCCCTTCTTCATAGGTATCAAGAGCCTCTATAGCTTCTACCTCTTCATACTTACCGCTAAACTGATACCCTACCAGATTCTTGGCAAGGATGACATTAACTGGCTCGAAAGTGTATTGATTAAAAGTTTTAACGAGCACGTAATCTATCTTCGGACCAACAGTAAGCGCGGTGTTACTGGGCAGTGTCCATGGTGTTGTGGTCCATGCCAGAAAATGCACGTCGCCATAACTATTGAGAAATCCGGGTAAGGTGTTGATCTCGGCCTTAAACTGTGCCACAACTGTGGTATCTGTAACATCCTGGTACGTTCCTGGCTGATTTAACTCATGCGAGCTAAGGCCGGTACCAGCTTTTGGTGAATAGGGTTGTATGGTGTAGCCTTTGTACAGCAGGTCCTTGTCCCAGATTTGCCTGAGTATCCACCATACTGTCTCCATATACTTACTCTTGTAGGTAATATACGGATCGTCCATGTCTACCCAGTATCCATAGCTTTCGGTCACTTTGTTCCATACGTCCGTATAGCGCATTACGGCCTTTTTACAAGCCTCGTTATAAGCTTCCACCGAGATCTTTTTCCCGATATCTTCCTTAGTGATTCCCAACTCCTTTTCTACGCCCAGCTCGATGGGAAGTCCGTGTGTATCCCATCCCGCCTTTCGATCGACTTTATATCCTTTTTGGGTTTTATAGCGACAAAATATGTCCTTGATAGCCCGAGCCATAACATGGTGGATACCAGGTAAGCCGTTGGCCGATGGCGGCCCTTCAAAGAATACAAAAGGTTCGGCTCCCTCCCGAATGGAAATACTCTTTTCGAAGATCTTCTCGTCCTTCCAAAAAGTAAGTATATCCTCCGCTAGTTCAGGAAGGTTTAGTCCGTTATATTCTTTAAATTTCTTGCTCATAACCTGTTGCCGTCAAATAAGGACGCGAAATTACGGAATTTTGTAATAAAATTCTAAGGCTTTACAGGAGTTGTACTCCCAATTTCAAAAAGTTATATCTTTATCTCAATCAACCGCTATACTATTGAAAAAATTACTTCTCCTGTTCGTATTTCTACCAGCGTTTTGTGTCTCACAAAATTATGTGGACCTGTTGCGAATTGGTTACGGACAAACATTCAATAACAATTTTGAGAATTCGGGCAGTAGTACGCAGGTAAGATCCTTCGAAGCAGACCTAACATTCCCTGTTCCTTTAAGCGAGAAGAATGTTTTAATTACCGGCGGAGCCTTCAGCCGAAACAACCTGCAACTTTTCCCGGATGCAGACTTTACAAGTTTGTTAAGCACCACCCTGAAATTGGGCCTGGCCACAACCTTTAACGAAAAATGGAGCACTACCGTTGTCCTTTTACCAAAGGTAGCTTCAGATTATAAAAATATTTCGGGAGACGATTTCTACCTTGGCGGATTTGCCCTTCTGAAACTGAAGAAATCGGATCGGTTGATCTACAGGTTCGGGGCCTATGCTTCTACCGAAGCATTTGGTATATTTTCCACCCCAATTATTGGCTGGTATTATCTGAGTGCGAACGGCCGCTTCGAAATGGACATGAGCCTGCCTATTTCTGCCGATATCAATTACTGCCTGGGTGCGACGACCATAGGTATGGATTACTTCGGAATTGGCAGAAGTTTCAATATCACAGAGGACAATAGCCCCGAGGTTTATGTAGACCTGAGCTCGCTGGAATTTGCGAGTTATATTCAATTCAACGCCCTGAATAAAAGTGTCCTCTTAAGAGCTAAATTTGGTTATTCCAGTAATGATTATGAAGTATACCCGCAAGGGCAGGAAATCGATTTCGGACTTTCGGCCTTTAGTTTTGGCGACGACCGCACCCAACTAAATCCTAACGTTAGCGGCGGATTATTTCTTAAATTTGAAGCAATCTATCGTTTTCACCTGAAACAGGAAAGCGACGAATCTAACTCCCCTTCAGAATAAAAATGACAGTATGGAACGATTATGTCCGGAATGTGGAGACAAGATCATTGGCAGAGCCGATAAGAAGTTTTGTAGCGATGCCTGTAGAAATTCGTACAACAACGCCTTGAACAAAGACAGCAAGAACCTGCTGCGAAATATCAATAACCGCCTGAGGAAGAATTACCGAATTCTCGAGCAACTGAACTCCAAAGAAAAGACAAAGGTTAATAAAGAGACTCTCCTAAGACATGGATTTAGTTTCGATTATTTTACCAGCCAGTACATTACCAAAACGGGTTCGGTATACAACTATGTGTACGACCAGGGATATTTACCGTTAGACAACGATTGGTATTTGCTTGTGAAAAGAGATTCTTGAAAAAGAGGTTTATTACCAGCTTCTACCCTTCAATTGAAGTGCTGCTTTCAACACGTCTTTCTGACTGATCTGCCCTACTAGTTTACCATTCTCAACAATGGGAAACCTACGGTGTTTGGAGGTGAGGAATTTATCAGCGGCATCGAATACATTCATGTTTCCATCGATGGTATCCACATTGGTAGCCATGTGCTGTTCCACTTTGAAATCCTGTAGAGGTTGATTGTAATACCGGCTATTACTGATCTGTTTCATACAGTCCCCTTCAGAAATAATTCCAACCAGTTCATTCTTATCATTTACAACGGGACCCCCGGAAATTCTCTTCTTGATAAGAGTGTTCATTACTTCCAGAACCGATTGATTGGGCCGGAAAGTAATTAGGTTGGTGGTCATGTAATCTGAGACCTTGATGTTCTCGGAAGAGCCCTTTGTGGGTTTGGCGCGCTTCCCAATATAACTTTTAATACTCATGATGTTAGGCGTTTGTTTCTCTTAAATATACTAAATTCCAGTGAATTAGGCTCGTAATAAATTCTTACATTAAAATTGTACCTTTAAGACAATAAAATCAAGCCAATGAAACAGCTAACGGCCCTGACCTCTTTCCTTCTTATATTAGGGTTGATTTACTTTAGTTTTTCAAGTTTAATGCCCTCCGGTGGAACTTCCGAAGACACCCCGAAAACCGAATTCTCAACTGCTCGTGCACTTACTACTTTAAAAGAAATTAGTAAAGCACCACATTATCACGCTAACGCGGAACATACCCGCGTGAGGGAATTTCTGGTGGCCGAAATGAAAAAAATAGGCCTGGAGGTTGAAACGCAGAAAGGTTATGTGCTTTCACCGTACTGGAGTACGGTAAAGGAAGGAGATTCGGCCGTTTCTATCCCCGCAGGATACCATATGGACCAACCTGTAAATATCATGGCTCGCATCAAAGGAAGCGGCGATGGGAAAGCACTTGTATTATTATCGCATTACGATAGTGCAAAGGTTCCTTCGCCGGGAGCAAGTGATGCCGGTAGCGGGGTAGTGACAATTTTGGAATGCCTGCGAGCTTACCAGGCGAGTGGAAAAACTCCCGTTAATGATATTATCATACTGTTCACCGATGCGGAAGAGATCGGGCTGGACGGTGCATCGCTTTTCGTGAATGAGCACCCCTGGGCAAAAGATGCTGCCCTTGTGCTAAATTTTGAAGCCAGAGGTAGTGGTGGCCCAAGCAATATGATACTCGAAACCAACGGGGGAAACGAGAACCTGGTTAAGGCCTTTGTAGAGGCAAATCCGGAATATCCGGTTGCCTCCTCCCTAATGTACAGTATCTATAAAATGCTACCAAACGATACAGATTCCACTGTCTTTCGGGAGGACGGCGACATAGACAGTTTCTTTTTTGCCTTTATCGACGATCATTTCGATTACCATACCGCCAACGATACCGTGGAGAATCTGGATGTGGAAACCTTACAACATCAAGGGAGTTATCTCTTGCCGATTCTTCATTATTTTGCCGATGCAGACCTGGAAAACCTGAAAGCCAACGAGGATCATGTCTATGTAAATTTCCCGCTATTTAAAATGATTCATTATCCCTTTAGCTGGATCTTACCCATGCTTATTGTTGCGATTCTCTTATTTCTATTTCTTGTTTTCTACGGAATTAAACAAGGAGAAATGAATGGCAAATCGATCGCCAGAGGATTTGCTGCCACTTTCCTTTCACTTATTGTGTGTGGACTGATTGGTTATTATGGCTGGGAGCTAATTGTTTATCTATATCCCGAATACAACGAGATCCAGCACGGTTTTAAATACAACGGACATAGCTACATCGCCTTTTTTGTATTGATCTCGATCTCGATAAGTTTTTGGAGCTACAGAAGATTCGGGAAAGGCCAGAAGGTCGCCGGGATGTTAGTGGCACCACTTTTTATATGGATACTTCTCAATGTGGTGGTATCTATGTTCTTAAAAGGAGCAGGATACTTTATAATTCCTGTATTCTTCGCACTTATTTCCCTCTGGGTGATGATCCGTCAGGGAAAACCAAACCTCCTATTACTTGCCCTTCTCGCCGCACCAGCTATATTCTTATTTGCGCCGTTAGTACAGTTCTTTCCGGTAGGTCTGGGCTCTGATCACGTATTTATTAGTAGTGTGTTTACGGTTTTATTGTTCGGTCTGGTATACACGGTCTTCGGGTATTACAGCTCTAAACGTCTTATTGCAATTGTTTGCCTGCTGGTTGGTATCGGGTATTTTATACAGGCGCACAATCGCAGCGATTTTACAGAAGAACGCCAGAAACCAAATAGCCTGGTTTATTATTATAATTCCGATAAAGGAGCAGCCTACTGGGTTACTTACGACGAGATCCTGGACGATTGGACCAGGGGATATTTAGGAGAAGATCCGGAACCCGCTTCAAAATATATCGAATCTGCTGCCGGCAGTAAGTATAACACTTCCTTCCGCTATGCAGCCGAAGCACCACTAAAAGACATAGTACCTTTCGAAGTGAGGCTTGACAAAGACTCTCTTACTTCAGACGGTTGGGAGATCTCCTTTACAATTGTACCCAAGCGAGAGGTTACCGAGCTGTTCATTTATTCCGATACAACCAATACCTATTCCAGATTAAGCTTTAACGGAAATGAAGGCCTGATTGATGAGAAAGGCAACGCTCATGCCAATATCGCAAATAAAAGACTGCTGAGATATTATCTGGGAAAAGGTGATTCTCTAAATATTTCCCTTACAAGTCCCGGCAAAGACAATCTTGAGTTCACCGTTCTGGAATATTCGTACGACCTGTTGTCACATCCTCAGTTTACAATAAACAAGAGGCCTCGACACATGATGCCAAAACCTTTTATCAATACCGACGCTATCGTAGTTAAGCGATCATTTACCCTTGATGAACTTCGAAAGCAAAAACAAGATACCCTTGGCTATACAGTAGAAGAACTAATTGGTGACGAATGAGTAAAAAAGTAGCCATAGCTGGTATGGGCTGGTTGGGACTTTCGTTGGCCCGACATCTGAAAACCCTGGGATATAAAGTTAAAGGCTCAGTGACAAGTGAAGAAAAGGCAGAGGCACTCCGGAAGAGTGGTTTTCATGCCATCAATATTGTAGTGACCGAAGGAGGCGTGAGTGGCCCCGTGGAATTACTACTGGAATATGCAGACTATCTGGTTATTATGATCCCGCCCGGGCTTAGGCGACACTCGGGTGCAGATCATGTATTAAAGATGTCCTATTTGCTTTCGGAAGTTGAAAGATCTTCGGTACAAAATGTGATCCTTGTAAGCAGCACTTCGGTGTATGGTGATAAGCAGGGAAAAGTAACCGAAAAGGAGATCCCCAGACCGGAAACACAGGCCGGGAAACAACTACTGCAGGTGGAGCAGCTTTTCTTTACTTCAGAAAAAATAAAAACCACCATTGTGAGATTTGGGGGACTCTTTGGAGGAAGCAGGCAACCCGTTCGTTATCTGGCAGGCCGAACCGATCTTAGCAATGGCGATGCGCCTGTAAATCTCATTCACCGTTCAGATTGCATTGGGATTCTAACAGAGATCATTAAGCAACAGGCTTTCGGACATATTTTCAATGCTGTGTTACCCTCGCATCCCAGTAAAAGAGAATACTATGTGAAAGTTGCCTCACAACTGGATATGGTTCCGCCACAATATTCAGCAGGAAATTCGGAAGAGATGTTCAAGCAAGTGGATTCTGTGAATATTTCAGAAGTTCTAAACTATACTTTCAAACACAACCTATAAAAAAAGGAGCCCGGAAGCTCCTTTTATAAGTTACCAAATTCTTACCCTGTCTTCCGGGGCCAGCCACATCCCGTCACCTTCCTGTATGTCGAAGGCCTCGTAGAATGCGTCCACATTCATAAGGGGTTGTGTTGCTCTGTATCTTCCCGGCGAGTGCGGATCTGTTTTTACCTGCTCACGGGAGTATTTCTCGGTTTGCTTAGTTCTCCAAACGGTTGCCCAGCTCATAAAGAAACGTTGCTCCGGAGTAAATCCATCTATATTATCAGGCCTTCCGTTTTCCTTATAGAAACGCTGCAGCCCATCATAGGCCCCCAGGATCCCGCCAAGGTCTCCGATATTCTCTCCCAGGGTAAATTTGCCGTTAATGAAAACACTATCCAGAACCTCGATATTATCGTACTGCTCTGCCAGTTTGTTACCTCTTTCCGTAAATTCTTTCAGGTCGTTTTCTGTCCACCAGTTTACCAGGTTACCATCGCCATCAAATCTTGATCCACTGTCGTCGAACGCATGAGAGATCTCATGGCCGATCACCGCGCCAATACCACCGTAATTCACAGCCTCATCGGCTTTATAATCGTAGAAGGGAGGTTGTAATATGGCCGCTGGAAAAACGATCTCATTATTAAACGGCTGGAAGTAAGCATTCACTGTCTGTGGAGACATTCCCCATTCGGTACGGTCTACAGGTTCGTTCACTCGATCCAGGTTGTCCTTTAATTCCCATTCACCTACAGCCACCATATTCTCGAAATAACCATTTTCCGGTTTCACGTTCATGGAAGAATAATCTTTCCATTTGTTGGGATAGCCGATCTTTACGGTAAACTTGTCAAGTTTCTGAATTGCTTTGATTTTTGTACTATCACTCATCCAGTCCAGAGCCTGGATCCTATCTTTATAAGCAGCGATAATATTGTCGATCATTAGTTCGGCTTTCTCCTTGGCTTCAGGCGGGAATTTTGCATCCACGTAAAGTTTACCAAGTGCTTCCCCAACCGTATTGTTTACAGTACTTAAAGCTCGTTCGTCTGCCGGTCTTTGCTTTTTTGCTCCTCTCAAAGTTTTGGAATAAAAATCCCAATTGGCCTTTTCGATCTCGGTAGTAAGCATTCCTGCCGAATTATTGAGCGTCGACCAGCGCATAACTGTTTTCCAGGTTTCAACGTCTCCTTCTGCAAGGACTTGCTTCAACACATCCATATAAGCTGGTTGCATCACTAAAACAGTATCTACTTGTTTCGTTACTCCCAGATCTTGTAAGGCCTCTTTCCACATAATCTGGGGAACCATATTTTGAAGTTGCTCCATGGATCTTGGATTATTGAAATTTCTGAAATCACGACGTGCAACCTTATCAAGCCTAGGAATAGCCAATCTGGTTTCGAAGGCCAAAATGGTCTCTGCTTGTGCTTTTGCCTCTTCTTCAGTATCTCCAAGGAATTGAAGCATACGGGTAATGTGATCCTTGTATTGCTTGCGAATGGTTTTGGAAGCTTCATCTGTATTTGTGTAGTAATCACGATCTGGAAGGCCCAAACCGCCTGGAAGTACATATCCCGAATTCATCGCAGAGTTGCTGGGATTCGAAAAAGCCGCAAATCCCATAAAAGGTTGTGAGACTGTGACAGCGTTCTTGGTGATCAATTTCTGAAATTCTTCCACAGTAGAGATCGCATCGATCTTTTCCAGTATGGGGCGTAAAGGCTCGATACCTGCTTCATTTCGCGCTACCGTATCCAGCTCAGATTCGAAGATCATGATCGCTTTGGCTTGATCTGTATCCGGTGCGTACTTGTTGCTCTCTTTAGCTTCGGCAATGATATCCAATACATCCATATCGGTACTTTTTCTAAGTACCATAAATCCTCCCCATCTTACCTGGTCCTCCGGGATCTCTGTGTTTTTCATCCAGGTTCCGTTTACGTAATTGTAAAAATCATTTTTAGGGCTTACCGTGGTATCCATATTGGCTAGGATTAGACCATGAGGTCCATCATCGTTACCGGCCATCTTGCCATCCTTGTCTGCACAAGCCGACATTGCAAAAGCAACACAAATAGCGGCAAGCAGGGGTTTAAAATAGTTGGTTTTCATTGTTTAAGATTATGTTTTTAATTGTTTCAGGCGTAAACGCCTGATGTATAAGTATCAAAAATTATAATTTGTTACAGTCCTAGTTTTGCTGATCGCGAAGTTCTGCCTGGTATACCGAATCCAGGAATTGCTTTTGCTTTTCCAGCTCTTTCTTTTCATCATCTTCACGCTCCTGATCGATCCTGGCCTTATGGAATTTCTCATCGATCTGACGATAGAAATTTATACTTGCCGAAGTTAACTCTTTTAAGTGTTCTTCTATGGATAGTGAGTCTACTCGCGACTTTTTCGCTTCCTGATCGAGCAAATACACTCGTGATCTCACAACGAGAAGTCTAGAAGTGATAGGCTGGGTTGCCAGGATTTCAGGAATCTTCCTGCTAAGGGAATCGGTAAATAACTTCAACCTCTCTGTCTTGTTCCTGATCTCGGAGATGGTAGAACCATTTAAAGATTTCATTTCATCTTGAAAATCATCGAAAACAGACCAATTGGAAATTTCGGCTTCCGCTTCAGGAGAAAACTTCGGGAAGGTGATATTAGTATCTCCATATCGGTTGTTGGCATTATGGGCAATTAAATCGTCCTGCACAGGCTCTTCTTCGGAAGACCCGCAGGAGGTGCACAGGGATAAAGTTGCCATTGCAATGATTATGAGGAAATTCTTCATTGTTCAGCAAATATAAATCTTCTTGCTTCAAAAAACATTAATATACTTTTAAAAGATCTAGCTGCTATTATCCATATATTTACCCTGTAAATTCAATTCTAAATATGAAGAAACGAATCCTAATCATTGGTGCCTGTGGCCAGATTGGCACCGAACTTACAGAAAGGCTCCGTCGAATATACGCCCCACACAAAGTAATTGCAAGCGATATAAGGGAAGGGGATGCAGAATTAATGGAAGGTGGGCCTTTTGAAGTGCTCGATGCTATGGATTACGAGGCCCTGGAAGATATAGTGATCAATTATGAGATTTCTGAAGTCTACCTGATGGCAGCTATGCTTTCTGCAACCGCAGAAAAATTTCCCATGAAGGCGTGGAACCTAAATATGAACTCGCTTTTCAACGTGCTAAATCTCGCCAAGGAAGGCAAGATAGAAAAGGTGTTCTGGCCCTCGAGCATTGCGGTCTTTGGACCTACTACTCCGAAAATCAACACCCCGCAGCACACTATCGCCGAGCCAACAACTGTGTATGGTATAAGTAAACTCACCGGTGAACGCTGGTGTGAATATTACCACAAGAAATTTGGTGTGGATGTACGCAGCATCCGTTATCCCGGATTGATCAGCTATAAAACACTACCTGGAGGTGGAACCACAGACTATGCGGTGGAGATCTATCACAAGGCGCTAAAGCACAAGAAATATATTTCATTTCTCGACAAAGGAACCACCCTGCCAATGATGTTTATTGATGACGCTATCAATGCTACCATCGGGATCATGGAGGCTAAACCACATGAGATTAAACTTAGAAGCAGTTATAATCTGGCAGCCATTAGCTTCGCTCCGGAAGAACTGGCGGAAAGTATTAAAAAGCATATCCCCGAATTCGAGATCGTGTACGAACCCGACTTCAGGCAGGCTATTGCAGATTCGTGGCCAAATAGTATAGACGATTCACCGGCACGTGAAGATTGGGGCTGGGCGCATACTTATGACCTAAAGGAAATGACCGATGTAATGCTTTCGAATTTACAGGGCAGTATTTTAAACACTTCCGAATAATTTTTTCGCTGCAAAGCCCATTTTTCATTCGCTCCTTGGACCTGCCGCAGATGTTTTCTTACCCAACGATCCATTCCACTTCGTGGATTTTTTCTTTTTCCATATAAATTACTGAGCAAGCTCAGATTTATCAGAAAAAGAAAATCCCGCTTACGCGGGAATGGATCGTTGTAGCCCCGCCAGGACTCGAACCTGGATCTAAAGTTTAGGAAACTTCTATTCTATCCCTTGAACTACGGGGCCAAAAAAATAAGAATGTAAAATTACTATTTTATTTATTTTAGAAATGAAAAAGACTTAGTCGTTGATAAATTCAACATCGGTATTTTCGATAACGGAAAGCAATTGTAGTTTATCATTTTCGAACAGTTTAGGTAAACTATCCAGGGATAGATCCAGCGAGGGAGGTTTATAATTGCGATAATCCTGAATTAACATACCATTCAGCCTACGTTTGTTGTAGGCTTCCCTGAATCGGATTCCCCCACCATCGGTAAGGTATGAATAGGCAAGGTAATCTATCTCCAGCGTCCCTGTATGGATCCAGTACCTGAACTCATCTTCAAAATCTTCTCCACCACTCTCCTGGGCAAAAGTTACTTTTATCGTATGGTATTCGGATTTATTAATGATGCTGGTTCCTAAATAATCCTTCCTAACTGCGGGGTCGTTCAGCACCAAAGGCAACTGAAAAAAATACAACACCGAATTCACCGAAGAGCTGTACTTCACAGCCATGGAATCGGCCAGCTGAATAGGATTTCCATTTACAAACCGGCTAAATCCTTCCACACTATGGAGCACATCCTCTATGCTATCATCTGTAATTCTGGTGTAAACATATTTCACACTATCCCGATATAATCTGTATTTCCTGTCCCGAAATTTAAACTGAAGCTGTTTTCCGTAGAGCTTATCCATCCCATGTGCCGAAATGCTTTTATTTACAAGAGTTTCCGGGCTCGGTTGCTGTTGATCTTTACAGCCAGTTACAGCTAAGGAGACACCAATAAGCAAAATTAGAAGGTAATTCGATTTAGGTTTAAAGTCTCTCATTGAATTATTTTATGTGCAGCTTTTATAAGAAAAGTGGTAGTCGGGAATAAAGATAAATCTTTACTTAATACTTCCATATTTGTACGCTCCAATAATTGTGTATGGTTACGAAATTATCGAAATTGAAATATCGATCTCTGTTTTAAAATACCTAATTTTAAGAAATTATAAATCAGTTTATCAAATGAGTTCCCGGAGAGATTTTGTAAAGAAAACAACTTTACTTGGAGCCGGTTTAACACTGGCACCAGGACTTACCTATAGTGCAGTAAATGCCCCTTCTAACAAACTAAACGTAGGGCTTATTGGTGTTGGGCTTAGAGGCACCAATCATTTATCAAACCTGCTACAGCGAAAAGATGTAGCAGTAACCAGCATTTGCGACATCGATCCGGCCAGAATTACGATCGCCAAAGATCACATTAGCAAAGCCGGTCAGCCTACTCCTAAAAT
>CAJQNO010000126.1 GCA_905479745.1 uncultured Flavobacteriaceae bacterium | reverse complement strand
CATACCCTACATCGTTAAGCATTTTGAGTGCCTGGATAGAGGCGTCGAAGACACCATCTCCGCGTTGTTTATCGGTTTTGCCACGCGTCCAGTGTGGCATCGAACTCACCACATGCACATTGTGATCCTTAAAAAACTGAGGCAGATCGTGATATTTTTTATTTGCGCGGATGATAGTAAGGTTGCTCCTAACTATAAAGTCCTTTATACCAGCTTTACTTGCCTCTTCCACGAACCTTCTGAAATTGGGGTTCATTTCCGGAGCTCCACCCGTAAGATCGAGAGTGTGGGCACCGGTGTTTCTAATCACATCCAGGCATAACTCCATGGTTTCCCAGGTCATGATCTCCTTTCTGTCGGGTCCTGCGTCCACATGACAGTGTTCGCAAACCTGGTTGCACATATAGCCTACATTGATCTGTAAAACCTCCAGTTTATTGGGTCGCAATGGGAATTGCCCGCTTTCTTTTATCTTTTGGGCGAAGGTAGGTAGTTCGCCGTCGCCAAATATTCCGTTAGAGAGAATTTCAAGCTGTCGGTTTGCCTTGGCGAGGTCGCTGTGTCTTTTGTGTAGTGATTGGGTTTTAATTTTCGTCATAAGAGGTTTTTACCTTATCCGTCTAGTTTGTTTACCTTATTCATCATCATAACCCCGTGTACAAGGGTGGCACCACTTTTAATTGCAGCCCCCACGTGTATAGCTTCCATCATTTCCTCTTTGGTGACTCCCCTTTGCAGAGAATCCTTGGTATAGGCATCTATACAATATGGACATTGTTCGGTATGAGAAACGGCAAGAGCAATGAGTGATTTTTCCCTGGCGGTTAAAGCGCCTTCTTCAAATACTTTTCCGTAGTAATCGAAGAATTTAGTACCAAGTTCTTCACTCCATTGAGTGATATCTCCAAACTTACGCAGGTCTTTAGGATCGTAATAAGACATAATTGATTTTTAATAGTTACGAAAACAAAGAATTATAGGTTTTCCTTCATCTTCGTAAATATAGCGAAGTAGTCTAAAAAATAGGGAAAAGCTTACGAAAGAATTTAGATGGCACTATATCAGTATCTTATGTTCAAACGTCAATTTACTAATCGAAACTGTAGGTAACACCTGTACTAAAATCGTACTGGGAATTTGGGATGCCAATGGCCGGGAATGCATCATAGGTAAAGGTATAGGATGTTTTTAGTGCGAAATTTTTAAACAAATCTACCAGTAGGGAGCTCATACTCGAAATTCGATAGTCGTGAAACTTATCGATTCGAGGTTGATAATAAGTTGTGCTTATAACCGTAACATGGTCTGAAGGGTATAGACTGAAGGATAAATAAGTGCTTGCCCTGAAATCCTTCTGTGTGGGTGTAACCCCGTCGATTACGTTTTCATGTTCGTACATGGCGAGTAATCCTAAATAGAATTTGTACTTCTCGGAAGTAGTTAATTTTATACGCGGACCTGTACCTACAAGCCCTCTGAAATCGATTAGATTCACTTTATTGTATTGCCCCTGCACAAAAATTTCCCAGGCCATTCTGGGATGAAAACGGTAATTGTATCGAATATGTGAAATAAGGCTGTTGTCGAAATTTTCACCTTCTATCTTCTGAAAAGCCACGTCGTTCTTAAAGAGTATAAGGTGGTCATTCATTTTATACTGAATATGGATATCACTTCCAATGGTAAGAAAGTCATTTACATTGCGCTTCACTGCGAACGAAGCACTCATCGATCCGGAATACCCTGAAGTATCCGTCACTTTTCGAAGCGATTCGGCATTTAATATTTGACATTCTACAGTTACTGAAATAAGAAGAAAAAATAGGAAAGCGAGGTATCGCATAGCTTATATAAGATAGTTAGTTTCATTAAAATTAAAAATAAAACAAGATCCCGCAAAAAACTTTTGCGGGATCTTTAGAATTATATATTATAATTTTTACTGAAAGTAAATATATGTGAATACTACGATCAACACAATGGCAAGACCCACAGGTTTCACGTATTTCCAACTCGTAATATCAACTTGCTTCGTATGTAATTGAACATAATCTGTAGTGCGCGGATAGAATTTCCCTATCACGAGCATTACCAGGATATTGAATACAAATAAGATCGCCATCACATGCAGAAAGTGAGGATAGCTGTCGCCATACATGGGTGCTAGTACAAACTGACTTATAGTATATAGAATTACACCAGACAAGATCGCGATCTTGGCCGCAATTGCGGGAACACGCTTGGTTAAATACCCAACAACTATAATGGTTAGTATGGGTATACTGTAACAGCCATTTACTTCCTGAAGGTAACCAAACAATCCGGCCGGAGCATTTGCGATAAAAGGGGCGATCAACATAGAGGCTACAGCCAGAACGATTCCGAAGAGCTTACCTTTTTTTACAATGGTTTTTTCGGTGGCCTCCTTATTGATATACTCCTTGTAAATATCCACACCAAATAAAGTTACCGAACTGTTAAGGGCAGAGTTAAATGAGCTCAAAATCGCACCAAATAGTACAGCGGCAAAGAAACCAACGAGAGAAGCAGGCAGCACCTCCCTCACCAGGGTAGGGTACGCCTGATCTGCATTGGTGATCTCACTTTCATATAAATAGAATGCAATAATCCCCGGGAGAACAACAATGAGCGGCCCCAGGATCTTTATAAATGCAGCAAGCATTAGACCTTTTTGTCCTTCCTTCAGATTTTTAGCCGCCAGGGCTCTCTGGATGATAGCCTGGTTAGTTCCCCAGTAGAATAATTGTACTAACATCATACCCGTGAAAATAGTACCAAACGGGATAGACGATTCGCTATCTCCGGCAGCCACGAACTTTTCGGGTAGGGTTGTCATTAATTCATTGATCCCGGCACTTACACTACCATTTCCAACTTCCCATAGTCCGAAAACAGGGATCATCAACCCCCCAATAAGCAAGCCAACAGCATTTACTGTGTCTGATACTGCAACGGCTTTCAGCCCTCCGAAAATCGCATAGATCGAGCCTACAATACCTATACCCCAAACACAGACCCATAAAGCGGCGGTATCGGAGATTCCAAACGCTTCAGAAACATTGAACATAGTGCTAATTGCCAGTCCGCCGGAGTAAAGTACTATTGGCAAAAGCACGATCATATAACCAGACAGGAACAGGCCCGAAGTAATTGCCTTAGTACCTTTATCGTATCGTCGTTCCAGAAATTGAGGGACGGTGGTAATACCACCCTTCAGATATCTTGGAAGTAAGAATATAGCCGTTACAACAATGGCAATAGCGGCCAAAGTTTCCCAGGCCATTACTAGGATTCCCTCCGTATACGACTGCCCGTTGAGACCAACAATTTGTTCGGTAGATAAATTGGTTAGGAGTAATGATCCGGCGATCACAACAGCGGTTAGACTTCTACCACCAAGGAAGTAACCGTCTGAACTTTGTTCATCGGTCTTTCGAGTAGCGAAATACGAAATAACTCCAACGAGTATGGTAAAAGCCAAAAAAGTAATAATGGTCATAAGTTCTATATGTTTGCTATTAGATTTTTAAAACATCAGAGATCACATCGGCATAATCTGGTATTCGTCCCACGTTCTGCAATTTAATGGCAGCCATTTGCAGGGCCGCTTCCATACATTTCTGTTTAGGTTTTCCTTTTAGCCACGCGAATAAAAACCCCGACCAAAAGGCATCTCCGGCTCCTGTAGCATCCATGATCTTTTCAACTTTCAGTGCCGATAGCTCCAGGACGGGATGATTACGTTCGCTTAGTTTTGCGCCATCTTTTCCCAGGGTTAGGCATACCAGATCCACACCAAGATCATGAAGATAGTTAAATATTTGTTCGTGACTCATTCCTTCCCCGAACAACCTGTCTACGTCATCCTGACTCACTTTCACAATGGGGTTATAACTACAATACCTCGTTATAGCCAACTTCGCCTCCCGGGTATTGGGCCAAATCTGTTCAGAATAATTTATATCGATACTTAACTGGCATCCCAGGTTGGCAGCCCTTTCGGCCGCATCGAGTATGGTACCCCGTGCTGGCTGACGGCTTAGGGCAAAACAGGATGTATGAAATATTTTTGTTTGTTTTAGCTTTTCATCAGTGATCTGGACCGGTAGAATTTCGGCATCTGCCCCTCTAAGGGCAACAAATTCAGGCGTTGCCACTGTTCTCGAAACAAATATGACCGTAGTGGGAATAGCATTTGATTTTCTAATCCCATCATGTTCAACTCCGTTTTCGGTGAGTCGTTCACGGATATATTCGCCAAACCCATCATCTCCAACCGTGGAGATCATTTCCACGTTCAGTCCGAGTCTGGCCATATTCATCGCCACATTGGTAGGAGATCCGCCGAGATACCGGTGATAATCCTTAATTTGATGTATTGGATGCTCGGGCTGTGTGCCAATAAAATCTATAAGAGATTCACCAATACAAATAATATCAATAGGTCTGTTGTTCATTTTAACCAATTAAAAGAGTTGTTCCGGGGGAACCAGATCATTTAAATTTTTAAGCAATCCTTCATTTAAGAGTGATACGCCATATTGAAATGAGGCATTCATCCACCCAAAGCCTTCTTTGGTGATATATTGAAATTCGGTCCCCACATTCCCATATTCGGCAAACACCTTATGGGTGGCAATTACCACATCGTATTTCTCCGGGATGGTCCCATTGTAATCTACCGCATTTCTTGTGATCATATATAGCCAGCGATAAACGAGTTCCTGCAATTCCTTTTCAAATCCATATTGTTTCAAACCTTTCCAGATCATCATTTGGTGGGGTGCCCATCCGTTGGGGTAGTCCCATTGTTTCTGAGGACGATGTTCGCTAATAGCACCCCGGCTGGCTTTATCGCAGGATGCAATGCCGCCTTTTTCCTTCAGAAGGGCAATTCCGTTTTTTACCGAAGAAGCCGCTTGTTCTGCATCACATATCCCTGCCCAGAGTGGGGTAAATAGTGTAGCCGACATAAATTCGGTTTTTTCACCTGTCGCAATATTGAAATCGAAATACATACCTTCAATAGCATTCCAGAGCAAGGAATCCATCAGTTCTTTTCTTTCCGAAGCCTTATGCTCCCAATATTCGGAGGTGTAATTTTTACCGTTGTAATTGAAGCTGTTGTTAAATTCAATTTTAATCAATTCGGCAAAATCTGTTTCGTATTTATAAAGAAAGGCATTTAACTCTACCGGGATAATATCGGCACAAATTCCTTCCAGGCGATACGAAGTATCATGCCCCGACTCCCGAACACTTCTGTCATGGACAAAATACCTGTCAAGCTCCGGGTTTTTTATTTCCCCTTTCGAATAAGCCTTCTCGTATTCTTGAATACTCATTCCTGCTTCCCTGGCATAACCGGCAAATACATGATTAAAGTGTCCTGCCTCCGCCTCTGGTGGTTTACCCAGGCCTTCGGCCAGATATCGATTGAGTTTAAAACCTGTGAGCCGTTTTCCCGGTACCATCCATACGGTTTCATATTCGCGAATGGCAGTTTTTAAATGACTCTCCAACCAGGATTTGTCTTGAGTCTTATTATAGACTTCAGAAATTAAACTAGAGTAGAAGGGAGGTTGAGTTCGGGTTAAATAGTACGATCGATTGGCATTTAATATCTTTCCGTAATGCTCGATCTCGTATTGAAAGTTATCGGCCATTGCTTTGGCCAGGTCAATTCGGCCATCCAGGATAAGACCGATCGATTCGAAATAACTATCCCATCCGTACATCTCGTTGAATCGTCCGCCGGGAACAACAAAAGGCACCCCTTTTATTTCGCCATTTACCAGTTCGAGTTTTAGAGACAGTATCCCTGGTTTGTCGTTCAGGCCTCTCACATACTTCGGGCTGATAATTTCCGGTAGGCGAACTACTTCCAGGGGTAATTTTTTTTGTAATTCTGAATAATAGGAATAGGCCTGCTCGTCGTGGTAAGGTACATATACGATCAGAACAGCGATCTCGCCCAGGGTTTCATTCTTAGAATCCTTGAGCAGGGATTCGATCCCCGAAGCATCCATGGTGCGGGTTAGGCCATTCCAGTAGTATTCCCGTATCATCCTGGAAATTCTCTTTACAGGTGGTTCTTCCAGATGATCAAGACTAATAGAAGCGACTGTATCACCATTTTCCTTGGCCAGAATGAGTTCCTGCAAGAGATTGGAGAGATGATAGGTTCCATCGAGTGTATGTTGGTGTCCATCTTCAGAAATGATCGTAAAAGACTTAGGCCCCTGATCTTCAACAGTTATTTTTTTGTCATTATCGGTATCCTCCTGAGCCAGGAGTTTTTTCAGAGTGGCTTCTATGTCTAGCTTGAAGGTCATTGTGGATTAGAAGCTTCTCGTTTTGTAATAAGTCTTTTAATGAAAATAACAGAAACGATTAATAAGACGATGGGTATAATAAGAAAGTAAAACGCTTTTGCTCCTCCTATTCGTTCAAATAACTCACCCACTATTCTGGATCCCAGTGTACCGCCGAGAGCTGAAAATATTATAATTAACCCGGACATTGGAGAATGAAGACTTTTTGGTAAATGACTCAGTACTGTACTATTCAGAAGTGGATAAATTGGCGCGATAAAAAGCCCAATAAGTGGTAAAACAAATCCGAGGAAAGGTACCATGGTAATCGAACTGACCATAAGTGTTTCCCCGTCGGTTTTCAATTGTGGAAGAACTGCCAGTAGAATTCCGATAGAAAGTACAGAACAGACTATAATTATACGCTCCCAAGGAATTTTTTTCGATAACCAACCGGCGATAAACCTTCCTAGCGCAAGAGATATTGCAAGGATAGCCGCCATATTTACACTTAACTTTGGCGAAAAAGAAAATATCTTTTCATTAAATCTAGGTAACCAGGTCATAATTCCCTGTTCGATCATTACGAAAAAGAATGCCGAGAATATGAAAACCAATACTAAAGGGAGTGCCAATAAACCGACGGAGTTTTTTATATCCTCTTTTAAATTGTTCCCAGACGTTTCTATAGGAACGTTTAATTTTGAAAATAATAATAGTAAAAAAGAAATGACTATTAAAACGCAAAGTGCAGGATATACCCTAATCCAGCCATTTGGATCCGTATCACTGAAAAATAAAGGGAATATAAAATACGCGCTTGCGATCCCAACCATAAAAAAACCTTCAACCGAACTCATTAAAGCCGAGTGTTGTTGTGGTGTTTCCGTGATGATCCCAATAAGGGTGTACACCGATAGCTTTATAAGTGCGAAACTTACACCAATAGTTAGAAACAGTATCTTCGCCGTAGCAAACGAGTTTCCAAAATACATTCCCAGACATCCAAACAAAACTATGATTAAGGCAACCAACATAGCTCGTTTGTATCCAAATCTTGGCAAAAAAGATGCTACAAGAAAAGAGACAACCGCAATAGGAAGGTCCTTAAATGCTTCAAGTAAGGAAGCTTCAGATTCTGAGACCTGATATACTTCAATGGACCGGGCGATCACAATCCCAACACTATTTAGTAAAATAGCAAAGACAAAATAATTGACGAATATGGATATTTTAATACCTAGATTTTTCATGCCATTTTAGCTTTTTTAACATTGAGTCGCAGGGCCAGAACAGCTGCAATAGCAAAGAATACACCGGCAAACAGCATTGCATTTATTGCATTGTTTCCTAGTAAATATTTATAGATAGAACCAAAGCTGAGGGTTTGAATGAACATTGGGATAACGATCATCATATTGAGGATTCCCATATAAACACCCCGTCTTTCCTGAGGAACTACCTTAGATACCATGGTATAAGGTATTCCCATCATGGCGGCCCATCCTATACCAAATAATATCATGGGTACTAATACCATATAAGGATCGGAGATATAAGGAATGGTAAATAAGGCCAATGCGGTACCTAGTAAGCTAATTGCATAGATCTTTTTCCCACCAAAACGCAATGTTAATGGCACGAGGGCCAGGGCTACCAGTAGGGTAACCGTATTGTAGGTGAGACTCATTTTAGCTGCCTGAGATGCTGCTTCGGAGGTGTTATACCCCATAGTTTTCATAAAAAGTGGCGTTGTGAACTGCCAGTAAATAAACAAAGCGTACCATTGGAACAGATATACGGCGCCTATTTTCCACATAAACCTCGGCATTTCCTTTATGGCAGCTATAATTTCAATAAAAGGTTTCGCAATTCGTTTTCCTAGGGATAATCCCTTGAGTCGATTTATCTCTTCCATTTCCTCTTCAGAAGGAGGGATCTCGGGCGTTTTTAATACGGAATATAAAATGGTGGTTAAAGATAGAAATGCCCCTATGTAAAAGGAATAGTATAACCATTGCGGAATTGTACCCGCTTCTTCAACCGAAGTTCCTCCAAAGAGATACTGAAATAAAACGATAGAACCATTGGCAAGTAATATTCCGGCGCCTACAAATAGACTCTGCATCTGATATCCCAGGCTTAATTGTCGTTCCGGCAGCTTGTCTCCAACAAAGGCTCTGTACGGCTCCATCGCCATATTATTCCCTACATCGAGTATCCATAGCAAACCAACCGCAAACCATAATACCGGGCTATGAGGAAACGCAAATAGACACAAACTTCCCATAAGGGCACCGATCAAAAAATAAGGTTTTCGTCTCCCCCAGCGTGCCGACCAGGTTTTATCGCTCATAGCACCAATGATCGGCTGCACGATCAAACCTGTTACCGGGCCTGCAATATTTAAAATAGGTAGCATATCTTCTGAAGCTCCCAGGTAAAGAAAGATGGGATTGATTGCTGTTTGTTGTAAGCCAAAGCTATACTGAATTCCGAGGAATCCAACGTTCATATTTAGAATTTGCCAGAATGAAAGCCTCGGCTTGAATACAGTACTCATAAATGAAGTATTAGCGTTTTAAACTGAAATGCTAAATTGATTATTTAGACACTGTAATATCTGCAAATTTTAGCAAATTGCAGAACAACCTGTTAAATAATTACCGAATCGGCAACGAAATCGTTATCGATATAAAGAGTCCGGGTTACAGCTTTAAGCATAGCGTAAATTCGGGGTTGTTTAAAGCCGAATTCATGAACACTATTCCCGAAGCTGTGTAGCCCATTTCTGTTTTACCACCGGGATGGAAATCGACCGCATTGAAATACTCTTGAAAGTTCCAATTTTGGGAAGTTGAAACCATTTTTTCGAATTCCGAACATATTTGGTCAACCTCCTTCTTTAATCCAATTTTACTTAATCCCAGACAGTACAGTCCCATCCATACCGGCCAGATGCCTCCGTTGTGGAAATAGCCCGGATCATTTTTAAATTCGAACGAATAGTTACCAGCCAGTAAATTCCAATCGGTACTTTTTTTAGTGACCATTGGCCAGAATGCCGGTATCGCCGGTCTTCCTACTTCGCTGCTAAGTTGAGACAAAAAAGTTTTTGTTGTTTCTTTCTTATTCGCATCCGGCTCGAAGATTAGATGGGCTAGGGCATTACCGGCTGCATCAAATCTTAAGTCGTACATACCCGGCAAAATAAAGGCTGCATAATGCATTATTTTATTTTCCAGTGCCTGGTTATAGGCAGTAGTGTGGTACACAGTTCGAGGATCGGTATTATGGGTGGGCCAGAAATTCAAGCGGGTTTTTTCTACTAATTCGTCGTATCCGGTAAATGATTCTCCGGTTATCTTAGTCCATAGTTTTTCTCCCCAAAGGCGGAGACAATTGTCATAAAGGGTATATCCGTGCACCGGGTACTCATCGGCCCAGTTACCACTTAAAGGAGTATAGGTCCAGCCTCTGTCGTTAAACTCTACCGTATTTAAAAAGGTCCTGCATTTTTGAACAGCCGGTTGAAGTTCTTTCCAGGTTTCATTGTCTTCAGTATTTAAGAAATAAAGGCAACTGCCGATGATAAACCATGTATTGGCATCTATCCTTCCGGCCAGGCTTCCGAAGGAAATATCTTTAGCATCCCCGGGAAGAACATTCGAGGGGATCATACCCAGTCTGTGCTGCCCACGGGAAAGAGTGAGCAACGAATTCTTTAACCCATTAAGAATCACCGGATCGTCCAATAATATGCCCGCGAGCCCACATACTATACTATCGCGGGCCCAGATCCTCTTGTAGTTATCGGCTTCAATCGTACTGGCTAATATTCCGTCGTTAGTACAGAGCCGGTGGAGGAGGTTCACAGCATCATTATGTATGGCTGAATTTTTTTTCATCTATTTCCTGATCAGGCTAATTGCGAATCCGCCACCCGGCGCGAGGTCGATGTCCAGTTTTTCTCCTTTTCTGAAATCCATTTTTTCAATCACATAAGCTTCGGGATTGGTGTTATAGTGTGCCTCTGTGGCATCCTTATAAAGGGTAACTTCATAGACTGTATCGTCATCCAGAAAATCGAAATTCACACTTAGTTTTCTACTGTTTTCATCGGTAACTCCTCCTACAAACCAATTCGCACTGCCTTTTTCTTTTCGTGCAATCACTACATAATCGCCTATTTCCCCATCGAGCACTTTAGAGGTTTCCCAATCTACACCTACATCCGTTATAAATTGAAAGGCCGGATGAATCTTCCCGTCGATCATATAATGTTCGGGCAGGTCGCAGGCCATTTGTATAGGGCTGTAAATTACCACGTAAAGGGCAAGCTGATGTGCGAGGGTAGTATTTACCTGGTTGCTCTTTTTATACTCGTCGAATTTAATATTAAACACGCCGGGGGTAAAATCGATAGGGCCGGAGAGCATGCGTGTAAAGGCTACTGTTGCGATATGATCGGGTGGGTTTCCACCATCTGTTGCCCAGGCGTTGAATTCCTGTCCTCTCAATCCTTCCCTTGATATGGCATTGGGGTATGTTCTGCGTTTCCCTGTATCTTTTATTGGTTCGTGAGCATTGATGGCTATTTTCTTAGCGGCCGCCTCTTCCAGTACTTTTTGGTAGTGGTTCACCATCCATTGTCCGTGGTGATATTCCCCTTTTGGAATGATCTTTCCTACGTAGCCTGTCTTCACCGAATTCATACCATTTTCCTTCATGAAATTATACGCTACCTCCATTTGCTTTTCATAGGTACGCGGGGCAGCGGAAGTTTCGTGATGCATGATCACTTCTACGCCTTTTTCCTTTGCATAGGCCATTACTTCGGCAAAGTTATAATCGGGGTAAGGGGTCATAAAATCGAACACACCTTCTCTGTCTTCGGTATTGATCCATTGATCCCAACCGGTGTTCCAGCCTTCAACCAACAGGCCTTTAATACCATTGGCCGCAGCAAAATCAATATATTTCTTTGCATTTTCGGTAGTTGCTCCATGCCGGCTCGAGCCACGTTTTCCTTCTGTATACGTATTCATATCCTGAGTCCCTTCGAGATCCCAGGTAGATTTGCCTATATGCATTTCCCACCAGATCCCCACATATTTCATAGGGGTGAAATAGCTCACATCTCCAATGGCATTTGGATCATTGAGGTTTATAATTAGGTTGGATTCTATTAGATCTCCTGCACGCTCCGCGATCTGAATGGTACGCCAGGGCGTGTTAAAAGGAAGGCTAACTTTTGCCTTTCCACCTAATCTTTCCGAACCAACCAATTCACTTTGCATCTTCAAATTGTTGGGATCTACCTTCAAGGTCATTCCTGCATAATTGGTGAGATCGGCTTCGTGAAAACTAAGATAAAGTCCTGTGTTACTTTTCATGGTCACAGGCGTATTTACTGCATTTTCGGGAATATAGGAGGCGTTGAGGTTAGGGTGATCTCTTTTCGAAAGAGCATCAATTTCAGAGAATGGAGTCTCGTTGTATAAATGTTCGTAGATATCCCAGTCGCCTGGTATCCACCATACTTTATGATCGCCGGTTAGGTTGAATTCTGTGTTTTCGTCTGTAATGAGTATTTCAGTTACACCTTCCATTGTGGGGATCTCATACCGAAATCCTAATCCGTCGTTATAAACCCTGAAACAGATATTGAGGTTACGCCCCAACTCACTTTTCTCTTTGAGATTGAATGTTAGTTCATTGTAATTGTCCTTTACAATAGTTTGCTCTCCCCAAGGCATTTCCCAGCTCGTATCTATGGTTCGCAGACTGGAAGAGAGTAGTTCGAAGCCGTCTTTAAGCGAAGGGATATCTTTAAAATCGAAACTCATAAACGAAGTGTCTATCACCTTTTCGTTTTTGTGCGTCACTATATATGCCGGTTGTCCGCTTTCAGATAAAATAAAATTAACTTCTATATTTCCGTTTGGTGAAGTTACCGAGGTAGTGATCTGATCTGAAGAACAGCTAAAGAAAACAGCCGCTAGCGCGATCGAACATATAAGCGTGAAAAAAGTTCTTTTCATAACAATAATATTAATCATTTAAAGGTAAGAAAACCTGTGCTTTCCAGGTTAAAGGATCGCCCCCGGCATGTGGGTCGTTTTGGTAAATTTCAAGCGGCTTTGATATAACATCAATACCCTTTTCATTGGCGTGATCCAGGAGATAATACCAGGCGACCTCCGAATCGCGATAATTTCCGTTGAATTCGGCTTTGATTCCTTCTACTGTTTCGGTAGTTTTAAGAAGAACTGAGGGATGCGGTGGCATCGAATCCATTTGTCTTATAGGAAAACAAAAATCAAAACTTATCATTTCCTGTTCTTCATCCCATTCGGTTACCTGAAGAAAAGGGTCGCCGGTCAATTCGATCTCATTTCCTTTTATGTATTCCATGATCAGGGCGATACCTTGTAACATGGCAGGAGCTTTATCGTTAATTGAAGATCGCAGGGGTAGATAGGCGCAATATTTTTGCTGAATTGTGGTATCGGAGATACTGTGCACATTGTAAGTTTCGGCGATTAATTTTTGTGCGTTGGCCACATCCTTCACGTTTTTTATGCTCCGATGAACAAAATCGTTGGCTCCAAAAGGTACGCTTAGCTGCTGTATGAATTTGTTCTTGGTGTCACTGATATAGGCAGTAATTTTGGTACCACCATCCGGGTTTCTTTTCAATCTCCATTTATAAACGAAGGAAGAATCGCCGTAGTTCAGGCTTTGAACTATTTCCGAATATTTTTGCTTTTCGATCAACGAAATCTCTTCGTTGTCGCGCTTGTACGAATCCCAATCCAGGATGTGTTTAAACATCACTGCCGGAGGTTCATTTGTGTTAAACGAAACCTGATATTGATAATCCTTCAGAAGAAAATACCAGATTCCCAAACATATAATGCCAATTACAACGAACCACTTTAGCCAGCGATTCATGCTATTGTTTCATTTGAAGGTTCTCGACCACCCATTGTCCAACCAGTCGGCCTTGAGTTAATCCTTCATCGATTGCTGCGCGATAATGAATACCTCCATACAAACGACTTACTGCGGCTTCTTCCGCAGCCTTATTAAAGGAATCGAAACCGCGAACCGGGAGTCCGAATGGTAATTCGGTGTCGTCCATAAAACTAAAATTATCCCCGAAGATATCGGTTAAAACAGTTGAAGCCGCCCCTGAAACTACCGAATGTCCACTAACATATTCGGGAAAGGGAGGTGTTTGTAATATGGGTTTCCAGTTTTCGTCAATATGTTGGTTGATAAGTGTTTCGGGTCTTATTAGATTAGATCTGTATTTTTCATCCCAGCAACTAATAAAAGCATCGAACATTGCTATCGAACTTTTAGTGTAGGCATATACGGTCTCGTTGAAATTAGCTTCTGTATCCTTACAGGCGATCTCCGTGATACCCATCCAGTGTGCTCCCGGGGTTATCTTTTTAGTGGCGAACATCAAGTGGCCTCGAGTAACAGATACGTAAGGGTTACAGTCCCAGAACTGGGCGATCTCCACTTCTTCAGACTCATCTCCTTTATTGGTAATGTCTTCACTTACATCGTATACTTCCTTTAATTCTTTAAAGAAATCACTGTTTTTTTCCAGGGAGAATGCCGGAGGTGGCTCTGGTTTAAATTGTGAAGCAGAATCCAGCACCAGGGGTCTTATCTTGTTCCAGTGAGGCTCGATACCATCCATATAGGCAGGCGGTGTGGGTTGCCATCGCGAAGGATCATCGATGTCTACTGTAAATTTAGACATGGTACGAGTTTGCTTATAGTTATCTTTTCCTATCCACTCCTTCATGTGGTCAACCACTTCCATGGCGTAATTCATGGAGGCATCAAACTGAGGTTTGTTTTTCTCACTCCAAATATCGTATAAACTATCGCTGTAGGCAGTCATCTTTTCTTCCGAAAATACCAGGCTCTTACTAAGATCCATATGGGCTATCATCGCTGCCATGGGGTAATTAACAAGCGAATCTGTTGTTGTGGGGATATTGGTAAGGTCGGTTACCTGTCCTGCGAGGCTTTTATAGGAAGGGTCGTTTTGTGCAACGATCTCATACGCTGCTATATTAGGATAGGCATAAATCCTGCTCGCTTGTGGTGGTGAAAAAATATCATGGATCATGATCTCTGTAACCCGATCTACAGCATTCTGGTAGTCTTTTGCGTTAATTTCAACATTCTGAAGATTGGCCGTACTAACTTTCGAAGGGTCTTGTTTGCAGGAATTCAGAAAAAATAAGACCAGAAGGAAGGTGAATACTCGAATGGGGATTATGTTATCGTTTAATTTCATAGAGAACAGCATTGTCATTATTGTTTAATACCAGTAAATAAGGTTTGTCGTTATGTTGTATCACTTTCAGATGTCGCACCGAACGCATAGACATGTCCAGTCCGAGGGTATTTGAGAGTGAAATATTTTTTTCAGATCGTATCAACGCCCCGGGAAAACCATCATAACGTCCGTGAAACGGAATTACGCCAAAATAGTTTCCTCCTGCCAGTACACTTTCATAACCATCTCCATAAAAATCGAATCTTTCGAAGGCGGTGATCGGTGCTGTTTGTAACATTTCCGGAAACGCAGTAAAAGTAAAGCTATTGTTGTTATTTCGCAAGAATCCAGAGGCTAGTGTACTTACTTCAAACCTTTTAGCTTTCGATAATGCTTCTTCCCCAAAGATCTCTTTCATAGTCTTCCCGGCAAATGATCTGAAGGTGGTAAATTTTTTCCGAAGAAAATTCATTTGAGAGGATAATTCGTTTAAACCCATTAAAGGATAATAGTCTCCATTCTTATAGGTAGCTAACACAGTTTCGGTAGTTCCATTATCATCAAAATCATCGTAATACATGATCATAGGAAATTCTTCTGAGCCGGTAAACTTGGAGTTCAGTCCCCAATTACCAAGAAGATAATCTGTATCGCCATCGTCGTCAATATCGAACGGTATAATTGCTTGCCACAAACCCTTGGGTAGTTCATTTGGTTGGTCAACTTCCTCGAGATTATTGCCTGAGTTTTTAAAAAACCGGGGTGCCATC